>DATMQL010000168.1:0-10239 GCA_035566815.1 Steroidobacteraceae bacterium | reverse complement strand
GCTGACGCGCGATTCCACGGACGCCGTGCTGACGGTCGCGGACAGCGGGATCGGCATTGCCCCGGAATTGCTTCCCTGGGTGTTTGATATGTTTGCCCGCCCGGGCCCGCCATGCATCGGTGCACGCAGCGGCCTGGGCATCGGACTCACCCTGGCCAAGCGCCTGGTGGAGCTCCACGGTGGGGGTATCGAAGCGCATAGTGGGGGCCTGAATCGCGGCAGCACATTTACGGTACGCCTGCCTCTGGCCGTGGACGCGACGGACGCGGCGTCCGCCGGCAGCGCGAGGCCGGTGTAAGGGGATCGTAACGCATCGCCGCGGTGCGAGCGACGGCCTCCGCCGCCGGGCGGTTGCTGCCGAATCCCGAGGACAGCCCCCATACGGCATAATCGGCGCTTCTTTTTTTTCCGGAGGGGTCGATGCCCGCGCCGCATCCCGGGTCTGCCGCGCACCGCTGGGCCGTGCGCATCGTAATCGCGCTGGCGCCGATCTGGCTCCTCGGCATCTTTTACCGGAATCTATGGACCCCGGACGAGCCGCGCGAGGCGGATATCGCCTGGCGCATGAGTCAACAGAGCGATCGGACGCTGCCGCAGCTCGCTGGAACCCCCTTTCTCGAGAAGCCGCCGCTGTCGTATTGGATGTCCGCGGACGCCTTGCGGGTCTTTGGTAACTCGCCACCGGCAGCAAGGGCGCCCAACGTCCTGTATGCGGTCGTTACCGCTGTCGCGATCGGCGCTCTGGCATTTGCCATGGCTGGAAATGCCGCGGCGATCGTAGCGGCGCTCGTCTCCGCGACGGCCATCATCGTCTTCCGGGTGACGGTGTGGCTCGCGCCCGACGCATGTCTGCTCGCGGGGTGCGCGCTCTCGCTTCTCGGGGCGTGGCTAGGCTTCACCGCACCCGCCGGCCGCCGCAAGTTTCTCGGCTACTGCGTCATGCACCTCGGCGCCGCGATGGGTTTCATGGCAAAGAGCGCCCCCGGGTGGATGGCGCCGGCACTGGCAATCGGCGCCATCATCGTGTGGGAGCGCCGTTGGTCTGAGTTGCGACGTTGGGAGCTGTATGCGGGTTTGATCCTGCAGGTCCTCATCATCGGCCCGTGGATCTGGGCGGTAACACTGACTCCGGGAGGCAGTGACGCTCTGTTGGCCCTCTTCTGGCATAACGTGGTGGGCCGTTTCACCAAGATCTCCGCGCCTGCCGCTCTCGACTACAGCGGCGGCCACAAGAACACGCCCGGGAAATATTTCCTCGAGTTGCCGGTTTACCTGCTGCCGTGGACGCTGCTCGTGGCGGCAGCGCTGCGGCGAGCCTGGGATCGGGTTCGCGTGCCGGGACGGGCGGGCACGCCGTGGCGATTTGCCGTTGGCGCCGCGTTACCCTTTCTGATTGTTTTATCGTTGGCGGCGACGGCTCGTGACATCTACTCGGCCCCGGCACTGCCGGGCTTCGGGCTGTTGGTCGCCCTGTGGATCACCGACGCGCGGCTCTCGCCAAGCCGGTTCGACAAGCTCGCGCTTCGCTGGACCCGATGGTTGGTTGCCATCATTGCATGCGGGTTTGCCCTGTTTCCCGCAGTGCTGGCGCTGGTCACGACTTCGGCCATCTCGCGGGCCGCGTGCCTGGCGGCGACGCTCGCGGCGCTCGCTGTTACTTTCATGGCAACGAGACTTTCGGCGCGGGCGCAGGCGCGCGGAGATTTCCATCGCAGTTTCGGATGGACGTACACGTCGTATGCCACCGCACTATGTTTGATGGCCCTCGCAACTTTTCCCTCCATCGACCGGTGGCACGATCTGGGGAGTCTCGCGCAACGCATCCACGACGATTCCGCGAACGAGGATCTGGCGTTGCTGACGCCGGACGAGACGACGATCGCCATGCTGGATCATGGGTTGCGGACGCGATTTACCGTTCTGCCGGCTGAAGGGGCCGTCGCCACCTGGTTCAGTGCCCACGGGCGCACGGGGCGCGTACTGGTTCTTCTGCCAGGACACGCTGCCGGAGAGCTCACTGGACTGCTCGATCACTTCCATCCAGTGAAGCCGCCCGACGACGGCACCGCAGGAATCCTGGCGGCCGAGGGGGTCGCATCGCTGCTCCAGCGCTATGAGGTACCCCAGGGACGCCGTTACGCGTTGCTCGGACCGCCAGCACGGTAAGATGGCCGCAACGTCCGGCGGAAACTCAAGGGCCCCCAATGTCGCAAGGCGATTCGAATCTCTCGCGTAACCTGCGCGCACGGCATATCCAACTCATCGCACTCGGCGGCACCATCGGGGTGGGGTTGTTTCTCGGCTCCGCCAAGGCCATCCGTCACGCCGGTCCCGGGCTGCTGCTGGCCTACGCCATCGGTGGCGTCATGGTTTTCCTCATCATGCGGGCGTTGGGGGAGTTGCTCACCTATCGTCCGGTCGCGGGATCATTCGCGGTCTATGCGGATGAGTTCTGCGGTCCTTTCGCAGGGTTCGCGACCGGCTGGTCCTACTGGTTCATGTGGGTGGTGACCGCGATGGCGGAGCTGACAGCCATCGGCATTTATGTGCGCTACTGGTTTCCGGCTGTACCGCAATGGCTGCCCGCCCTGGTGGCGCTGGTCGCGCTGTATGGGGCGAACCAACTCGCCGTCCGGGTGTTCGGCGAGCTCGAATTCTGGTTCGCGCTCATCAAGGTCGTCACCATTGTCGGCCTCATTGTCGGTGGGCTGTTCGTGATCTTTTTCCACGTCGGTGATCTCGGCGCGACGGCGAGCTTCACGAATTTGTGGTCGCACGGCGGCTTTCTACCGTTCGGAATCCTGGGAGTGTTGCTCACGCTGCAGATGGTCACCTTCGCCTACCAGGGTGTGGAGTTGATCGGTGTAACGGCTGGCGAGGCGGAAAATCCCGAAGTCGTGTTGCCGAAGGCCACCAACGGCATCACCTACCGCATTCTCATCTTCTACATCGGTGCGCTCCTGGTCATCATGTCGCTCGTGCCGTGGACGGAGCTCAGCCCCGACATGAGCCCGTTCGTATTCGTGTTCGACAAGATGCGGGTGCCGGCGGCCGCCACCATCATCAACATCGTGGTGATCACGGCGGCCACTTCCTCCTGCAACAGTGGGATCTTCAGCACGGGCAGGATGCTCTTCTCCCTCGCGCAACGGGGTCAGGCGCCCCGCGCCCTCGCCCACCTCAGTGCGCAACGCGTTCCTGCGAAGGGCATCAACGTCTCGGCGGCCGTGATGTTGGTCGCGGTGGCACTGAACTATGCGGTTCCCGAAAAAGCGTTCGTCTATGTCACGAGCATTTCCACCATCGGAACCTTGTGGACCTGGGGAATCATCATGGTCGCGCACCGGAACTACCGGCGTGCGGTCGCTGCGGGAAGCGTGCGAGCGGCACCCTTCCGCATGCCGGGAGCGCCGTATGCGAACTGGCTGGTCATCGTGTTCCTACTCGCCGTAACCGCGATGTTGGGACTGGATGACGACACGAGGGTGGCGTTATACGTGGCACCAGTGTGGTTTGCGCTGCTGGGCCTCGGCTACCTCTGGTCGAAACCCCAACCCGCGCAACACGGCGCCTGACGTTACAACGGCCGCCTGGCGCCGCGGCCGCGGTTGCACCGGAACAGTGCCAACGTGCGACGCCGCTCAGGCTGAGCGGGAGTCTCCCTCGAAATAGGCGTGCGCTCTCGCACTTCAGGGGCGCGCCGGAGTGCGCGCGGACGGTCTCGAGACTGTAAGATGACCCGCACCCCCTGCCCCTTTTCGAAGAGAGCCCCGTATGTCGAAGTTATTCTCGAACACTATCGTTGGACCGCTTGCCCTGCAGAATCACCTGGTAATGGCGCCGCTGACGCGCAGTCGCGCCATTGGGAATATCCCGAACGAGCTGATGGCAGAGTATTACTCACAGCGCGCCTCTCTCGGACTCGTGATTGCCGAAGGCACGTCGCCCTCACCGAATGGCCTGGGATACGCGCGCATCCCCGGTATGTTCTCCGCCGAGCAGGTGGAGGGTTGGAAGCTGGTCACCAAGGCGGTTCATGCCAAGGGCGCGAAAATGTTCGCGCAGCTCATGCACTGCGGACGCATCGCGCATCCTTTGAACCTGCCCAAGGGCGCACGCATTCTGGCCCCCTCAGCCGTCGCGGCAGCGGGCGAAATGTGGACCGATGCCGAGCAGATGAAGCCGCTGCCGGTCCCGCAGGCCATGACCGAAGCCGACATCAAACAAACCATCGACGAGTTCGCCCAAGGGGCGAAGAACGCGATCGCGGCCGGATTCGACGGCGTCGAGCTGCACAGTGCAAACGGCTATCTGCTCGAGCAGTTCATTCGACCCAACTCGAATCAGCGTGCGGATGGCTACGGCGGCACGATCGAAGGTCGCGCGCGTTTCGCGCTCGAGGTCGTGGACGCCACCATCAAGGCGATCGGCAAGGAGAAAGTGGGCATCCGCATTTCACCGTACGGTGTATTCAACGACATGCCCCTGTACCCGCAGATGGACTCCGACTACACCTATCTCGCGAAACAACTCAACGAGCGCGGACTGCTGTACATCCACCTCGTGGATCACTCGTCGATGGGAGCGCCGGTCATTCCCGACTCGATCCGCACAATATTGCGCAGCCAGTCCAACCTGCACCTGATTCTCTCGGGTGGCTATGACTTCAAGCGCGCCGAAGGCGACGTCGCCGCGGGCAAAGCGGATCTCATCGCCGTCGGCAAAGCGATCCTCGCCAATCCGGACCTCAAAAAGCGCTGGGAAACGGGCGCTGCGCTCAACGCTCCCGACATGAGCACGTTCTATACGCCGGGACAGAAGGGTTATACGGATTACCCGACGCTGGGCTGAGAGAGCTTGCGTTGAGTCGCTGACTGCGCCGCGTTCGGGCCTTGTCGCGGCGCAGTCAAATCACCCTGGCCCCGGCGCGAAACCAACTTCCTGTTCCGGGGTGCGGTCGGGCCGCCAGGATTTTCGCCCCGACGCGAAACCGGCATTGCGTTGCTGGCGGGGGCCCCTTGCAGCGCGCCTCACCGATCACGCTGCCGGACGAGCCACCCTGACCTTGCTCGCACCCCCGTTGCGTTGCCGGCGCATCACCCGTCCGCACCCACGCCACCCGGCTCATACGCAGCCCGCACCCCTCGCCGGCGTACCAAGGATCTTCACTGTCTTTACTTCAGATGTATCGTAAGATATATTCTCAGTAGAGGTATTCATCTATGTACAGACACACCCATCCTTATTGCGCCGGCCGCGGGGGCCATGGTCACTTCGGCGCCGGCGGCGGTCGACCCGGCTTCTTCGGCGGTCCTTTTGGCGGCGGGTTCCGCGGCGGCGGTGGCATGCGCACTGCCCGGGTGCTCGGCTCGGGCGACCTGCAGCTGCTCATCCTGCTGTTGCTGAGCGAGAAGCCCCGGCATGGCTACGAGATCATCAAGGCCATTGAAGAGCATTCCAGCGGCGTGTACACGCCAAGCCCCGGAATGGTCTATCCCGCCCTCACCTACCTGGAAGAGACGGGCTACGCCACCGCCACGGCGGAGGGCACCAAAAAGCTGTTCAACATTACAGCCGAGGGAGCGGATCACCTGGCGAAGAACCGCGTCGCCGCCGACGAGCTCTGGAACCGGCTGGCGCTGTTCGGGCGTAAGCTCGCACACATGCAACAGCAGTACGCGGAAGACGAGGACGTCGCCGATAATTTCGGCCGCGGCTCGCGAGATTCCGCGCGCGGCGAGTGGCGCCAGATGAAGGCGGAATTCCTCGGACTGCGCGACGAGTTGAAGGCCGCTATCTACGAGAAACTCAACTCCTCGCTCGAAGAGAAAAAACGCGTGTTGCAAATCCTCCGACGCACGATCGACGAGATCCGCTCCAAATGAATGACCTGAAACCCGCCGGCACCGGTCCGGCCGCGGCTGGGCCGGTCACTGGTACCCCCGTCGCCCGGACGCCGGCCGCCGCTGTGCCGGCCACCGGCAAGCCCAACGCCGGGATGCTCCCCGCAGCGTTTTCGAGCTACCAGAAGTTCGTAGTGGCGATGCTGGCCTTTTTGCAGTTCACCATCGTGCTCGACTTCATGATGCTGGCGCCGCTGGGCGCCCTCGTCATGCCGGCCCTCAACATCACGCCGTCGCAATTCGGCCTGGTGGTCTCGACTTACGCCTTCAGCGCCGGACTTTCCGGGTTGCTGACGGCGGGCTTCGCGGATCGCTTCGACCGCAAGAAACTGTTGATCGTCTTTTACGCGGGCTTCGTTGCCGGGACACTTCTCTGCGCCGTCGCTGCCACCTATCCCATGCTGTTGGTCGCGCGGATGGTGACGGGACTGTTTGCCGGTGTCGTGGGCTCGGTGTCCTTCGCGATCGTCACGGATCTGTTTCCAGTCCAGATGCGTGGCCGGGTCATGGGAATCATTCAGACCGCATTCGCGGCCAGCACGGTGATGGGCATTCCGGTGGCCCTGTTCCTGTCGAATCACTGGGGCTGGAACGCGCCGTTTTTCATGGTCGTGGCCGTCAGCGCCGCAGTGGGTGGCTTGATCCAGACCAAGCTGCTGCCGGTTGACGCGCATCTGAAGCACCATCCCGACCGGAGCCCGTTGCATCACCTGTTGCAGACGGTCACCAATCGCAGCTACATCCAGGGGTTTCTCACGACCGGGCTGCTGAGCGTGGGTGGCTTCATGCTCATGCCCTTCATCAGTATATTCAGCGTGCATAACATCGGGGTGCCGCTCGAACAGCTCCCGCTGGTCTATATGATCACGGGCGCGTTCTCCATCGTGGCCGGCCCGTTGATTGGCCGCGCCAGCGACGCCTATGGAAAACTGAAGGTGTTCGCCTTCGGCTGCGTACTGACGGTCGCGATGGTGCTGATCTATACACACATGCACAAGAGCCCTCTATGGATGCTCTGCGTGGTCATGGTGTTACTGCAGATCGGTATCTTCTCGCGCATCATCTCCTCTTCCGCGCTGCTGTCGGCATTGCCGCGGCCCGCCGATCGCGGCTCCTATATGTCGGTCAGCTCCTCGCTGCAGCAGGTTGCCGGCGGTGTCGCCTCGGTGATCGCTGGATTCATTGTGGCGGAAGCGCCGGGCGGCGAGTTGGTGCATTTCGATATCCTGGGATATGTGCTCGTCTGCACCACGGCGATCACCCTGGTCATGATGTATTTCATCGAGCGCAAGATGAAGGGCGATCGCGCGCAGAGCGAGACCCCGGCAGCCTCCATCACCGCACCGGAGCCTGTCCCAGTCCCGGAATAGCCGGCCCGGCGTGGCTGAAATAGCTCCCGCGAAGTGACCCCCGGGAGCCGCCTGTTTGTTGTTCATGCCACGGGCCAACCGCTGGTTCAAACCACCGCGTACCCCGAGCACATCGGCAGAATCGCTGACATCGCAGCCGCCGCCGGCTTAACAGCCCAGCCCCAGGCCCCCACGACGCCGCTGGCGCGCCGTTCCGCTACGCATTCGGGCTTGCCGGATATACCCTACCCCCCTATACTATCTCGAAGGACACTGCAGCATGAGCCACGTCGCCAAAGAGAAAGTCAAACTCCTGAATCGGATCAGACGCTTGCGGGGTCAGATCGAGGCGATCGAGCGTGCCATCGAGTCCGGCCAGGAATGCGCCGATGTTCTGCAGCAGGCAACCTCCTGCAGAGGCGCCATGGACGGGTTTATTGCGGAAGTGATCGAGGACCACATTCGCGAGCACGTGGTCGATCCGCGGGCCGACCGCAACGACCCGCGGGTGGCGGCGGCCGAAGAGCTGGTCGAGATCGTGCATCAGTACCTGAAAAAGTAAGTCCGGGCCGCGCTTCCGGCAACGCGCACATCAAACAGGACCACAGCGATGGGCGAAGCAAACGCCAACGAGATTTTCGAACAGCACAGTCACGTCTTCCTGGCGCCCGACCACGAGGCCAGTGAGAAGAAAACGTGGGCCGTGATCGTTTTGTGCGGCGTCATGATGGCTGCTGAAATTGTGGGCGGACTTCTGTTCGGGTCGATTGCCCTGATCGCCGATGGCCTGCACATGAGCACCCACGCCGGAGCCCTGTTGCTCGCCGCGCTGGCGTACAGCTATGCCAGAAAGCACGCGAGCGACACCCGTTTCTGTTTCGGCACGGGGAAACTCGGCGACCTGGCAGGTTTTACGAGCGCCATCGTCCTGGCGATGATTGCCATCCTGATTGGTTACGAGTCGGTCGCACGCCTGTTCCAGCCCGTGCCGATCCATTTCGCCGAGGCCATCCCGATCGCCTGCCTGGGGCTGGCAGTGAACATTGTCAGTGCGTGGCTGCTGAGTAGCGGCGGTCATCATCATCACGGACATGGTCATGGGAAAGAGCACGATCATGAGCGCGAGGATGAGGATGATCACGAGCATCATCCTCACTATCACGCTCGTGAGCATGAGCACGCACATCATCTGCATGATCGTGGCCACGGGCAGGAACACGACCGGCAGCACGATCACGGTCATGAGCACCTTCGGCATGATCACGATCACGATCACGACCATGAGCAGCATCAGCATGATCATGATCATGACCACGATCACGCCACCCCCGCCGCTAATGAGCCAGACGACCACCACGGCCACGCCGGCGCGCACCGCGACAACAACATGCGCGCCGCAGTGATCCACGTCGCAGCCGACGCGGCCGTTTCAATTCTCGTGATCGTCGGCCTCCTTCTCGCCAGAGCGTTTGGCTGGCTGTGGATGGACCCGCTGGCCGGCATTGTCGGCGCCTGTGTCATCGCGAGTTGGTCTTACGGGTTGATCCGGGACACGGGTGCTATTCTGCTCGACATGAATCCCGACCCGCGTCTCGCAGACCAACTCCGCCAGGCGATCGAAGTCGACGGAGATCGGCTGGATGATCTGCACCTGTGGCGGGTTGGACCCGGACACCTGGCCGCAATCGTCTCGGTGGTGACCCGGAATCCGCATGACCCAAGTTACTATCGCGACCGTCTTGCTCGCTTCAAGATCCTGTCGCATCTCACCGTCGAGGTCGTCCCGCAGAATGCAGTCTGACCTCCTCGGCCGGATGTGCCGGGTCGGGGTAAGGCAGCCTGCCCTCCCCGGCCTGGTGTCTCGGGCCGGGGTATCGTGGTGAGCACAGCCAACGAACGAAAGGGCAGCGCGACCGAGGTAGGCGCCGCATTTCTCAAGCTGGGCCTGACGTCCTTCGGCGGCCCGATCGCGCACCTGGGCTATTTTCGGCGCGAGTTCGTCGAGCGTCGCGGTTGGATCGACGAAGAGCGCTTCGGCCAACTCCTGGGACTGTGTCAGTTTCTCCCCGGCCCAGCGAGCAGCCAGCTCGGCTTCTCCCTGGGGCTGTTGCGCGCCGGATGGCGCGGTGCGCTGGCTGCCTTCGTTGGATTCACGCTCCCATCGGCCCTGCTGATGTTTGCCTTCGCCGTATCCAATGAGTTTTTGTCGGGAGCCTTGGGAGGCAGCGCCGTACACGGCTTGAAATTGGTCGCGGTTGCGGTAGTTGCTCAAGGAGTGCTGGGTATGGCACGTACGCTGACTCCAGATCCGCCGCGAGCCATGATGGCTGCCGTCAGCGCAGGACTGGTCGTCGTCAGTGGTAGCGCCTGGATGCAATTGGTGGTGGTGGCTGGAGGCGCGCTGCTGGGGCCGTGGCTATGTAGGCCTGGCTCGGCTTCCGCCAAATCGGGTTCTGGCACGTTGGGTTCCGCCACCTCGGATTCCCCTATCGCCGCTTCCGTGACGCCCGGCGCGAGCTTCACACTTCCCTATGGGCGACGTCTCGGCAGCGTCCTGTTGCTGTCTTTCGGGATCCTACTAACGCTTGCACTCGTCGTCGCGCCGACGACCTCACCGACAGGCCAGGTTGCTGGGGCTTTCTTTCGCGCCGGTGCACTCGTATTCGGCGGCGGCCATGTGGTATTGCCGTTGCTCGAGCATTCCGTAGTCGATCCAGGTTGGATTGACAACGGGACCTTTCTTGCGGGATATGGCGCCGCGCAGGCACTTCCCGGCCCAATGTTCACCTTTGCCGCGTTTCTCGGAGAACGCCTGCATTACGGACCGGGCGGGATTTCCGGCGCGACTGTCGGCTTGCTGGCGATTTTTTTACCCGGTTTTCTGATCGTGGCCGGCGTGTTGCCGTACTGGCAAACACTGAGCGCGAGAGACACCAGCGCCCGATCGCTGGCAGGCGTCAACGCCGCTGTCGTTGGGCTGTTGGCCG
>DATMQL010000167.1:0-10244 GCA_035566815.1 Steroidobacteraceae bacterium | reverse complement strand
TATGTATCCCACCAAAAGTTTTTCGGCGCTTCTACTGAGTGCGGTGTTGATCGCCGCCGCCGGTTGCGCGGCCACTCGGACCCACGAGGCCAGCGGCCAGTACGTCGATGACAGTGTTATCACCAGCAAGGTCAAGGCCGCCATTCTCGGCGAGCCGGGCCTCAAGGTATCCGAGATCAACGTCGAGACCTTCAAGGGAAGGGTTCAGTTGAGTGGCTTCGTGAGCCACCGCGGCGACATCGACAGTGCCATAAGAGTGGCGCGCAACGTCGACGGCGTGACCTCGGTCACGAACGACATGCAACTCAAATAACGGAGTTCCGCCCGGCGGCCCACAAATCCAACTTCAGCGGGGAATTACCATGAATCGATTACATCAACGTCTCGTGGACGCCCGTCTGCCTCTGGCAGCGGGTCTCCTGGCCTCCCTCATCGTCGGCGGTTGCGCAACCGTACCGCCGGCACCTACCGCGAACCTGCAGGCAGCACAACAGGCCATTGCCAACGCCGAGCGAGTCGAAGCCGGCCGCTACGCCGCCGGAGAGCTGGCAGAGGCGCGCACCAGGCTCGCCTCCGCCGACACCGCTGTGAGCGAAAAGAAAATGGATCTCGCCGCACAGTATGCCGATGAATCGCGCGCTGACGCCGAGCTCGCTGCCGCCAAGACATCACAGTCCAAGGCTAACGCAGTGAACGCCGACATGAAGCAAAGCACCGGCACCCTGGTCGAGGAAATGCAGCGCAGCTCTGGAGAGCAGAAATGAACATCAGTAGTCCCCGGACACTCAGTAAAACACTCATCGCGATGGCAGTAGCCACCGCGCTACTCACAGCTTGCGCCACCGCGCCCATGAAGCCAGAGGGTGCCGCAGCGGTACGCAACAAGCTGGTACAGCTCCAGTCCAATCCGCAGTTGGCGGACCGGGCATCGATCGCGATGAAGGACGCGGAGATGGCCGTGCGCGCGGCCGAAACACCGCAAACCGACGAGGCCCTGGCACGACATCTGGTTTTCATAGCCGACCGCAAGGTCGACACGGCGAAGGCGCTTGCAGAAACGGCTCTCGCCGAAGATCAGCGCACCGCATTGAACCAGCAGCGTGAGAAGGCTCGCCTGGATTCACGCTCGCGTGAGGTAGACGTCGCCAAGAATCAGGCGGCCGTAGCGCGCGCGGACAGCGATCAGTCGCGCGCCGATGCTGATGCCGCACGTGCCGCTGCTACGAGCTCGCAGCAACAGTCTGCCGAACTACAACGGCAGATTGATGAGATGCACGCAAAAGTGACGGATCGCGGGGTCGTTCTGACTCTGGGCGATGTCCTCTTTACGAGCGGTCAGGCTGATCTGAAGACGGCCGCCACGGGGAATCTCAACAAGCTGGTCACGTTTCTCAACACCTATCCCAATCGTACAGTGGTGGTGGAGGGTTACACGGACAGCGTGGGAAGCGACGACTACAACCAGGGGTTGTCCGAGCGCCGTGCGGACGGCGTGAAGTCATACCTGGTGAGAAGGGGAGTCGGCTCAGAGCGACTCACCGCCCTGGGTAAGGGAAAGGCCGACCCGGTCGCGGGCAATGACTCGGCGGACGGACGGCAGCAGAACCGACGCGTCGAGGTAGTGATCAGTAACCCGGCGGCTGCGGCACGTTAAATTGCCGCCAGCGGCCAGTAAACCTCAGTCCTCCAATCGGCAGGATCCGGGTGCTCACCCGGATCCGTCTCTCCTTCACCCGTGTAGAGTGACAAGTCTCAGTTCACCGCGGCGGTGGCAAGCTTTACTCCGAAGCCAACAAAAGCGGCGCCGGCGCCGCCCGTCAGGGCGGTGCGGGTGCGGTGCCAACGGCGGAAGGAGTCGGCCAGGCGGGCGCCGCTGAATATCAACAGGCTCAAGTAGAGGAAGCTGAAGCACTGCGCGATCGAGCCGAGCAGGGCGAATGACACGATCTTGTGGCCGTAGGTTGGATCGACGAACTGAATGAAAAACGCGATGCAGTACAAGATGGCCTTGGGATTCAGCAGGCTGATGCCCAGGGCGCGCGGTAGTGGGTCACCAACGGGCTCCGGCAATGTCTCTACGTTCGGCGCTGGCGCGGTGCCTCTGCCTTTCCACGCGGTGATGATCATGTTGATGCCGAGGTAGCCCAGGTAGGCGCCACCGGCCGACTTCAAAATCAGGAATACCGTGGGATTGGCTTTCAGCACGGAGGCTACGCCGATGGACGCGAGCGTCATCAGCATCGTGTCGCCAATGAACACACCGCAGGCGGCGCGGTAACCCAGGCGGACACCGCGCCGCGCCGCTGTGCTGAGCACGAACAGCGAATTCGGGCCCGGCAGAAAAATGACCAGGAGGGTGCCGACGATATAGGTCGGCAAATGGACGATGCCAAAGAAACTGTCGCTCATGGGTAGTCCGCCGTCTTCCCTATCCGTTGCGGCCTCGGAATTATAGACTGGTGGGATTCCCCACTTCCAAATTACAAGAGGGCCACCATGGCAGCAGGCGACCGAATTGCGCTCATCACGGGCGCGGGCAGCGGTATCGGGCAGGCGACAGCCCTGGCTTTCCTGAACGATGGCTATCACGTGGTCCTGTCGGGCCGGCATAAGGAATCTCTGGACGCGACCGCGTCCATGGCAGGTTCCGCGGGCAAGAACGCCCTCGCCGTCACGGCGGACGTCACCGACCCGGCCTCGGTGCATGCTCTGTTCACACGTGCCCACGAGGTATTCGGCCGCCTCGACGTGCTTTTCAACAACGCGGGCATCAGCGCTCCGGCGGTTCCGCTCGAGAACCTCCTTTATGAACAATGGATGGCAGTGATCGCCACGAATCTCACGGGTGCATTTCTGTGCACTCAGGAAGCCTTCCGGATCATGAAGGCGCAAAGCCCGAGGGGCGGGCGCATCATCAATAATGGCTCGATCTCCGCGCACGCTCCGCGGCCTCTGTCAGTGGCCTATACGGCCAGTAAGCACGCAGTGACGGGCCTCACCAAGTCGACTTCCCTGGACGGACGGGCCTACGACATAGCGTGTGGACAGATCGACATCGGCAATGCGCGGACCGAGCTCGCCGACCGCCTCGCGTCCAGGAGCGCCACTCCAGAGCCTTTGATGGACGTGAAACACGTAGCGCAGTCCGTCCTGCAGATGGCGAATCTGCCGCTCGATACGAATGTGCAATTTATGACTATCATGGCCACCAAGATGCCCTATATCGGGCGCGGCTGATCAACAAAAGATCTTGAATTCGACGAGATGCGGGCGCGCCCACGGGTTGCGCGGTTTGGTAAGTGCGCGGCCCGTGTTGGTTGCGCTCCTTGCGGCGTCCATTGCGGCGCCCGCCGCCGCGGCATCGACCGATGATCCCTACTCGCGTAGTTGTGCCAGCTGTCATGGCCCCGAGTTACGGGGCGGTGAGACGGGGCCGGCGCTCATTGGCAGCGGTTTCCAGGAGCACTGGTCGGCGCTCGCGCCCGAGGAGCTCGAGCGGTTTGTGCGCAAGACGATGCCGCCTACCAATCCGGGATCGCTCAGCGAGCGTGACTACGCGGCCGCCCTTGCTCGAATTCGCCTGGCGAACGGTTGGGCGGTAGCGTCACAAGGCGCGCAGGCCGTCACCGGCGCAGGCGGCGATCTTCAGGGCCGGACCGACAGTCACACGCTGGCGGACACACACGCGCAGGTTGAATGGCTCAACAACCGCAACGATCCCGGCAGTACGAGCTACTCGCCGTTGGATCAGATCAATCGGGATAACGTTGGCCGGTTGCGCGTGGCCTGGCGCTGGAAATCCGACAACTTCGGTCCGACTCCCGAGTTCTATTTCCGGGCCACGCCCGTGATGGCGGATGGCGTTCTATATACCTCGGCGGGGCTGCGGCGGAGCGTGGTTGCGATCGACGCCGCGACCGGTGAGACCCTGTGGATGTATCGCCTCGATGAGGGTGAGCGCGGCACGAGTGCTCCGCGCCGCAGCTCCGGCCGGGGAGTCTCATTCTGGCGCAGTACCGACCCGCAGGAAGGCAGCCGGGTCTTCACCATCACTCCGGGATTTCAGCTCGTCGCCCTCGATGCCCATACGGGTCTGCCGATCGCCTCCTTTGGCAAGAGCGGAATCGTCGACCTGAAGCAGGGCCTGCCGCGTGTCGATGAGTTGGTCAAGACGCCACCTGGCTCCAGCTCACCGCCGGTGATAGTGGGTGACGTCGTCGTGGTGGGAGTCGCGTTCGCCGCGGGAGGAGCACCGCCGTCCAAGGTTGCGGTCCCTGGCTGGGTCCGTGCTTACGATGCACGCACCGGCGCGCTCAAATGGACTTTCCACACGGTGCCGCAGGCCGGGGAGCCCGGCGCTGACACCTGGGCCGACGAGAGTTTCGAATACACGGGAAACACAGGTTTGTGGACGCCGTTCTCGGCCGATGCGGTCCGCGGCTATGTTTATTTACCCATCGAGGCCGCTACTGGTGATTTCTACGGTGGTCACCGTCACGGCGACGATCTGTTCTCGGATACTCTCGTCTGCGTCGATGCCAACACCGGCAAGCCCATCTGGCACTACCAGATCGTTCACCACGATATCTGGGACTACGACCTGCCGGCGCCGCCGGTGCTCGCTGACATAACCGTCGCCGGTCGGAAAATCCCAGCGGTCGTACAGGTGACGAAAATGGGATTGGCTTTCGTCTTCGACCGGCTCACCGGAAAGCCGGTATGGCCCATCGAGGAGCGCCGCGTCCCGCAGTCGGATGTGCCGGGCGAGAAGACCTCGGCAACGCAGCCGTTTCCGACGAAGCCCGCACCCTTCGAACCGCAGGGTTTGCGGCGCGAGGACCTGATCGACTTCACCCCCGAGATGAAGCAACAGGCGCTCGAGATCGTCAGTCATTACCGCTTCGGCCCGGCGTACACGCCGCCGTCGGTTGTCAGTGAGGGTGGAAATCTGGGCAGCTTGTTGCGCCCGTCACTTTCCGGCGGCGCGAACTGGCAGGGCGCCGCGGTGGATCCGGAAACCGGCATCCTGTATGTCAGCTCGATTTCCTCCGTGAGTCCCATCGGATTGCGCCAGGATCCGAAGATCTCCGACATGCGCTACATCGGCGCCTACGGCGAGGGCTTTCCCAAGGGCTCACTGGGCGGTCCCTCCGGCCTCCCCCTGATCAAACCCCCGTGGGGACGCATCACCGCCATCAATTTGAACAGCGGCGATCATGTCTGGATGATTCCCAACAGCGACACTCCGGATTGGGCGCGGGACAATCCGGCGCTCGCCGGTATCAAACTGCCGCGCACCGGCTCATTCGACCAGGTCGGCCTCCTGGTCACGAAAACGCTGTTGTTCGCGGGGGAGGGTAGCGGTTTGTGGCGCGCCGGGGGTGGTGGGAACAAATTCCGCGCTTACGACAAGGCCACTGGTGCAATGCTGCACGAAATCACGCTGCCCGCGAATCAATCGGGCATACCGATGACATATGAGACCGAGGGGCGGCAATACATCGTGGTCGCGGTGGGTGCGAAAGGACTGCCGGGCGAGCTCGTCGCGCTGACGTTGCCCTAGAAGGCTCGCCTCGCGGTCGATTCACCGCAAGAAACGGAATGTCAGGGGTGCCGCTATCGCCGATGATCGCGGCCATCGACCGCCAACTTCGGCGGAACACCAAGGATTGCATTCCATGACGCTCGACGACGCATGGTGGACCGGCCCTCTGTTGGCCGCTTCGGCCGCCACGCTATCTCACGGACATTTCCTCATCGAGCCCTATGTGTATGACTCGATCTCCAACGGTCGTTTCGATGATCAGGGAGTGCGGCATGAGACCGCCCGGGCAGAGGCGTTTCGATCGCAGACCTACTTGCTCTACGGGCTCGCGGATACGGTGACGGTCGGTGTGATTCCGCGATTCGGCTACGATGAATTCAGCCAGGGCCGGAGCAGCTCAGGAGTCCGGGTCGGCGATGTCACGTTGCAGGCGCAATACCGACTCACGCAGTTCCAGGAAGGACACTGGGTCCCGACGATGTCCCTCGTGCTCGCCGAAACGGTGCCGAGCGGCAAATACGATCGGCTCGGTAAGCGCCCGAGTGATGGCCTGGGTGCCGGCGCCTATACGACGACGGTGTCGCTTTACACCCAACACTATCTGTGGTTGCCGAATGGCCGGATTCTGCGGACTCGCCTGGATTTGTCCGGCTCGTTTTCGCACGACGTCCGGCTCGAGGATGTCAGTGTATACGGCACGGAATCCGGATTCAGGGGTAGGGCGAGCCCGGGGAGTTCCTTTGTCGCGGATTCGTCGTGGGAATACAGCGTGACACGTAACTGGGTGTTGGCGCTCGACGTCGTCTACGAGCATGACGCCAATAGTCGCTTAGAGGGAAGCTACCTTACGCAGCAGGGCGACAACAGCCCGGCGCCCCTCTTTCGTGGCAACTCGGGCTCGAGTGAATCGCTGGGCTTCGCTCCGGCAGTTGAATACAACTGGAGCTCCAATGTGGGCGTGATCTTTGGCGCAAAACTGGTCACCGCCGGTCGCAACACGGATGCTGTTGTGATTCCGGTAGTGGCAATCAATGTGGTTTATTGAGAGCGCCACTGCCGTCCAGGGGTACCGCGTGCGCGCTGAATACACCAGGATCCTGTCCCTTGAGTTTCGGATCGATGAGATAGCCGATTTTGCCTTCGAGCGCGTAGGCGGTCCGCCCCACGAGAGTGACGGCGGGCGGTGAGATGAGGCCGTCGCGGAGCATCCTGATCTCGGCGCGATCCCCCTCGATCGTGACTTCATCGATCCGTCCGGCGCTGCCTTCGGCGAGCAGGAAGGTGCCCCCCTTGATGAGCCGGAATCCGTCCGGCGCGCCGAGCGGCGCAGACGTGGTCAGAGTCGTGAGATCCTTGAATTCTCCGTTGGCTGCGCGCTCCACTCGCACCAACAATCCACGGGTCACGATGTTGGCGTACAAGGTTTCATCGCCGCCGAACACGAGCCCATCGATGCCCTTCAGACGGTCGTCCGCCACGAAGACCTCCAGGCTCTTCGCGCCCCGTGTCAGTTTCAGGATTCGCCCATTCGGCGTATCCGAGGCGTAGGCGGTACCGTCGCGGGCGATCGTAATGTCGTTGCAGGCCGAGGCGGGCGCAGGGAAAGGGTAGACGCCCTTTTGCGAACCCGTCTTGAGATCGAAAGCCATCAACGCAGAGGTGCCGACTACGGGAGGATTACGGAAGGGACTGGGGTCTGAACAGATCCAGAGTGTCTTCGAGCGCTCATCCACGAGTACGCCCAGGATCGACAGCAGGCCGTTCTGTTCCGTGGGTTTGATCCAGGCTTCCGCTTTCGGGCTGCCGGGCGCGGCGCGAAAGATGATGCCTTTCATGCTGCCGATGTAGATCGTCCCGTCTTTAGCGGCACTCATGCTTTCGGGATAGACGTTTGTATCGTCTATCACCACGTCGGGCAACGGCTGGTTGCGGGCATTTCCCGCGGAGCAGAGCCCGAGAGCGAGCAGGGCGAACGCCAATTCCCGACACCGCTTCGTGACCGTCATACCCTTCTCCATCTACGCAGGCGTTGCCTGCTCACTGTCGATCCGGGGCCGCCCGCTGAGCGCGCATCGCGCGCTAACAGTCGGACCGGGGTGCGGCCTCACGGCCTTACCCGCGTGCCGCGTGCGGCACGCCCCTCGCGGGCTGCCCGTGCGACGCATGCGTCGCACCCAGTACCTTTGAGGTGGGGCAGTCTGCCTCTCGGCACGGAGGTTCGCAATCGGCTTCAGTTGGAAACTGACGCGATTCACCTGTAGCGTAGAGAGGGTCAAAGAACTCGTGCTAAGGAGCGTTATACCGTGAGAGCCAACACCCCGATCGACCGCTCGTGCCTGCGATTGTTTGCCCACCTCGTGGTCGGACTTTCACTTTTTTCGGGCGGTGCGGTGCTGGCCCAGGCGCCCGGCGAGCCCACTGCGGTGATCGCAAAAGCCTGCGACCACAATTGCCTCATAGGATTTGTCGACAACTACATGGACGCGCTCGCGCATAAGGAGCCCGCCCGGGCCCGCTTCGCGAAGAGTGTGCGCTTCACCGAAAACGACGTGGAAATGCCGGTAGGAGCGGGCCTGTGGGGCTCTGTCAGCGGCGTGGCTCCAACCGGCCTCGAGGTTGCGGACACGGATACCGGCAACGCGGCCTGGTTGGGTACGGTCGAGGAGCATGGCGTGCCGGCATACTACGCGATGCGACTCAAGGTCGAGGACGGACTCATCGTCGAGGTCGAGACCGTCGTCGACCGGCAGACAGCGCATCCCGCTCCGTTCGGCGATCCCAAGCAACTCGTGCACGATCCGGCCTTCGCGCAAGTTTTGCCGGTGGAGGAGCGCCGCTCCCGCGAGCGACTCATGGCTGTGGCCAACGGCTACTTCAGTACGGTCGAAGTGAATGACGGGCAGGTACTCACGTCGTTCGATCCGGATTGTCAGCGCACGGAAAACGGGATCAGTACCACCCGCGGGGGCAGCGGTGCCGCCTCCATCGCCCAGGGTTGCGAGGCGCAGTTCAAGCTGGGGATCTACCGGATCAACAAGCGTGTCAGAGAGCGCCGCTTCCCGATCGTCGATGAGGAGCGCGGGGTGGTGGTCGCCACCGGATTTTTCGATCATGCCAATGCCTTCGACACCTACAAGACCGCGGACGGGCAGGTGCGTAAAACCGCTTTGAAGTGGCCGAATTCGCTGTCGCTCATGGAGGCGTTCAAAATCAGAAACGGCCTCATCTACCGCGTCGAAGCCGTCTTCACCTACATCCCGTACTTCATGCATTCGCCGTGGACCGGCCCCGGCGCGGCGTACAGCAAGGACCTGGATCGTAAGCCTTCCGGCAAAGCATGCGATCGTGACTGTCTGATACACGCCGCAGATGAATACATGACAGCCCTGGTAGCGCAGGATCCATCGCGAGTCACCTGGGCGAAATCCGTGCGCTACACCGAGAACAGCGTTGCGATGATGATCGGGGATGGCGTCTGGGCCACGGCTACCGCGAAGAGCCCCAACGCACAATATGTCGCCGATCCCTCCACCGGAAATGTTGCCTGGTATGGAACCATCGAAGAGCATGGACAGCCCGCGTACTACGCCATGCGGCTCAAAGTCGAGGACGGCAGGACCTCCCAGGTCGAGGCCGTCATCGATCGCAAGGGTGATGCCGGTCCCTTTGGCGATCCTGCGAATGACACCCACGATCCGGCGTTCTCGGAGGTTCTGCCGCCGACGCGACGTACGTCGCGCAGCAAGCTGATCGCGTTGGCCGACGGATACTTCAACACGTTGCAGCAGAACGACGGCACGCTCCACACGAAGTTCGATCCCGAATGCGCACGACAGGAAAACGGGATGTCGACTACGAGCGGCGCCTTCGCACGGCTCGCGCAGGGTTGTGAAGCGCAATTCAAGCTCGGACAGTACCGCTACGACGAGCGGGTCCGCGCGCGGAGATTCTTCGCAGTCGACGAGGAGCGGGGCGTGGTCGTGGCATCAGGTTACATCGACCATGCAGCCCGTATCGACGAGTACCGGACGACGGACGGCGCGACCCAACACAGTCCCTTCAAGTACCCCAATTCGTTACAGTTCATGGAAAGATTCAAGATCCGGGACGGCAAGATCTATCGTGTCGAGGCGATTTTCACCCTGCTGCCGTACAACATGACAGCGCAGTGGAACCCCCCGGATCGCTAAGCGTCGCGCGCGCCCCACAGAAATTCATCGCTTCGAGGCTCGATCTTCCAATCGCGTCAAGTCACCGTTCTAGCGCAGTCAACTGGCGGGTCCCCCTCTCGCTATACGATCCCCCGCAATAACCGGCGGTGTTATCGCCGCCGAGACGGGGGAAATTATGTCGAGATCAAGAACCTCTCTGGGCCTTGCCGTGCTCACGGCTTGCGCCGCGTCGAGTGTTGCTTTGGCGCAAGAGTCATCCAACGGGGCAAAAAGCGCGATTGCGGCTTCTGACTCGAGTGTCCTGGAGGAGGTGACGGTCACAGCCCAGTTCCGCAAAGAGTCCCTCCAGGAGACTCCGGTCGCCATCACGGCGGTTACGGCCGCAATGCTGGAAGCCCGCAACCAGACGACGCTCTCTGACGTTACCGCGCAGGCACCCAACGTCATCCTGCAGCAGAACGGAGCTGGCGGGGGTCTCTCCATGCGCGCGCAGATTCGTGGCATCGGTCAGACCGACTTCGACCCGG
>DATMQL010000166.1:0-2051 GCA_035566815.1 Steroidobacteraceae bacterium | reverse complement strand
GCGTCCAGCATTTTCATGATGCCCGCGACCGAACCGACCGCGAGCTCTTCCCGGCCTCGCACGTCGATGGGCAGCGGGCTCGCGCCAACGTCAAGGTCGCGAGCGGCGTCTGAGTAAAAGCTGATCTCCCACAACTGGGCGCCGGTGCGCGCGTCGAAGGCCATCACCCCGTCGACGGGATTCCCCACGCCCACAAATGCATGGCCCGCTGAGTCGATCGACGGAGTCGACCAGATGCCACCTCCCGGGCGGCATCCGGCAATCGCGCACAGCGACCACACTTCGGCCCCAGTACCCACATCGAGCGCAACGATTCTTCCGGACTCGAGAGGTGTGTCACCTGCCTGTGACCCGACCCCCACCAGCAGCAGTCCGCCATAGATCGTCGGCGACGACCAGAGCGCCGGTTGCAGGCCCTCAGCTTTCCAATCCCATACGTCACGGCCGCTATCAAGGTCGAAGGCGCGTACATGCCCCGTTAGAGTCGCGGCGAAAACATGCGTGCCGGCAATCGCTGCCGAGCCTGAGATTGGCCCGAGGCCGGTCCGCACCCATAGCCGCACACCGGTTGTTTCGTCGAACGCGGCGAGCTCGCCGTTCTCGGAGCCCACGACGACCAGGCCGCTCGACACGACCGGGGAGCCGTCGATGGCGCCGGCCAGGTGAGCGCGCCATGCCGGCTGGAGTCGCGCGGCCCCGGCCGTATCGAGCGTCGCCGCCGGAGGATGGCCGTCCCGCGCGAGATCCCCGCGAAAGATCGGCCACGCGCCTCCATCGGGCGCCGTCGATCGTGCGGGAGGTTGTGTGCAAGACATCAACGTCAGCGCAAGTGCGAAGGCCACAACATGCCTTGTTCTCACCACTTTCCAAGGTTCCTCACAGGCCGCGTTGAGAGGACCACGGCATGCTGGACATCACATAGATCGACCCTCTCCGCTTCCCCAACGCAGTAGGGGGCGCCTAGCGTCCCTTACTTGCGGGGAAGCTCAGCCCCTGACCGGAACAGGAACAATCGGCGACGATGATTCTCCAGCCCCGATGCGGCGATGGAGCCAGGTCAGGGGGCGCGGCGCCCACCAGTTGGCCCGGCCGAGAATACACATCACTGACGGCACGATCAGGATTCGCACTATGGTGGCGTCGATGGCGATGGCCACCGCCAGGCCGATGCCGATGGCCTTGATGATCACGAAGTTCGAAAGGCCGAACGCAAGGAACACCGCGACCATGATCGCCGCCGCGCCCGTGATCAGACGTCCGCTCTTTTCAAGACCCATAGCGAGTCCGGCCTTGTTGTCGCCTGTGCGCCGGTACTCCTCCTGGATGCGACTGATCAGCAAAACCTCATAGTCCATCGACATTCCGAAAACGATGCTGAAGAGGATCACAGGGACGCTTGGGTCGATCGACTGCGCGGTGAAACCCAGGAGCTGGCTCAGGTGGCCTTGCTGGAATATCCACACCAGCGCGCCGAACGACGCAGAGATCGACAAGAGATTGGTCAGGACCGCCTTCAGGGGCAGGACGACTGATCCGGTCAGGAGGAACAGCACGATGTACGTCACGAGAAGCACCGAACCGATCGCGATGGGAGTTCTGCTGAGGATGAAGTTGACACCGTCCAGGTCGAACGCGGTCTCACCGGTGGCGAGAACCTGGCCACCGTTCACGTGTTCTGCCCGAATCGAATTGACGATCGCCCGCGCTTGATCGCTCGTCGGGGGCTGGTTGGTCACGACGTTGAGAAGCACGATGTGGCTGCCGCTTCCAATCGTCAACGCTTGCTGCAGCGCCGGCGGCAGCGAAGACTGCGGTCCAGAAAGTAGGCGCACATAGTCTGCCCTGCTGAGGTTCGAGTCTGTGTCGACGATGCTCTCAACGCGAAGCACGTTGGGCAGCGCGGCTAGGCTGCGGCTGAGGTCGTAGACATCGCCCACATGGGATGCGGTCAGCGGGTTTGAGTCTGGGTAATTGACGACTGCGGTGATCGTGGTTTGGTCCTGTCCAGGGAAATCTCTAACGAGAGTGTCGTAGCCCTGGCGTGCGGTGTT
>DATMQL010000165.1:0-6293 GCA_035566815.1 Steroidobacteraceae bacterium | reverse complement strand
GTGAAGCGCATCCGCGAGAGCAAGGTCGACGTCATCGTCAACCTCACCTGCGGCATGGGGGGTTACATTGTCGTCGGCGACAATGGTCTGAAGGACACTCCCGCCGAGGGAAGCGACTTCTGCAGCCAGGAAGACCGCATGCGGCACGTCATCGACCTGTGCCACGAGGGCCTCTACCGCCCCGACATCGCGACCCTCGACTGCGGCAGCCTCAACTTCGGGGACGGCAACCGGGCGTATGTCTCGACGCCGAACTACCTGCGCAAAGGCGCGCAGATTCTGAAAGACCTCGGCGTGAAGCCCGAGCTGGAAGTGTTTGATACCGGCAACCTCTGGTTCGTGCGGCAGTTGATCAAGGAGGACCTGATCCCCTCCCCCGCGCTGATCCAGCTTTGCATGGGCATCCCGTACGGCGTGCCGGCGGACACCGGGCACCTGTTGGGCATGGTGAATACCCTGCCCGCCGACGCAATCTGGACTTCATTCTCCATCGGCCGCATGCAGATGCCCTGGGTGGCGCAGTCCATCCTCAACGGCGGCAATGTCCGCGTAGGGCTCGAAGACAACCTGTATTTGAGCCGTGGCGTCTATGCGAGCAACGCGCAATTGGTTGAGAGGGCGCGCGTCATCATCGAGGCGATGGGCGCACGTGTCATGACTGCCGCGCAGACCCGGGAGCGGTTGCAGATCGGTTGACAGTGGGGGTCGACTTAATTAGGGCTGCGCCCAACTTTCCTGCGGGTCGAAGCGACCCGCTACATTTAGCGGCGCTGCGCGCCGGTCAGATCCGAGGGAGGCGTCTTGAGTGAGCCTATCTATCGCACTGCGCTGGCGCCCGAGTGGATCGACTACAACGGGCACCTGAGAGATGCCTATTATGGGCTCATCGTCAGTTACGCCTGCGATGCGCTCATGGACCGTCTTCATATGGACGCGGCTTACCGTGAGCGGACGCGGAATACGCTGTATACCGTGGAAATGCACATCCACTACCTGCTCGAGATCAAGAAGAGCGACATCGTTCTGGTGAATGTGCGCGTACTTGGCGCGGACCAGAAGAGACTGCACGCGGCGTTTGATATGACCCGGGAAGGCGACACCGACATCGCCGCGACGGCGGAGTTGATGTTGTTACATGTTCATCAGGGCGAGACGGTGACGACCGCGCCGTTTCCTCCGGAGGTGGCCGGTGCGATTGCAACCCTCGCGGCTGCCACCACCACGGCGCCGCCCACAGTGAGTTTGGGATCCCGGCGAATGGAACTGCCGCGTCGTAAATAACGTGACTACGGTGCACTCACGTCCGCGCATGTAGCCGCAGTTTCATGCATAGTCACCGCTGAGTACATGAACGCATCCAATATCAAGCGACTGCTGGCCCCGCGCAGCATTGCCCTCGTGGGCGGCGCCTGGGCCGACGCCGTCGCCGCAGCCTCGCGAGCCATCGGATACAGCGGTGAGATATGGCGCGTTCATCCCAAGCGCCCCTCGACTTCAGAGACGACTTACTTCCGATCTATCGACGAGCTGCCCGGATCTCCCGACGCCACCTTCGTCGCCGCTCCCAATACTGAAGTTCCCAACATCGCACAGGCACTCGTACGCCGGGATGCTGGCGGCTTCGTGTGTTTTGCCGCAGGCTTTTCCGAAACAGCGAGCGACCAGGGCAACCAGCTCACCCGGGACCTCGTGGCCAGCGCGGGCAACCTGCCGTTCTTTGGCCCGAATTGCTACGGGCTGATCAATTTCTTCGATGGCGCGGCTCTATGGCCCGACCAGGTCATCGGTGAGCGACGCGAGCGCGGCGTGGCCCTCATCTGCCAGAGCGGTACCATCGCATTGAACCTGCTTTTCAATGACCGCTCGCTGCCGATCGGCTACGTGTTGACGGTAGGCAACCAGACGCGGCTGGCCGTCGAGGACATGATCGAGCTTCTCGCTGATGACGAGCGAGTGACGGCGTTCGGGTTGTATGTTGAAGGCATAAAGGACGCCGGACGGTTTGCGCAGGCTGTTGAGAAGGCGCGCCGGGTCGGCAAGCCGATTGCCATCGTGAAGGCCGGGCGAACGGAGGCGGCCGCACGAACGGCGCGCAGCCATACGGGATCGTTGTCCGGCGCGGACGTCGTGTTTGATGCGTTCTGCCGGCAGGCAGGTGTTGCAAGATGCGACTCACTGGCGACGCTTTGCGAGACCTTGAAACTGCTGCACACCGGTGGGCCGCTGCCGGGCCGAAAGATTCTGATCATGGGTGCTTCGGGTGGCGACATGGCGATGACCGCGGACGCAGCGCGCGACCTTGACATTACGTTCCCCAATATTCCCGACGAGTCCGTTACGCTGCTGCATCACATTCTCACCGACCGGGTTCATATCGCGAATCCCTTCGATTTTCACACCCACATCTGGTTCGACCGCCCCGCCCTGCGCGCTATGTTCTCGGTAGTGCAACGAGCAGGATTCGACGCCGTAGGGTTCATGATCGACTGCCCCTCCGCGCAGAAGGCCGATCCGGCGAGTTACATCGCGGCTATCGAGGAATTCATTGCCGCGTATCCTGGCGCGCGAACGCGCGCGGCGGTCATCTGCTCGCTACCCGAATCGCTTGATGCCCGGACGCGCGAGATGTGCCTCGCCGCTGGCGTCGTGCCGCTTCAGGGGCAGCGTCAGGCCCTGGAGGCGCTCGATCTCGCTGCCGCTGTTGGGGAGGCTTGGTCAACCGGCGGGGGTGTCGCATTGAGGACGCCGGCATCGGCGTCAGGCTCATCGGCAGCGGCATCATCATCGGCGCCAGCCTCCGCCGTGGCCTCTGCGTCTGCCTCATGGTCGGCGTCGTCACTGGCCTCAGCATCGGCTTCGGCACCGCCCGCAGCCTCAGCGTCAATCTCAGCCTCCGCGCCTGCCCGCTCCCTTACCGAGCCCGAAGGCAAGGCCGCCCTGGCCGCATTCGGCGTGCGCGTCCCCCACTCACGCGTCGTAAAAGCCCACGAGGCTGTCGCCGCCGCCGAAGCCATCGGCTTCCCGGTCGTCATGAAAGCCGCGAGCGCCTCCCTGGAGCACAAATCCGACGTCGGCGGCGTCGCCATCAACATCCGCACGCCCGCGGAAGCAAAGGCCGCGGCCGATCGCCTCGCGCAGCTCTCCGACACCCTCCTTGTGGAGGAAATGATCTCAGATGGCGTAGCCGAAATCCTGATCGGCATGACAGTCGACCCACAATTCGGCCAGGTCCTCGTGCTCGGAGCCGGTGGCGTCCTGACAGAGCTCCTGCGCGACACTGTCAGTCTCCTGCCGCCCTTCACCGCAACGGCGATCGAATCCGCCTTGAAAAGACTGAAGGTCGGAAAACTGCTCACCGGCTACCGCGGCCGTCCACCAGCCGACATTGCGGCGCTCGTGGAAACCGCGCTCGCCTGCACCCGTTACGCCGAGGCAAATGTCGATAAACTCCTTGAGATCGACATCAATCCCGTCATCGTTCGGCCCGCTGGCCGTGGCGCCGTCGCAGTCGACGCGCTAATCCGCATTGGGGGTGCGACGCGTGCGTCGCACGGGCAGCCCGCGAGGGGCGCGCCGCCTGCGGCGCGCGAGTAAGGCCGTGAGGCCGCACTCCGGTCCGACTGTGAGCGCGCAATGCGCGCGTAGCAGGCGGCCCCGGATCGACGGTGAGCAGGCAACCGCCCGCGCAATAGGGTGAGCCGCATGCGGCGAACGGGTGGTCCGTGAGGAACACCCCGGATCGACGGTGAGCGGGCAACCGCCCGCGCAATAGGAGACTGATATGTCTGAAGGTATCGAGACCACCACCGACGGCCCCATCCTCGAGGTGAGGCTGAATCGCCCCAAGGCGAACGCCATCGACCTCACGGCCAGCCGCCGCCTCAATGATATTTTCAGCGCATTCCGCGATGACCCCCAACTTCGGGTCGCCATCGTGACAGGGGCAGGCGACCGTTTCTTCTCCGCGGGCTGGGACCTGAAGGCCGCCGCGGGCGGCGAGAAATCCGACTCCGATTGGGGCGTGGGAGGCTTCGGTGGCCTGAATTATCCGCGCAACCTCGACAAGCCTCTCATCGCGGCCGTCAACGGCATCGCCTGCGGCGGCGGCTTCGAAGTCGTACTCGGAACCGACATCATTGTGATGGAAGAGCACGCGCGTTTCGCGCTCCCCGAAATCAACGTCGGCGTCCTCGCCGATGCCGGCACGATCAAACTACGCCGACGCATCCCCTACCACGTTGCCGTGGAGTTCCTGATGACGGGGCGCTGGATGGACGCCACCGAAGCCAAGCACTGGGGCCTCGCCAACCACGTGGTGCCGAAAGGCCAGAGCCTCGAGAAGGCACGCGAGATCGCGAAACAACTCGCCAGCGGCCCACCCCTGCTATTCCCCGCTATCAAACAGCTGCTACGCCACACCGAAATGGTGTCCGAGCACGAGTCCTTCGAGCTCCACGACGCCCTGAGTGCGGTACAAAAAGTCCTTCGCTCGGACGATCTCCTGGAGGGCGCCCGCGCATTCTCCGAGAAGCGCGAGCCAAAGTGGACCGGAAAATAGGCGTTAGTGCTGCGACAACGCCTTCTGAAACTCTACGTTCTGCAGCGCCGAGCTCGTCGCATTCACCACGGCGTCGGACAACACCTCGTAGTAGTTCTCGAGTAGGTAAGAGCGACCAAAGCGACTGGCCTCCCCGGACGTGACCCCGCTATACAACGTCGTCCCATCCCGCCCGACCACCGTCAGATGTATCGAGACTTCAGCCTTATAGGTGTGAGTCTCTCTGGCAAAAAACTGCCGAACTTCGCCCTTCACGACCACATCGCCGCCGGAGTCGACCGTCTTAACACCGGCGTGACTGAAAAGATCGCGCATGTGAGTGCTAACGAACGCCCCGACGTCATCCGAAGTCGTCACCGGCTTCGGCGTGTCGTCCTCGCGATTCTCGCCGACCTTTTCCGGCATCTCGCGAGTGTCCTTGAACGGTTCGAATTGCACCGCCGCCGCAGTCATCTGAGTGGTGCCCAAACGCAAGTCCGACGTCGGCTTCCACCTTAGAGGCACGTTCACCAACGGCGCAGCCACGGCAAACGCGCCGAGCGTTACGGCAAGCAATCCAACGAATACACGCGCACGAACAGTCATTGGAAGTCAACCTCCACAGCAGAACAGCAAGGTACATGCCTTCGCAGGCTGGAGGCGGCTGTGACGCCGCCCGTGCCCTCGACAGGCTCATGGCGGCCTGCCGACGCCGCCGCCCGTCGCCTCAGCCTCCCAACGGCCGCAACAACGCCCGCGAGATGATATGCCTCTGCACCTCGCTCGTCCCATCCCAGATGCGCTCGATACGCGCATCCCGCCAGATCCGCTCGAGCGGCAGATCCGACATCAGTCCCATTCCGCCATGGATCTGCAACGCCTCATCCGCCACCATCGCCAGCATCTCGCTCGCCTTCAGCTTCGCGATCGCCATGTCCATGTCGCTCGCGGTCTTCTGATCGAGCTTCCACGCGGCCTCCAGGGTCAGGAGCTCCGCGGCGCGCAGTTCCACCGCCATGTCGGCGAGTTTGAACGCCACGCCCTGGAACTTGCCGATCTGCTGTCCAAACTGCACGCGATCGACCGCCCATTGCTTCGCCAGCTCCAGGGCCCGCTCCGCGCGCCCCAGGCAGCCCGCCGCCACCTGCAGCCGGGTCGCGCCCAGCCACGTGTTGGCCACCTCGAAACCCTGATGGACCTGGCCGAGCACCGCGCTTCGGGGAATCCGGCAGTCGTTGAACTGCAGGATACTGTTGGTGTAGCCGCGGTGTGAGACGTTCCGATATCCGGGCAGGACTTCAAAACCCGGTGTGCCGATATCGACGAGGAAGGCCGTGATGAGTTTGCGCTTGCCCCGCGCCCCGCCGTCTTCCTCCCCCGTCGCCGCGAACAAAATCACGAAGTCCGCATGATCGACATGACTGATGAAGTGCTTCGTGCCGTTGACGACGAAATCACCGCCCTTCTCCACAGCGGAGGTTTTCATACCGCGTATGTCCGAACCCGCGCCGGGCTCGGTCATGGCCAGGCAGTCGACCTTCTCACCGCGCACCGCGGGCAGCAGGTACCGCTCACGCTGCTCACCTTCACAAGCGAGCAGAATATTAGAAGGGCGCCCCACGCAAGCGTAGTGGAGGATGTAGCTCGTGCGACCGAGCTCCTTCTCATACAACACCCACGTAACGGTATCGAGCCCGGCACCGCCCACTTCAGTGGGCATGTTGGCCGCGTAAAGACCCGCGTCGATCGCCTTCGC
>DATMQL010000164.1:0-2061 GCA_035566815.1 Steroidobacteraceae bacterium | reverse complement strand
CAGTTCTGGGTGGACCTGTGGGAGCTGCAGCGGGAGCTCAGGCCAGCGCCTGGTGTGGGGGCCGAGGAATGGGTCGCACGCCTGCGGGCGCTTTATGAGGGTCAGTTCCTCGAACACGAGTCCGAGAAACCCTGGGCTCTCGAGACGCGGCAAGCACTCCACGCCAAGCTCGTACGCTCCATTCGGGATGCCGCGCACACCTGCGAGACTAGGGGCCTGTGGGATGAAGCGGCGCGCCTTTACCAGGCAGGACTCGAAGTCGACAGCCTGGCCGAAGACCTTCATCGCGGATTGATCGTCTGCCACCGCGAACTCGGCAATCACGCCGAAGCCCTGCGGGCGTATCGCATTTGTCGCGAGCTTCTGGCGAAGCTGCTTGGAGTGCAACCGAACGCCAAAACGCTGGCGGCCTACCAGACCGCGCGTCAGAGCGCGGCAACATACACGGCCCGAGTGGCCCCGCTCTACGCGGCAGCCGATTGAGGGTGGCCGAGGTATCCGCACGGCGCTTCTGCGGTCATCATTCGGCGCTGGCGTGTCCAGAGGATGGGTCTTCGCGCCCACGCTCCAAGTGGTAGGCCAACTCGGATGCGGCCGATTCCGGATGCCCGCCGGAGAGCGCGATCAGGCGCTTCGCGATTCCGGCGTGGAGCCTCGCCCTGCGTCTGCTCGAGAGTCGGCGGTACAGAACGTTAGCGTGAAGGGCATGCATGAATTCCCACTGCGTGGAGCTCATTCCGGCCTGAAACTGCCGATTCTGCGTGGGGCGCACCAAGTATCGCCGGTTTGCGAGCCGTTGGAGCAACTCATCGAGAGCTTCCTGCTCGCTGTCGGTGGAGGCAACAAGGGCCGTGGCAAAAACCGTCCCGACGACACTCGCGGCCTCCAGCATGCGCTGCTCCTCCACGCTCAGGCGCTCGATCTGTGCTTCGATCATCTGCTGCAGGTTATCCGGAGTCTCTTGATCAATCCGCTCAGGTGGCACCAGCAGCTTCCAACCCCCGCCGTGCCGCGATATCCACCCTCGCCGGACCATGTGATCCAGCGCGGCCGCCATGAACAACGGATTGCCCTCGGTGTGCTGGTAAAGCAAACGGGCGAGCCCTTCGGGTGCCTCTCCGGGCGGGGATCGGTCGCGCAGATACCCCGCGATCTGCGTTTCGCTCAAAGGTTCCAGGGCGATCTCCCGACACAGCTTGTGCACCAGAAGCTCCCGCTGGAGGCGCTTGACGGGCCGATCTTCCGTTGCGATCTCGACTGGGCGGTACGTCCCCATCAGCATCAGGCGGGCGGGCCTGCGGCTGCGCGACAGCGACGAAATGAGGTCGACGGTCGCTGGATCGGCCCACTGCAGATCCTCCAGGACCAGCAGCAACGCACGCTCGGCCGCGATCTCGTCCAGCGCACCGGAGATTTCCCGCAGCATGCGGTCGGCGGCAATGGCAGATCCTCCCGGTCGCATATCGCGGCGTGCATGCGCCCGCAGCCAGGGAAACTGCGCGACCAAGGTCGGTGCTTGTGCGGCAACCGATGCGATGATGCGGTCGCCGCCGGAGCTCCGGCACATCTGTCCGAGTGCTTCCAGAACCGGGTAGAAAGCTTCCGTCCCGCCGTACCCTTCCACACACTGACCCCGAGCGATCAGCATCTCCTGCCATTCGCCCCCCGCCTGGATCTGGAACGCGTCGGCCAACGCGGTCTTGCCGATGCCAGGTTCCCCGGTAACGAAAACGATCTGCCGCTGTTTTTTCAAAGCCAGACTCAAACAATCCCACAGTTGCTTCAGGACTGGCTCGCGACCCGCCAACGGAACTGCTGGCGCCGCGCGCGGTGCCTGGACAGCCGCCACAGCGCGGTCGAGGACCTCCGCGATAAACCGGTAGCCGCGACGGTGCACGGTTTCAATGTACCGGGGTTGCTTGGTCGACGCTCCCATCCGGAAATGACAGATCGCCGGTTCGACGGACCAGCAGCGCACGGCGCGCAAGTGCGTCGAACAACTCTTCGACCGCCTCCGGGTCCCGACCAAGGCCGGCGGCGGCGACTTTTGCCGAGAAAGCC
>DATMQL010000163.1:0-3807 GCA_035566815.1 Steroidobacteraceae bacterium | reverse complement strand
CACGGAGACAGCGGCGATGATTCCAGCCGTGAATTCCCCGAGGAACAGCCACCACACCAGGAACGTACCCAGTGCGAGAAGCAGCACGACCGGCACGAAGACAGCCGCGATCTGATCGACCAGGCGTTGAACCGGCGCTTTCTTCTGTTGCGCCTGCTCGACGAGAGCGATCATCCGCGCAAGCGTGGACTGCTCGCCCACCGCTGTGACCTGTACACGCAGGAGGCCTGTGCCGTTGATCGAGCCGCCGGTGACCTGCTCGCCGGGGGTCTTCACCACGGGGAAGCTCTCCCCTGTGACGAGGCCTTCATCGACCTCGCCTCGACCACTCAACACGACGCCATCGACCGGGATTCGCTCACCCGGGCGAACAATGACGATGTCACCGATCGTGACCGCGGCAAGAGGCAGCTCCACATATTCGCCGCCTCGCTCGAGGCGCGCGCGATCCGGCCGCAGCGCCATGAGTGAACGGATCGCAGCGCCAGTCGAACGCTTGGCGCGAGTCTCGAGCCACTTGCCGACTGAGATGAGGACGATCACCACGGCGGCAGATTCGAAATAAAGGTGCGGCATCGGGTGGCCGTGTGCGGACAGCATCAAGTAGAGACTGTAGAAGTAAGCGGTCGAGGTCCCGAGTGCCACCAACGTGTCCATGTTGCCGGTTCGGGCGCGCAGGGCCTTCCATGCACCGATATAGAAGCGCGCACCGATGACGAGTTGAACCGGCGTGGCGAGAGCGAGCTCCAGCCAAGCTGGTAGCATTACGCCGAACATCGGCAGCAACAGTGGCACGCTCAACATAGCCGCGGCGACCACCCTCCAGCTCTCCCGCCTGAGCCGCTGCTCCTCGGCTGCGGCAATCTGGCGGTCGCGTTCAACATCGCCCGTCAGGAGCTCAGCCCCATAGCCCGCGCCACTCACTGCGGTGATGAGGTCGGCGGGGCGAAGCACGCCCGCAATACCTTCGACGGATGCCCTCTCGGTAGCGAGGTTGACTTCAGCGCGCACGACTCCGGGCGCAGCCAACAATGCCTTCTCCACTCGGCCCGCGCAGCTCGCGCAGGTCATGCCTGAGATCGAGAGCTGGCGGCTCTCGTGAGGTACGTTGTAACCGGCACCTTGTACGCTCGCGGCGAGAGCAGATGCTTCCACTTGCACCGGATCGTAAGTGATCTTCGCCAGATCCGACGCGAGGTTCACGGATGCCTCCACGCCGGGCAAGCTGCGCAACGCCTGCTCCACACGCCCGGCGCAGCTAGCGCACGTCATGCCTTCGACTGGCAGGACCAAATGTAAGCGTTCAGCAGCAGTTGCTTCGGGTATGCTCATTAGCATCTCCTGAAATCCTTGTGTCCGGTGTTATCTCGGCGCCGTAGCCGGCGCGCCGTACGGCGGCGAGCAGTTCGTCCGGGCGCGCAGTGCCCAGCACCTGAGCGCGAGCGTTGGCGAGATCGACCTCTGCGCGGGTCACGCCCGGCACCCGGGTGAGGACGCGGGTCAGCGTGTTTGCGCATCCGCCGCAGGTCATCCCTGAGATCGACAGCACGAGCGCCCCGCCCGTTGTGTCATTCGAAGTCTGTAAATTCATCGATTGGCTCCTTCAAAGCGTGCTGAAACTATAGGGGTTCCAGTAACTGGAAGGTCAAGGCAATCAAAGTTACAACTGTAACTTGAGCCCTTATTCCTGACATCGACGGCTAACGCGGCAGTTGGACGTTACTGCGAACATGCAACCGCGGACTCATGAGAAGACCTGCGGGTGACCCGATTGTCGCTGACCGACCGATTCTTGGAGGACACCATGACCATAACCGACCGCGACAGCCTCGAGCATCGCGTGATCACCGATCGGGCTACGGCGAGTACACTCTCCCGTCGCACGTTCCTCGCCGCCACCTTGGCCACCGGCATTCTGTCCTCATTGCCCGCCTCGCGAAGCGTCGCGTCGGAGGCTGGGAAGCGTTTGGTCGCCGGAACGCGAACGCTAGAGGTAAATGGCCGCGCAGCGCGAATCTACAGTCTCATCGGACCGGATGGACACCCGGGCATCCGGCTCGGCGCGCGTGAGCGGTTCCGTGTCGATCTCGCAAATCAAAGCGGTAAGCAGACCCTCATCCATTGGCACGGCCAGTTGCCGCCGTGGACGCAGGACGGATTCCCGTGGCCCGAGACGCCCCCCTTGGCAAACGGGGCGATGCAATCCTACGACTACACTCCCATTCCCGGGACGTACTGGATGCATTCGCACGTCGGCATGCAGGAACAAGTCCTGATGACGGCGCCCCTGATTGTCGAGGACGAAATAGCACCACGCGAGGATCGACAGGAAATCGTTCTCATGTTGCACGATTTCACCTTCCGGAGTCCCGAGGAGGTGCTCGCGAGCCTCACCAACACGAATGCGCGCGGCCCTACAGCGCATGTGCAACGCACTGACGACGGTTCCGACCACACTGTCGGTGCGCAACACTCTGCCATGCCCGGCATGATGAAGATGGTAGGGCGCGACGCGCCGGCCATGCAGATGTCTGGGGCTGCGGCCCCACCAATGGACCTCAATGACGTTGATTTCGATGCGTTCCTCGCCAACGATCGGGCCCTCACCGATCCCGAGGTCGTGCACGTCGACCGCGGCGGGCGAGTCCGCCTTCGGATCATCAACGGGGCGTCTTCGAGCCAGTTCTGGATCGATCTCGGAGCGCTCACCGGAAACGTGATCGCAGTCGACGGTCATGCCGTCCGACCCCTCGCAGGCCAACACTTCCCCATCGCAATGGCACAGCGCCTCGATGTGTTGATCGATCTCCCGAGCACTGGAGCCTTTCCAGTCCTCGCGCGGCTCGAGGGCTCGCCACGCCAGACCGGAATCATCCTCGCTACACCCGGCTCGCGTATTCCGCGCGTGGCGGATCAGGGCCCGATCGCGCCACCGATCGACCTTTCGCTGGAGACGCGGCTCGCCGCCGCAGAACCGCTCCGCGCGCGTCCTGCGGACCTCGTCCGCACCATCGTGCTTGACGGCAGCATGAAGCCCTATGCCTGGTCGATCAATGGAGAGATGTGGCCGCACATCACCCCGCTCATGGTCAAACAAGGGCAGCGTGTGGAGTTTGAGCTGGTGAACCACACGATGATGGCGCATCCAATGCATCTGCACGGTCACGCATTCCAAGTGGTCGCAATCGACGGCCGGCCTATCCAGGGCGCTGTGCGCGATACCGTGCTCGTCATGCCCAGGGGCGCACGGGTGCGGATCGCCTTCGACGCCGACAATCCGGGTCGGTGGGCATTCCACTGCCACAATCTCTACCACATGCAGACCGGTATGATGACGGAGGTCAGGTACGACGGAATTGCCGCGCGAGACAGCTGACCAAGACCCGCGGGCGATGCCCGCAATGGCAGACACTAACATGATGCTCGAATGGATCGAATATCGTAAACAGCTGGCGGCTGGCGTGAAGCAGGTGGGATACCGCGTCCGCGTTCGAAACGCGACCGGCGCGCGTGGTGCCAACTCGAATGGGTCCACCGGTTCCGGTCTCCCAGACGCCTCCCCGAAATGCACAAGCGTTCCGCGCGGCCTCAGAACTGCCAGCGACCCACGGAACGTGTCCGCCCCGACGGAGTCGAAAACAGCTGACACGCCATTGCCTGCGGTGAACGCGAGCGCTTCGGCGACGAAGTCTTCGGAGGAATAGTTGATGACGTGGTCGCAGCCGGCATGACGTGCGAGCCTCGCCTTGGCGTCGCTCGACACCGTGCCAATCACCTTCAGGCCAAGCGCCTTCGCCCATTGGACGA
>DATMQL010000162.1:0-2380 GCA_035566815.1 Steroidobacteraceae bacterium | reverse complement strand
GAGAAGACGCTGCTGCAATAGGGTGGGTCCGCGTCTCCGGCCTCATCGAGCGTGAGGGGTACCAGCCGACGTGCAACGCCGCGTGATTTCTGCGCCAGGAGCGCATCCTTACCGACAAAGTCGCGCTTGGTGAAGTCAACGAAGCGCTCCAGCGAAGACTCGAGGGGCGAATAGCCGCTTTCCAGGTCCGATTTCCAGCCACGGTACCCTTTGTCGATCCGCAGACTGTCCATTGCGTACAGGCCGAAGTGCCGCAGGTCGTGCTGAGCGCCGGCTTCGAGCAGTGCGCGATGGATGCCGGGCATATATTCGACCGGTGCATGCAGTTCCCACCCGAGCTCGCCCACGTAGTTCACGCGCAGTGCCCAGACCGCGGCGGACCCGATCTCGATCGTCTGTGCGGACAGCCATGGAAACGCTCCGTTCGACAGATCGGCCCGCGTGACTCGACTCAGCACTTCGCGGGAGCGCGGGCCGGCCAACACCAACGTGCCGAAGCGTTCCGAGAGGCCCTCAATTTGAACGGAGCCGTCCGCTGGCAGCGAACGCCGCAAGACGTCGTCGTCGTGATGTTCCGCGATCGCGGCCGAGACCGCGTAAAACTGTTGCGGGCCGAGTCTCGTCAACGTGAACTCGCTGACGATGCCGCCGGCGGTGTTGAGTACGTAAGCCAACGAGATTCTCTGCGGCTTCGGCAGTCGCGAGCAGACCAGGCCATCCAGGTAGGCCTCCGCGCCCGGACCGGTGATCAGGAACTTCGAGAAGCCCGGGAGATCCATCAACCCGACCGCGTTGCGCACCGCGTGGACTTCCGCGGCGACGTGTGCCATCCAGCCGCGGTCACGGCGGAAGGTTAGCGTTTGTTGGCTGTCGCCGGTTGGGTCGTACCACAGGGCGCGCTCCCATCCGCCCCGGACGCCGAAGCGGGCTCCCCGGTGTTCCAGTTCGTAGTGAAGGGGTGAGGTCCGCAGCGGCCGCGCCGCCGGCCGCTCCTCATCCGGAAATGACGGCGCATACTCCTGTTGATAGGTTTCGACGGCCTTGGCCACCGTGTAGGTCCTGGTCGCGTAGCCGGTGAAGCGGCGCGGATCGATGGACCACAGGTCCCACTCCGGGCCCCCGTTGACGACCCACTCGGCCAACGCCTTGCCAGCGCCGCCCGCCTGTGCGATACCGAAGCTGAACGTGTTGCATTGGAAGAAATTGGCGAGCCCATGGGCAGGGCCCACATACGGCAAGCCGTCCGGGGAGTAGGGAATCGGTCCGTTGACGACGCGCTTGATGCCCGCGGAGGCGAGCACCGGTACTCGCTTGCAGGCCGCCTCGATGTAGGTCTCGAGGCGATCGAGGGCGTCGTCCCACAGCTTGTGGGCGAAGTCTTCAGGGATCCCGTCGAGCCACATCGGTGTCGCCTGGTGCTCGTACGGCCCGAGAATCAAGCCGCTGCGTTCCTGGCGCAAGTAATAGGACACGTCCGGGTCCCGCAGCAGAGGCACGCGCTGCGCCCGTTCCACGAACTCGGGAATATCCTCCGTGACCAGGTATTGATGCGACAGAGTCACGATAGGCAACGTCCGCCCCAACAAGGACATCACCTCGCCGGCACGATATCCCGCCGCATTGATGACGACCTCCGCGAGGTAGTCGCCCTTGTCTGTCGTGACGTGCCACTCGCCGTTGGGCCTCTGCGCGAGACCCGTGACTTTGGTAAAGCGCTGCACTCGGGCGCCGCGCTTACGGGCGCCTGCGGCGAGCGCCTGAGTGAGCTGCGCGGGATCGATGTCGCCGTCATAGGGGTCCCAGAGCGCACCTTCGAGGTCATCGAGCTCCACGAACGGGTGGCGTTGGCGAAGCTCGACGGGAGTCAGGATCTCATAGGGCAGTCCATTGGCATGGGCGAGGCCGCTCACGTGGCGATACTCGTTCATTCTCTCCGCCGTATGGGCCAGCCGCACGGATCCGGTCACGTGATAGTTGATCGGGTAGTCTGGCTCGGCGCTCAATCTGCGATACAGCGCCGCCGAGTACTGTTGCAACTTCAGCAGGCCCCAACTCGTTGCGAAGGTTGGACAGTTGCCGGCCGCATGCCACGTCGAGCCGGAGGTGAGCTCGTTCTGCTCGAGGAGCACCGCATCCGTCCAACCCAGCTGGGTGAGGTGATAGAGACAGCTGCAGCCGACCGCACCGCCACCGATGACCAGTACCCTCACGCGCTCGACCATGAGACCCCCTTTGATCCGCGGGCGGATGCGATGGCCCGCGTAGGCTGACCGCGGCCGCCCGTCTATTTTGTAGTGATCCTAATGGAGGCCTCCTACATTCACAATAATGAAAATAATAGATAATTTTTCACGAGATGCGTAAGCTGGGTCGCAAACTT
>DATMQL010000161.1:0-6565 GCA_035566815.1 Steroidobacteraceae bacterium | reverse complement strand
GGAACAGGAACTGGCGGGCAGCGACGAGCCGATTCTGCAGCTCGAGGCGCGATTGCATGACGCGCTGGAGCGCCGTCTCGAGGTCGAGTCGGACCTGTCCGTGGCACGCCGGGCCCTCGAGGATGCCGACCTGGAGTTGCGGGGATTGGACGAGAAACGGGTCGCCGCGGAGCAACTCGTCAACGCCGCCCGCGAAGCCATGGAAACCGCGAAGCTCGCCGCACAGGAGACCCGCGTGCGCCGCGAAGCCATCGCGGAGCAGTTCGCGCAAACCCAGTTCGAGCTCGCCGAGGTGCAGCAGAATCTCACCGCCGATGCGAGCGTGGTGAACTGGGAGCAGTCGCTGGTGCAGGTGCGCGGCGATATTGAAAAGCTCGGCCAGGTCAACCTCGCCGCCATCGACGAGTTGAAAGAACAGACCGAGCGCAAGGAATACCTCGATCGGCAGTTCGCGGACCTGACCTCCGCGCTCGAGACCCTCGAGCAGGCGATGCAGCGCATCGACAAGGAGACCCGGACCCGCTTCGAGGAGACTTTCGAGCGTATCAATGCCGGTCTGAAAGAGAAATTCCCGCGGCTGTTCGGCGGCGGGCATGCCTACCTCGAGCTCGTCGGCGAGGACATCCTCGGCGCGGGTGTCGCCATCATGGCGCGCCCTCCGGGTAAGAAGAACAGCACCATCCACCTGCTGTCGGGCGGTGAGAAGGCGCTGACCGCGGTGGCCCTGGTATTCTCGATTTTCGATCTCAACCCGGCGCCGTTCTGCCTGCTGGACGAGGTCGACGCACCGCTCGATGAGCACAATGTCGGGCGCTTTTGTGACATCGTCCGGGAGATGTCCTCCCAGGTGCAGTTCATCTTCATCACTCACAACAAGACAACCATGGAGCTCGCCTCGCAGCTTCTTGGCGTGACGATGCACGAGCCCGGTGTCTCGCGTCTTGTGGCGGTCGACGTCGACGAGGCCTTGCGGCTCGCGGCGGTCTGAAGGGGGAGCGGTTCGACGATGCCTCAGTTGCGCTGGACACTCCTGGCCCTCGGGGTGTTGTTCGTCATCCTGCTGGCGTGGATCGAGCGGCGCAGACAGCGCCAGCGGTTCACGGATCACGCGCCGGCGGCGGAGCGAGAGCAGGCTTTGGATGCGGGCTCCGGCCCGATGTTTCGCGAGCCCGCCCTGACGTTGCCCGAGATGCGGGCGCGCGAGCCCAGCTCGCCGCAAGACTACCTGCCGGTCGTGGAGATCGAGGACGACTCGCTGAACGCCCGGCGCCTGGAGACGGGCGAGCCGTTGCTCGACCCACCGACACTGTCTCTGCCGGTTCTGGATTCAGGTCCAACGAGGACCCGCGAGCGGTCGGAGCCGACGATGTCGGCCACCGACTGGATCAAGCCGATCGGTGGCGACGATGTGCCGCGCCTGGATATTCCCGCGCCGAAAAGAAGCGCCACCCGGATTGACCTGGCCGACCCGGAGCCGTTCGTCATAGACGATAGCGACGAGCAGGAGTTCAACGAGGCGGTGTTTGGTGAGGCGGGCCTCGGGCCGGGGAATGATACGGTTTCGGAGATAGAGGCCGAGGCCGCGGAAGCGCCTGCGGCGCCCGCAGTCGAACCCGAAATGCCTGCGCCGCCGCCGGCCGCGCCGCGATTCACCGCAGCCGACGTAACGCCCGTCACCGAGCCCATTGTCGAATGGCCCACAGACGAACAACGACGCGTCGTCGCTCTGCGCCTGGTCGCACCTCCGCCTGAGCGGCTCGCCGGGCGCGCCTTGCGTCTCGCTCTGGCCTCTGAAGGCTTCGTGCTGGGCAAGTTTCAGATTTTCCACAAGCCGGACAGCACTGGCCGCGCCGTGTTGAGCGCGGCGAACCTCAGCAAACCAGGCACGTTCGATCCCGAGACCATGGATGTGCAGCGCTTCGGCGGCCTGAGCCTGTTTGCCGTGTTGCCCGGTCCGAAGCCGCCGCTCAAGGCCTTCGAGGATCTGCTGGCCACCGCGCGCAGTCTCAACGAGCGGCTGCAAGGGGCTTTGCAGGACGAGCGCGGCGGCCCGTTGACTCCCACGCGGATTGCAACCATTCGCGAGTCGCTGGGAACGGAAGCGACGTCGTGAGACGCGATGCCGAGGCTCGCGTTGCGGAGCTCCGGAAGCAGATCGGATATCACGACGAGCGCTACTACGTGCTCGATGAGCCGGAAATCCCGGACGCCGAGTACGACAAGCTGATGAATGAGCTGCGGGCGCTCGAGGCTGAATATCCCGACCTCATCACGCCCGAGTCTCCCACTCAACATGTCTCCGGCGCTCCGAGCGAAGAGTTCGGCGAGGTCGTTCACAAAGTCCCGATGCTCTCGCTCGACAACGCGTTCAGCGAAGAGGATGTGCAGGGCTTCGACCGGCGCATCCACGAGCGGTTAGAGGTGGAAGGAGAGCTCAATTACTGGGCCGAACCGAAGCTCGACGGGCTTGCGGTCACTGTTATTTATCGTCACGGGAAGCTGGCGCAGGCGGCGACGCGGGGCGATGGCGCGCGCGGTGAGGATGTCACCGCCAACGTGCGCAAGATTCGGTCGGTGCCGCACCAGCTACACGGCAAGACGCCCGAGGTGTTGGAAGTTCGTGGCGAAGTGTTCATGCCCATCAAGGGGTTTGAGCGCATGAACCGGGTTGCGCGCGAGACGGGCGAAAAAGTATTCATCAATCCGCGCAACGCCGCCGCGGGCAGCCTGCGGGTGTTGGACTCCAGCATTACCGCGAAGCGGCCGCTGCAACTGTATTTCTACAGCCTCGGGACCGTCGAGGGCGGCAGCATCCCCGATCATCAAAGCGGCCTGCTGAAAGCCTTCAAAAGCTGGGGCCTGCCGATCTGTCCGGACGCGCAACTCGTCCACGGTGTTGACGGATTGCTCGCGTACTACCGGGACATGGGTGCGCGGCGCAAGGCGCTGCCATACCAGATCGACGGAGTGGTTTATAAGCTCGATCGCCGCGCCGACCAGGAGCGTCTGGGGTTTGTATCGCGCGCACCGCGTTGGGCCATCGCGCACAAGTTTCCGGCGGAGGAGGCGCTCACTGTCGTCCGTGATATCGAGTTTCAGGTGGGACGCACGGGCGTGCTGACACCCGTCGCACGACTCGAGCCGGTATTTGTAAGCGGAGTCACCGTGAGTAACGTGACTCTGCACAACATTGGCGAGGTACACCGTAAGGATGTTCGTGTTGGCGACACGGTAGTCGTACGACGCGCTGGTGACGTCATACCCGAGATAGTGCGTGTGGTGCTCGAGCGGCGACCGCCCGGATGGGACGACCACTCACTGCCCGTGGTGACGCTGCCGCCCACATGCCCGGTCTGTGGTTCGAAGGTCGTGCAGGATGAGGATGAAGCCGCCGCTCGCTGTACGGGTGGCTTCACTTGTCGGGCACAACGCCAGGAGGCCATCCGGCACTTCGCCAGCCGACGTGCGATGGACATCGAGGGCTTCGGTGACAAGCTGGTGGAGCAACTGGTCGAGCGGGATTGGATCAAGTCGCCCGCGGATATCTATGCCCTGACCCGCGAGCAGCTTGCCGGTCTCGAGCGGATGGGAGAGAAGTCGGCCGCGAATCTGATCGACGCTGTCGAGAAGAGCAAGCGCACGACGTTGCCGCGTCTCCTCTACGCACTCGGCATTCCGCAGGTGGGGGAGGCCACGGCACTCGCCCTGGCGCAGAATTTTGGCAAGTTGGAACAGCTGCTGCAGGCGGACGCGGCCCGCATCCAACAGGTGCCGGACGTGGGGCCCATCGTGGCGGCACTGGTCGCGGCGTTTGTCGCTTCACCCGAGCACCGGGCTGTCATTCAGCGTCTGCAGGAGTTGGGAGTGAACTGGCCCGATGTCGGGCCGCTACCGACTGTTGCGAGTGACGACACGCTGGTCGGCCAGACCTTCGTAGTGACGGGGACGCTCGAGAGCATGACTCGGGAAGAGGCGCAGGAGGCGCTGATAGCGCTCGGCGCCAAGGTCTCGAAGAGTGTCTCGAAGAAAACGAGCTACGTGGTGGCGGGATCGGAGCCCGGATCGAAGCTGCAGAAGGCCGAGGAGCTCGGCGTCGCGGTGTTGGATGAGAAGGGGTTTCTGGCGCTGCTGGAGAGTAAGAAGGGCGCTGCCAGGAAGTAACGCGGGGCGCTTATCGCACCGAGAGTGCGCGCGCTCGACCCGGAACGGTCGGGCCAAATTAAAACGGCGGGCCGGTTTTATCCGACCCGCCGCTTGTCTTTTCGGACGTGACGCGGGGCGTTAGCCGCCAGTCTTCGGGGCTGGCGTCGTGGCCGCCGCAGCCGGTGCGGCCGGCGCGGCAGCGGTGCGATCGATCTTCGCCTTGCTGATCAGGTCATCCGTGTAGGCCTTGAACTTCTTGGCTTCCACCACCTGGTCGAGGCGCTGCTTGACCTGGTCGAACGGGGGCGGGGACAGCGGGCGCGTATCGACCAGCTGGATCACGTGCCAGCCGTACTGAGTCTGCACGGGTTTGTGGGTGTAGTCGCCAGGCTTCATCGAGACGACGGCGTCCGCGAACGGCTTCACCATGCGGTCCGGGGTGAACCAACCCAGATCGCCGCCATTGTCCTTGGAGGAGTCCATCGACTCCTTCTTCGCGACGTCCTCGAACTTGTCACCCTTCTCGAGGCGCTGCACGACGCTCGTCGCGAACGGCTCGGTCGCTACCAGGATGTGCCGGGCGTGGTATTCGAGCTTCGGCAGGGCTGCGACCTGATTCTCGTATTCGGCGCGGAGCTCCTGTTCCGAGGGCTTCTTGTCCTTGAGATATTTCTCCGACATCGCCTGTTGGAGGACGTTGAGGCGTGTCAGGACCAGCATATCCGCAGTGTCCGCAGTGGCTTCAGTGCCATCTTTCTGCGCTTCCTGGGCCACCAGATTCGCGCGGATGAGGTTATCGAGCGCCTGCGCCTGCTGGTCCGCCGTCAGCTCGGCGGGTTTCTTGCCCGAGATGGCCTTCACGTAGAAGTCGAAGAAATTCTGGGTAATCGCGGTGCCGTTGACCGTCGCCAGGGTGGGCGAGGTATCCGCGGTTGCGGTGGCGGTCGCGCCTTTGGGCTGGCACGCGGCGAGCGCCGTGAGGACGCTGGCCAGAACAAGAATTCGAACGTAATTCATGTGTATTCTCAGTGGGATATAGGGATTATCTAAGAAACTTCTTCAGGTGTGCGGGCCACGATGTTCAGCGCGTGAATACCGCGGCCCATGAGGGATGCGACGGCTGCATAGACCATCCGATGACGCTCGAGTTGCGGGCGCCCCTGGAACGCCGCCGAAACCAGGGTGACGCGAAAATGGCCGCCCTCGCGGGCACCGGCATGGCCTGCGTGCCGGGCGCTGTCGTCGACGATTTCGATCGACGTGGGCGCGAGCTCACCCTCAAGGGCTGTGCGGATTTCGGCCGCCAGGGAATTCTCGCTCATACGGCTGGCGGCGGCTCCTGCACCGGGTGCGGTGTTTCCGGGGCTACCTGCTCGCCACGCTTGACGAGATAGAGCACCTGGGCGATGGCGAATACGAGCGTGACCACCGTCAGCGCGATCTTCGAGTAGACCCAGGTTTGCTCGCTCGCGTACTTCGCCACCAGGAGATTGGCCTCTCCGAGCAGCCCGTAGAACACCACCCAGAGGGCATTCATCCGGCGCCAGAGACTCTCCGGCACCCGCACCTGGCCCTGGAGGGCGGCGCTGAAGAGCCGCTCCGTCAGCGTGTGCTTGCCGATCCAGAAACTGGCGAGGAAGGCGAGACCGGCGACCCAGAAGAGAATGGTGGGCTTCAGCTGGATGAAGTGCTTGTCATGGAGTAGCAGCGTGGCCGCCCCCAGGCCGAAGACGAGCACCGCGCTCAGCGTATGCATCGGCGAAATCCGTCGATGTAGGAGATAATCGACGGCCAGCAATACCGCCATGCCGGCCATGAGCACGCCGGTGGCAATGTAAATGCCACCAAAATGGTAGGCGACAAAGAACGCCACGAGTGGCGCTAACTCGAGCAGAGCCTGCATGGATCGATATGTGGAGGCGCAAGCCGGTAAAAATGGCCGCGTATAGTCTCATGCGTGCTGCGCAACTTCCAATTACCAAGCGGGGCTTAGGAGCCTGGGTGACTGAGGATCGCCTACTGCGGCCGTCCGCCATCGGCCGCTTTCTGCGATCCTTTCCGTTACATAGTGCACACTATGCGCCGGAAAGGATCGCAGAAATCGGCTCGATGGCGCCGGCTGTTGCGCGCGCTCCGCGCGCTCACAGGCGGTCCGGGGCAACTCTCGCGAGTCGCCCGTGCGACGCCTGCGTCGCACCCCTCGCTACGGCGATCCTCAGTCACCCAGGCTCCTGAATTCCGTGGGCGAATATTTCGAATTGCATCCGGTCAATCCCCAGGTGCGGCTCATTCGCCGCGCCGCGGACATCGTCCGTGGCGGCGGTGTCATCGCCTACCCGACGGACTCCTGCTACGCCTTCGGCTGGCATCTCGGGGATAAGAACGCACTGGAGCGTGTACGGCGCATCCGCCAGGCCGACCG
>DATMQL010000160.1:0-6036 GCA_035566815.1 Steroidobacteraceae bacterium | reverse complement strand
TGGCGGCGACGCTAGGGCTATTTGCAGACCCGGCCACAGTGCGGGTGTTCCCGGCCCCCGGGCGCTGACGCTTTCCGCCATAATCTCGCCCCCCATGAATGCACCCCGATCACTCACCGAAGGCTCGATCAGCAGCGGGCTGCTGCGTTTCACGCTACCGATTCTATTCGCGAACATCCTGCAATCGCTCAATGGCTCGGTGAACTCCATCTGGGTGGGTCGCTTTCTCGGTGAGGCCGCGCTCACCGCGACGTCGAACGCCAACACGGTGATGTTCTTATTGATCGGCGCGGCCTTCGGCATCGCCATGGCGGCGACCATTCTCATCGGCCAGTGCATTGGTGCGAATGACATTCCCGAAGCGAAGCGGGTCGTGGGCACGAGCGCCACCTTTTTTGCCGCCATCTCCGTCGTGATGGCCATCATCGGTCTGACGATGTGCGAGCGCCTGTTGGCCGCCATGAGCACGCCTGCGTATGCGCTGCCCCTCGCGGTCGACTACATGCGGGTGATCTTTCTCGCACTGCCGTTCATCTACATGTATGCCTTCGTGATGTCCGTGTTGCGAGGCGCCGGGGACTCGAAGACACCGTTCTATTTCATGCTGCTGTCGGTGCTCATCGACATCGCGTTGAATCCGCTGTTCATTTTCGGTTGGGGACCCGTGCCGCGCATGGGTATCGCCGGTTCCGCCCTCGCCACGCTCCTGGCGCAGGCCGTCAGCTTCATCGCGCTCCTGAGCCATCTCTACCGGCGCCGTCATCTCCTGGTTCTTCACAAGGACGAGATCCGTCACCTGCGCGTCGACTGGACGATCGTCGGCACGCTGGTGAAGAAGGGCATCCCCATGTGTGCCCAGATGCTGGTGATCTCGCTCAGCGCCGTGCTGATGATCGCGCTCGTCAACAATTTCGGTGTCGACACGACGGCGGCGTTTGGTGCCGCGCTGCAGCTCTGGAACTACATCCAGATGCCCGCATTCGCCGTCGGCATGGCGGTGTCAGCCATGGCCGCTCAGAACGTGGGCGCGCGCAAATGGGATCGGGTGAATTCCATAGCCCGGGTCGGCGTGGTTTTCAGTGTGGTTCTCACAGGTTCGATCGTATTGATCATCGAGCTTTTGGATACCCACGCCTTCCAGCTATTTCTGCCGGCGGGTTCCGAGGCACTGCGTCAGGCTTCGCATCTCAACCACGTTGTAACGTGGTCGTTCATATTCTTCGGGGTTTCGATGGTGCTCTTCGGCGTCGTGCGTGCGACGGGAGCGGTCATGGCGCCGCTGTTCGTTCTAACTATCTCACTCCTGGTGGTGCGCTTCCCACTGGCGGAAGCACTCATCGGCCGGTACCAGGTCGACGCCGTCTGGTGGAGTTTCCCGACGTCCTCCGCATTAGCCGCGGTCCTGGCCGTGCTCTATTACAAGTACGGCGGCTGGCGATCAGCGCGGATGGCGGGCGGCCCCACACAGGGTGTGGTCGCGCCCGAGAGTTAGGCTCTTACACGAAGACCGCCGCTGCAGTCATGAGCAGGCATGCGGTGATGAGCACGACCATAGGCGTGGGCCAACGCTCGGCTCGATCCATGAAGTTCTCGGCTCTCATACCTTCTCCTTTTGCGCAGGCGTTGCCTGCTCACCGTCGATCCGGGGCAGCCCCTCCCGGGCCAGCCCGTGCGACACATGCGTCGCACCCTTTTGCGCAGGCATTGCCTGCTCATCGTCGACCCGGGGCAATCCCTCCCGGGCTAGCCCGTGCGACGCACGCGTCGCACCCTCTTGCGCAGGCGTTGCCTGCTCAGCGTCGATCCGGGGCCGCCAGTCCGACGCACGCGTCGCACCCTCTTGAGCAGTCGCACGCTAGCTTGAGCTCTGGCCGGTCAACCCTGTGCCGGCTCCACAGGCTTGACAGAGCAAGCGGCATGCCGGCATGAACCGCTACGTCCTGTTTCCGTTTCGCGGCGGCGCACTTGCGCTGGTGCTCACCTTCACCTTGGGACTGGAGCTGGCCGCCCACGCCGGTTACGGGGGCTGGTTGCTCGGCTTCATGTTGATATCCTGGTTCTTTAAATATTGCTTTATTCTCCTCGACACCATCGTGACCGGTGCCACCGAGCCACCCGTGTTGTCCATTGAAATGGTCAACCCTATCGACGAGCAGCGGCCGCTCGGACAGGCGCTGCTCATCGTGGGCGGCAGCGCGCTCTGCTATGAATTGGGGAAGCTCGTGGGCCCGGCGCTGGGGTGGTTGACGGCCGCGCTGCTGTTGCTGCTTCTGCCCGCGAGCATTGCAACACTGGGGCTGACAGGAAATCTGTTACGGGCCGCGTGGCCGCCGGAGCTCTGGTCGATCGTCAAGGGCGTTGGACGCGACTACCTGTGGCTCATCGGCGCGATTCCGGGCCTGGCTGTCATATTCGGCGCGCTGGCGCATTATGGTGCATCGTCCTGGGTGTTGATTCCCGCGGTACAACTGTCATTTTTACTTGCTTTCGCGCTCGTCGGGAGTGTTCTACACGAGCACCGGCTGGAACTCGGCATCGAGTACCGGACTTTGCAGGAGAGCATTGCGGAGCGCACCGAGCGCGAGCTGGCCAGCGAGCGCAACCGCATGATGGATCATGCCTACATGAAATTTCGTGTCGGCAAGCCAGCGGAGGGCTGGCAGGAAATCCAGACCTGGCTGACATCGCAACGCGCCGGCGCGGACGCGCGGGACGTTTTCCTGCCCGAGCATCGCGCGGTGTTAGCTATCGCGGAGCGCTGGGACGATGTCCGGGCCGCCGACAAGCTCACCAACGAGCTGGTTGAGTTGTATTTCGCGAGACGTCAGGCGGGCCGCGCCCTCGACGTCGTCGAGGAGCGGCTGGCTTCCAACCCGAAGTTCAGGCCAACACAGTCGGCACACACACTCCGACTCGCGGAGCTCGCGGCGGCGGCGGGTAAGAGGGCGCTGCGCCGGCAGTTGAGCCCCGACGAAGGCGCGTGAGGTGAAGTCAGGTCCTGGGCTCGATCCACAGGGCCCGTGCCCGACCGCACAGCTCGCCGTCCTCGTCGAAAATCGCAGTACCGGCTTCGTGCTTGCGACCGTCGTCGCTCATACGCCAGCCGACGACGGTGCAGGACTCGTCGACGTGTACGAGACGATCGAGGTGTACGGTGAATTCCGCCAGGAGCATCATCCGGTCGTCGGCGGTCAGCGCGTAATAACCTGGGCAATCCAACGCGGCTGACATGAACTCGGGGCGTATCTTGCCGTCACCCCGATCGAGTGAGGGCTCCGGTACCCATGGAGCGGCTACGACTCCACGCTCGGGAATCGCCCCCGCGAAAATCCGCATTCCATCGCCTCGCGGCCGTTGCGTGCCGCAGACGAAACAGGTTGGGAATCGATGCGCCAGGAATCCCGTATAGCGACGTGACGCCTCCACCGCCTCGAAATAACTCACCGCCGGCGGCAGATCGAGCTTCAATTCCGAATGTTTCGCCTCGCCGATCACCACGTCGCCGTGCCGGACCGCGAAGGCGCCTTCCCCGCGCTCCACGACTTCCAGCTCGGTATCGAGCGGCGGCGGCTTCAGCAGCCTCACGGCGAGCGTGTCGGAGGCCAGCGTGGCAATGAGTCCCGCGAAATACCCTCCGTTGGAAGAGCTCGCCGGTCCGCAAAAGCGTCGCGCTATGGTCATGGTTTTCATTTGGCGAACGATACCCGATGTTGCGCGGCTCGCCACAGTGCGAATCCAATCAGCGCGGCGCACAAAGAGGTTTCACTGAGCGTCAGCAGCGATCCGCTCGCCAACGGCGCCAGGGCGCCGAATACCACTGCCGAGATCACGATCGAGACGCAGGATTGTACCGACGCCGCGGACCCCCGTGCCTTGGGAAACAGATCGAGCATGCGCAGCGAGAGGGTGGGTGACACTAACTGCACGCCCACCGCGATCACTGTGATCAGTAGCTGTTGTACGAGCAGTGGCGGCGTCTTGATCAGTGCATGCAGGGCCACCGTGAGAGTCGCGCCGACCAGCTGGCACGTAAAGCCCCATTGAGACTGCCGGGTCGCGGGGACTCGTCCCGCCATCCGGCCCGAGAGCCACGCGCCCATCACAAAGCCGCTGATGACGGGCAGAAAGAGGTTCGCGAATTCAGTCTCGCTCAGATGCCAGAGATCGAGCACTACGGCGGGTGCGGCGCCGATGTAGCACATCATGGTGGCGAAGTTAGCGCCCATCGCGAGGGCCAGCAGGAGGAACTCACCATGCCCGGCGACACGCAACGCGGTGCGCGTCAGCTCGGGCACGTGCAGGCGCGGCCGTCGCTCCGGGGGGTGGGTCTCGGGCATGTTCCGATAACTCGCGATCAACAGGACCGCGCCAAAGCACGCCATGAAACCAAACACCCCGCGCCACCCGAGCGTGACGTGAATCCATCCGCCGATGACCGGCGCTACGGCCGGCGCGAAGCCGAAGATCATGGTCACGAGACTCAGTAGCTTCTGCGCCTGTGGCCCGTCATAGAGGTCACGAATTACCGCTCGGCCGACGATCACACCAACGCCTACGCTGGCTCCCTGAAAGGCGCGAAATAGCAGCAAGGTCGCGAAAGTCGGCGCGAAAGTGCAGCCGATGGATGCGGCGGTGTACACCGCCAGTCCGACGAGAATGACGCGCCGGCGGCCAATTGCATCCGACAGCGGCCCCTGCACGAGCGACATGAACGCCAGCGGCAGCATGTACACCGTGAGTGTTTGCTGAACCGCCCAGGCGCTGACCGAGAATCGCTCGGCAATGGCATGAAACGACGGAAAGAACGTATCGATCGAGAACGGACCCGCCATGGACAAGGCGGCCAGCAGTAGCGCTAACCCGCCATGGCGGCCCTGTGGCGGGTCAGCTGGCAGCGGCGGTTCAGCTGCGAGCCGCTTTGCGGAGCTTGCGCAACCATTCTGTGGCATCTTCACCGCGCTCGAGAACCTCCACCAACGCCGAACCAATCACGACTCCGTCAACATGGCCACGGAGCAACTCCACCTGCTCGCGGCTGCGGATGCCGAATCCGGCGCAAACGGGGACGGAAGCCAACTCGCGCACGCGATCCAGGTAGTGTACGACTTCCGTGGGCACCGCGACGTTCTTACCCGTGGTGCCGGTCATGGTGACCGCATACACAAAGCCCTGACTGCCGGCACATAACTGCTGCATACGCTCGGGTTTGGTAACGGGCGTGACCATCTGCACCAGCGCTATCTGATGTGCGTCCAGGGCCGCACGCATCTCATCGCTCTCGTCCAGCGGCAAGTCCGGCACGATAAAACCCGAAACACCCGCTTTCGCAGCAGCAGACGCGAGGCGCTTTATCCCAAACGCCAGCAAGGGATTCAGGTAGCTCATCAGCAGCAGCGGTGTCTCGAGTCGTGGCATGGCTTCGAGCTCGGCGAGAATCCAACGCAGACTCACGCCCTGCGCGAGCGCAGCGTGGCTCGAGCGCTGAATCGTCACTCCATCGGCCATCGGGTCCGTGAACGGAACACCGATCTCCACCACATCGGCACCGGCCGCAACGGCCCGCAGGTGCTCGCGAAATTTATCGCGGCTTGGATAGCCCGCGGTCAGGAATGCCACGAGAGCCGGCTCACCCTTGGCCGCGGCGGCGCGAATCGCGCCGCTGATCGCGTCGCGTCCGCTCATCGGTTGCCCTCCTCGGCGAGCAGGGTCTTCTGCAGCGTCGGCATGTCCTTGTCGCCCCGTCCGGAAAGACACACGACAACGTTGCGGCCTTTGTTCTGGGCCGCCCAACGACGGGCGCCGAAGAGTGCGTGCGCGCTTTCAATGGCGGGGAGAATGCCTTCGTACCGGCTACACGACTTCAAGGTTTCGAGAGCCTCATCATCCGTCGACGCGAGGTAGCGAACACGACCGGCGGCGAGGAGGAGGGAATGCTCAGGACCCACGCCGGGGTAGTCCAGTCCGGCCGACACGGAGTGCGTTTCCTGGATCTGGCCGTCCTCATCCTGCAGGAGCATTGAGAAACTGCCGTGCAGA
>DATMQL010000159.1:0-3397 GCA_035566815.1 Steroidobacteraceae bacterium | reverse complement strand
CACTCGCCGAGCCGCAGTTGCCCGGGCCTGCCAGCGCATCATCCGACACTGCCGACTGATTGATGACAGGTCCCAACACGTGGTCATACCACCCGTCGGAATCGTCGTAGGCGAGGATGATGGCGGTGTTCTTCCAATACGGACTGTTCGCCACGGCATTCACAACACCCACCACGAAGTGCTGCTCGTCGATCGGGTCCGAGTAGCCGGGATGCGCGTCCTGCCAGGCGGCTGCCTTGAGGTAGCTCACTGACGGCAGGCGGTCCTCGCCGAGTGCGGTCCAGAAGGCGCTCAGATCGTACTGGTGATTGGCGCCATCCAACGATGTTCCGATCAGTGCCGGATCCTTCGGCTGCACGTGATGCGCGTTCAACGTGTTCTTGTAGTACTGGAACGGCTCGTGGTGCGGAATGTAATCGCCAACCGTCTCGACGGCGTCATCGCCCGCAAGGCCCGCATGGTGCGCACCGCAGATCGCGCGCCCCTGCGAGTCATATCCCGTGGGCGCGAATCCGCCCTGGAACCAACCCCAGGTGAGGTGCTTCGCATTCAGCAAGTCGCCCACATTCGTGCCCGACACGTTGATCAGAGTCGTGCCCTGCAGCTGCGGGTTCGTGAATACACACTCGTCGCCACCCGGGCGCGGATCGCCGATCGCGGCGCCGCTGGCTGCGCCATTGGCGATACTGCCGGCGCCCGTGGCGGGGGTGCCGTTAGGCTTCAAGGGCACCAGGGTTGCCGTCGTCGTGGTGCCCGCGATGAGGTTCAGGGCGCCGACCGTGGAGGGTCCATACATGGTGCCGAAGGAGTTGTCGCTCATGGCGAAGTGCTGAGCGTAATTCCACAGCGCCGTGACCGTGTTGCCGTCGAAGTAGCCCATGACGACGCCGGTTCCCTTGCCGTAGTCGTTGCAGGTCGCGGAGCTCGACCCGGTGAACTGCGGAAACTTGTCCATCAGGCCGTGATCGACCGCTTGCTGCTCCGGGGTGTAGGAGTGATTCTGGTCGCAGGTGACGGACAGCAGACCCGTGTCCATCCGGAAGGGCTGCGTCGTGTTCGGATTCTGGTCCAGCAGCCCACCGGCTAGCAGGTTGTCGGCACGCGGCGTATCGGGCAACGCGTGGAACGGCGGCTCACCCCTGGGGTTGGTCGCGAACGGATAGGTCCCGAAATAGTGATCGAACGAGATGTTCTCCCCGAAAATCACAATGACGTGTTTGATGGGAGTGGTGGTCTCGGCGGTCTCCGAAAAATTGCCGTTCGCGAGAGCGCTCGAGGGCGCTGCCGCTGCCGCCGTAAGCGCCGCTGCGCAGGCGAATTCGACGGCCGCCAGTCGGCGGCCACGTGTTTTGAACATGGTGTGTCTCCCAGGCCTGTTGGATTCTTGTGCCGCGTCGCGGCAGTCCGCGGAAGCGTACGGCCCGCTTGTTGCGGGCGGATGACCGGAGGGCTACCGGGACTCGACCCGGATCAGACCCATCATGCCGCCGTCCTCGTGCTCGAGCAGGTGGCAGTGGTACACAAAGGTCCCGACTACGTTGACGCTGCGGAAATCCATGCGCAGCCGAACGCTCGGATAGTCCGGGCTCTTGCCGTCCCAGTAGCCGACATTGATGGTGTCGCGCAGAAAAGGCTCGTCCAAGGGGATCCCGTTCCAGTCCACCAGCATGAAATGCAGCTGGTGGATGTGGAAGGCGTGCAGCTCCCGGGTGCGGTTCTCGATGATCCAGTCCTCGACGTCGCCCTGGTGCGCCACGATATCCGCGCTCGCCGAGGCCGGATCGAACAGCCGGGGTTGCTGGCCCTCCACGGTGATGAAGAAATCGGTCGGACTGCGAGGATCCAGGGGATCGTGCGGCTGCTCAGAGAAGTAAAGCCGGCGCGTGCGCACCGGCTGGACACTCCCCAGCCAGGGTAGACCCGGCGTGGAAAGTGGCTTCGGCGCCGCAACGAGGTGCGCCTGGGGCTCCGCTGCGCTGGGAGTGCCGATCACCGTCGCCAAGGGTCGGGTTGGATCGTTTTCCCCCGCCGGACCGGTGTCCACCGTCCGTGTCACGAGACTGGCCTTCTGGCCCTCGGCTGGGCCTTTCACAATGATTTCAAGCCGTCCGGCAGGCGGCAGCAGCGCGTGGCTCTGCCACAGAATGCGATTCGCATCCGCCCCCCGCTCACTGACCGGCACGCCGTCAAGGGAGACCACACCGAGGGCCTGCAATTGGTTCTCGACCAGCAGCTGCAGGTCGAGGTAAGTGATGGCGGAGGCATTCAGGATTCGCCACAGCTGACGTTCCCCCGGCCGCAGCTCGACCCGGGCGGGGGGGTAGCTCGGAAAGGGTACCGTTACGAAGTTGATGCTCAGGTCTTTCGCCGGTTTACCCCCGCCGGTACCGGTATTGAGGATATCGCCCTCGGCGTCGCGCATGACCATGGGCGGCGGCATGGAGTCTGTCTGAATCGGAGCGGCGTCCGGATTCACCAACTCCCGGTCACGGATGACGAATACCCGTTCCGCAAGCCCGACCCACGCCGGGTTGGTGCCCTCCACCCCTTCGACAATCAGCGCACCGGAAGCACCACCGAGCACCTGGGCCTTGGTGACGCCATGAACATGCGGGTGGTACCAGTAGAGTCCCGGCGGCTCGTTGGCCGGAATCCTCAAGCGATACTCGAACGGCTGATCGCCTGCCTGAATCAAGGTATTGAGCACGTCGTCCTGGTGACAGACCGGGGGCACCGTCAAGCCGTGAAAATGCAGGTTGGTTGCGCTGGGGCTCATCGTCCCGCTCGTGCAACCGTGCGCGGCGGCGTGTTGGTGAGTCGCCAGGATGTTGGGGCGAGCAGCCTCGGGCTCCACGTTTTTCAGGCGCAGGACCAGGAGGTCCCCGGGTTTCACGCGCAGTGTGGGGGCCTCCTTACCAGCCGCCGACACATAGCAGTAATGCGTCTCCCCGTCGGCGCCGACGCTCATGCGATAACTCAAATCGACGCGCAATACTCCGTGCGCGCTGCGCAAATCCTCGGGCTCGCCCACCAGGCTGCCGGCGGCCGGACGCGTCGGACAGGTGGGCGACTTCTCCTGCGCGGCACTCGGGCCAGACATCGCGCCACTCCCCGCTGGGGACGTCACCGCTGCCGCGCCTCCAGAGATCGTCAGTACAAAGATCGCGACCGCCCACCGGAGACTGCGCCCCTGATGCAACCTCACGCTCGTAAACCCGCGGAAAACCACAAGACTACCAGCGGCCGACTATTGCCGCTTCCGCCCCCCTGCGGCGGCAAGGAATTGCCGCCCCGGCGACCGCAGCGGGGGCGGTTACCGCGAAATCTGCGCGACGACATCCGCAAATTGGGTGGTCGTTCAAGTTTTCGGCGGCGCAGTCGTTATGAAATGTCAACA
>DATMQL010000158.1:0-3469 GCA_035566815.1 Steroidobacteraceae bacterium | reverse complement strand
GCAATGCCTTGGCTCGCGGCTCGTGAACGGACAGTGCAGGTCTTCGACTCGATGCCCGGCGGGCTCGAGCCGTGGCTCGCCCGCTTCGGTCATGCACTCGAACCTGCTCAGGTCGCGCTCTTCGAGACCGTGATTCCGCAGGCGGGCAGATGGATCAGATCCTGGGACGGCCCGTCGGTCGTTCAACACGGCGACCTGCGCACGGACAACATCCTTTTCAGTCTCGACCCCGTTCCGCGGGCCACCCTTCTCGACTTCCAGACCGTGCGCCTCGGACCGCCGGGAATGGACCCGGCATATTTCCTTGGCTCCTCACTCTCGACAGAAACACGGCGCTGCGCTGAGCGCGCACTGCTCGCAGAGTTTCACGACCGTCTTATAGCCACCGGTGTCGCCGGCTATGACTTCAACGACTGCTTTCGCGCATACCGCGAAGGTGCCCTGTATGCCGTCTACCTCTTTTGCGGCCTGTCCAGCCAGGTCGCGTCTTCGGAGCGCGTCGACCGCGTAATCGCAGACCAGACCCGCCGGTACGCGGACATGGCACTGGACCTGGAGGCTGCTCAGCTTGCTGGCCTCATGTGATCTGGCCGCCTTGGACCGGCCCCACCACAATGAGCCGATCTAGCCTCTACGCAAGCGCCCGTTCTCCTATATTCCTGTTATGGGTTCAGGCCGTCCCTACTGGGATTTTCCGCGTGGACTCGGCCCTATGCGCGTGCTGTTAGAGGTCGGCGGCGAGTGGGGCGTTCCGGCGCGTGCTTGCCTTTCCGGCACCGGACTGTCGCTGAGCGACATCGATCGCACGGACCTATTGATCGAGGCCGAACAGGCAATCCGCGCCATCCGGAATCTCGCTGAGGCGACCGGCGATCCGCCGGGTCTGGGCGCCGCGGTGGGTGTTCGCCTGAGGCTCAGCTCGCTTGGCGCCTGGGGCCTTTTGCTGTCGTCATGCCGGACCATCGCGGACGTCATCCGGGTCGGGCCCCGTTACTACGAGTTATCCGAGAACTTCCTTCGGCCTTCGATCGAATATCAGGCGCAATCGGTGGTGATTGTGTACGCGGATGATGAAGTCCCCGAGGATATCCGCGGGTTCGTGATCGAACGAGACCTCGCCTATAACGTCACCTCGGTCCAGTCATTGGTGGGGGCATCGATACCGCTGCATATGACCGCCCGACTGCCGGCCGAACGCACCGCTGCGCTGGCCGCGTTGCTGCCCGGGTTCGAGATCGAGGCCGATAGCGCTCGCAATGCGATACACCTGTCCCGTCGTGTGCTGCAACAGCGCCTGATCAGTGCAGACACTGACGCCCATCGGCGCTGCTTGGCGCAGTGCGATGAACTCGTCGAGACGTTGCACAGCCGCGACAGCGTTGCCAACCGGGTCCGGGCCGTCCTCACCCGGTCGGCACCTCCGCTGCTGGGACTCGACCAGGTGGCTCACGAGTTCCACATCGATGCGCGCACCCTGCGGCGGTGGCTGGTCGAGGAAGCTACGTCCTATCGCGCGCTGGCCGATGAGGTGTGCGCGCGCCGCGCCGTCGAATTGCTCGAGGCGCCAGGTGGCACAGTGCGCCAGGCGGCTCACGGCCTCGGCTATGCCAGTGTCGCGAGCTTCACCCGCGCGTTTCGCCGCTGGACGGGTACCACACCCGCCGCGTGGACACGAGAACGTGCGGGCGCCCAGCCTGTCCGATTCGGTCAACGGAGTGTCCGGACAAGGTCGTCCGAGCGCCCTTAGACTCCTCAACGGCGTAACACATCGGCAGTTAGGTTCATCATCACTGACGTTCGAGTTCCCCCGAGCCTGGCTGCGTTGGATACGGACTGGTTCACCGAGCGCCTTGGCACAGCCGTCAAGGCGGTGTCGTTGACCCCGGTCGCAGTAGCGAGTGCGGCGGGTTCGCTGGCTCGTGCCGAGCTGAGCTACGCAGTGGAAGGTAGCGGCCCGCGATTCGTGATCATCAAGGGGCGCGGCGACAGCGACAACCAGCGCGTCATGGAGTCGGCGATGGGTCTGTCGGCGCGCGAGCAACTTTTTTATTCGCGCATCGCTGACGCGATTCCGGTCGCGGTCCCGCGGTGCTATTTCGTCGGTGAGGTTGGCGGCCCTGAGCCATTGGTGCTCGAGGATCTCGCTCACCTTCGCGCCGGCGATCAGGTGGCCGGCCTCACGCTGGCAGACGCCACGCGCCTGATCGACGTCCTTGCCCTCCTGCACGCCCGCTACTGGGATACCGAGCCCCCGGGTGGCGATCCGGACCGGCTGATCAGCTGGACGGACCCAGCGATCGCAGGGATGATCACAACACTTGTGTGCAGTGGCTTGGAAAATCTGCGCGAGCGCTACTCCGGACGGGTCCGCGAACAACTCCTCGACGCCGTCGCGGCCGCCGCACCCGAATGGCACACGGTGCTGGCACGATGCTCTGAGGGCCCACAGACGTTTGTGCACAACGACTTTCGCTTGGACAATGTCTTCTTCGCTCCTGATGGCTGCCCCGTCGTGATCGACTGGCAGCTCGCGGGCCGCTCCCGCGGCACCCAGGACGTCTCCTACCTGCTGTCCGGCAGCATGACCGAAGACATGCTTCGCGGCAGCTGGCGGGACCTGCTCAGTCGTTACCACGCGGGGCTTGTCTCCAACGGTGTGCGCGGCTACTCGTTCGACCAGTGCCTATTGGACTATCGGCAGAGCCTGCTCTTCACGATCGCACCGGGTATTGCGCTGCTCGGCCAGATGCAGTTGGCCGCCGACGAGCGTGGGCTGGCTGACGCGCTCGTGCTACGCACACTCGTGCACGCCGACGAGCTCGACGCATTCGGGACACTGTAATGGCCACAGCAACGCCGCAGCCCGGCGAGGTGCTCAGTGACCTCAGCGCCTATGTGATCGGTGGACGCGTGTCGTTGGCTTGCGACGATGGTGAGCACGAATCGGATTGCCGGACACCGGCTCAGGGAATTCTCGACGGGATCGAGGCCGAGGAGATTGGATTTCGTCGGGTCTTTCTTTCCGAACGGTGGAATCTCAAAGAAGCCGGCGTCATCCTCGGCGCGATCGCCGCGCGGACCCAGCGCATCGATGTCGCGTCCGGCATCATCACCACCCCGGCGCGACACCCGTTGCACATGGCCGGGATGGCTGCGACGTTTCAGGCCGCATTCGGGCCACGGTTGGTTCTGGGCCTCGGCCGGGGCAACCCGGGCTGGCTACGTGGCGCCGGCATGGACATGGTCGGCTTTCGCGGGCTCGAAGACTATGTCAGCGTGTTGCGCCAACTGTGGCGAGGTCAAACCGTCAGTTACAACGGTCCGCTGGGCGACTTCCCCCACCTCCAACTCGAGGACGTGGGCGACGACTTCGCGGCGCCGCCGGTGTGGTTCGGCACGCTGGGGCAGCCGGTGGCGGCGCGCACCGCGGCCAGGTCCTTCGACGGCGTACTCCTGCCTCCGGTCTTCA
>DATMQL010000157.1:0-2216 GCA_035566815.1 Steroidobacteraceae bacterium | reverse complement strand
ACTTTACGGCGCGGTTCGGTCGCGGGCATCCCTGAACATCCCACGAGCTGCTCAGTTGCGACGACCAACGTTGCGGATCGTGTCGCAGCAGCCGTGCAGCGCTCATTTGCTGAAATCGCGGATGGCCTCGGGATGGCCGAGGTCGGCGCGGTGATTCCACCCGCTGACGGCGTGGTGTCCGGCATCGATCCACGCACCGGCAAGCGCTTCGTGAATCAGCTGTTCCTGGGAGCGACCGGGGGCGCCGGCACCGCGCACGTAGATGCATGGGTCACCTACACACACGTCGGCAACGGCGGCCTCTGTTATCTCGATAGCGTCGAGCTCGACGAGGTATACCAACCCATCCATGTGAGGGAGCGGCGGCTGTTAGCCGATACAGAGGGTGCCGGCCGCCACGTCGGTGCCCCGAGCCTGTGTGTTGAATACGGACCCATAGGCGGCTCGATCGAAGTCGGGTACGTCAGTGACGGCGCGATCAACCGTGCTCGCGGTGTGCGGGGCGGCCGTGACGGCGGTCCAGCGCAGCAGTGGCTGCGGCGTCGGTCCGGCTCGTTGGAGCCGCTTCCGGCTTGTGCCCAGGTTACGGTCAACGAAGGTGAAAGTATCGTCTCAATCTCCTGTGGTGGTGGAGGTTATGGTCCGCCGGAAAGCCGCGCCACCGTGGCGGTCGCGCGCGATGTGCGCGAGGGTTGGATCACTGCCGAGCGGGCGCGCAACATCTATCGCGTGGAGGTGACCCCCGACGGTCGTGTGGAAGAAAAAGTCACGGGCGATCTACGGGCCGCGGCCCCTGAACCCGCTCGCTAACCAAGCTCGAGGACTGTCAATTCATGGCCCGTAAAGTCATTCTCACCTGCGCGGTGACCGGCAATGCCCCGTTCAATCGCGATCATCCGAGCTTCCCGGTCACTCCGAAGCAAATCTGCGACGCGGTAGTGGAGGCCGCAAAAGCCGGCGCCTCGATCGCCCACATTCATGTACGCAATCCCAACACCGGCGAGGGTAGTCGCGACCCCGCCCTGTTTCGCGAAGTGGTCGACCGGGTACGCCAGACAGGGACGGACATCGTCCTCAACCTGACGGCCGGTCTGGGCGCGTTCTTGCTGCCCGACCCGGCAGACGAGAGCCGCGCATTGCCAGAGAGTGATGTGATCGGTCCCGACGAGCGTGTCCAACACCTCGTCGAGTGCCTGCCCGAGATGGCCTCGCTCGACATCGTGACCGGCAACCAGGTGGAGGGCAAACTGGAGTTCGTCTACCTCAATACCACGCGCACCCTCCGCGCCATGGCGCGGCGATTCCAGCAACTCGGCATCAAGCCCGAGCTCGAAGTTTTTTCGGCCGGAGACATTCTCTTCGGCAAACAGTTGATGGCGGAAGGATTGATCGACGAGCCACCCCTGTTCCAGTTCGTGCTCGGGGTCCTCTGGGGCGCGCCCGCCGATCCCGAGACGATGGTTTACATGCGCAATCTCCTCCCTCCTGGTGCGCTATGGTGCGCCCTCGGGGTCGGCCGCCGCGAGATGCCGGTGGTCGCACAATCCGTACTGCTGGGCGGCAATGTGCGCGTCGGGCTCGAGGACAACCTCTACCTTCGGAAGCATGTCTTCGCAACCAACGGCGACCTGGTGGAGCGGGCGCGCACGATCATCGATTGCCTCGGCGAGGAAGTCGCGACGCCGACGGAGGCCAGGGCGATACTGAAGCTCAAGGACCCATGGAACGCACGCCACCACGTCGCCGCGCCTTCCGCTTATGAACAGCGCGACGCGGGTCGCAGATGAACGCCAATCGTTTCCAAGGCGAATCTGTTTTGGTTACCGGGGCGGCTTCGAGCGTCGGACGTTTGATCGCCGAGCGCTTTGCTGCCGAAGGCGGCAACGTCCATATCTGCGACGTGCAGGAAGCGGCATTGCGGGAAACGCTTGCGGCAAATCCTGACATTCGTGGCACGGTGGGCAGCGTAGGCAAACCCGATGATGTTTGCCGGATATTCGCGGAAGCCCGGACCTGGCTCGACCCTCCTACGATTCTCGTCAATACGGTGGGCATCGGCGGCCCGCGCGCACCGATAGAAGACGTCTCGATCGACGACTGGCTGGAATCGTTCGGCGTGAACGTCCATGGGATGTTCTATTGCATTCGTGAGGCCGTCCCGGCGATGAAGCGCGCCGGTCGCGGCGTGATCCTGAATTTCTCCTCAGGATCGACCC
>DATMQL010000156.1:0-4210 GCA_035566815.1 Steroidobacteraceae bacterium | reverse complement strand
CTTCGCAGTCATCCGAGTCGACCCCCGCTGAATCGCCTCCGCCGGCAGCGGCGCCGACATCGGTTGCGCCAACACCACCTGCAGCGAATTCAGTCGCGGCGTCTGCGTCACCGCCACCTGCGTCAGCATCCAGTGCTGCCGCACCGTCTCGCGTTCCGCCCCCGGCTAAAACCCGAGTCGTACGGCAACCCCCGGTTGCTCCGCCAAGCGCGGCTGTTTTGCGCAGCGCCCCAATTGCCACCCGCCGTGCGGAGGCTCCCGCGCAAGCGCCTGCGGCCGCGCTGCCTGCCAACAACTCTGCGCCTCCCGTCCAGACCCCAGTGGCGCAAGTCGCTCAGACCCAGGCACCGCCGCCTGCGCTGGCGCCACCGGCGGCTGTACCGGTGGCAACCCAACCTGCATCAACACCCGTATCGTCGCCCGCCGCGCCTGCACCTAGCACGCCGCCGGACGGATTTTGGCGCGCGGCTGAGACCGGTGATCTAACAGCAGTGCGAGGGGTCATCAACAGCAACGCCGACGTAAATGCACTGGACCCTAAGGGACGTAGAGCATTGATCCTGGCGATTGACCACGGCCAGGTGGACGTCGTTCGAGAGTTACTGGCTCATGGCGCCAATCCGAAGTTAGCCGATGCCCATGGCGTCACGCCACAAATCGCCGCCCACGCTCGCGGTAATTTTGTGATTGTCGCAGCGGTGGAGCGTAGCCTGAAACACTGATTCAGGTTTCTTCCCCAAAGCGTCACGTCGCAGCCCTGGCGACAGTTATCCCGGTGTCTGCAATTGCTTGTCTTTGCGTGTCAACGAGGTAGCTCCGCGCGAATTCCGAGATTGAAGGTGCGTCCGTCGAGCGGTGCCCAGACATCCGTGATCGGGTTGCCTCCGGGGCCTGGACGGGTACGGATCAGGGGATCCCACCGGGTCTGCCGCACGTCAGACAGGTTGATCGCATTGATGAAGAGGGCGAAATTCTTGAAGCGCAGTTCGGCGAGTGCGTTCAACGAGAAGTACGCGGGGCTCCTGTTGCGGTAGGGGTCGTACTCGAGTGCCTGCTCACCGGTGTAGTCGAGCTCCAGTCCAATCCGGCCGCGCTGTTCGCTTTCGAGGATCGCGTCCAGTGAGCCGGACTGGTGCGGCACCAACAGTACATTGCCGCGCTCCCCGGTTGGGTCCACTTGCGATGTGTCGAGATAGCTCCACGAGGCGAGCACATGCCACGGTCCGGTGACATAGCCGATGAGCGCCTCGGCGCCCGGTGCCCTCTGAGGCCCTTTCGCGTTGCTGAGTTCCAACTTGTCGCCTGACGGGAGCACTTGCAGCGGATCACGAATCTCGGAATCAAACAGGCTCAGGTTCACGTCCCAGCCCTCGTCGGCCCATTTCGCATCGAGAGACTCCGTCACGGCCCGTTCCGCATGCAGACCGCGAAACGGCAGTACCGAGCCCAAGCCCGCGGCCTCGATCTCATCCAGGAACGGTGTTGGGGCGGAGTATCCGCCGCCCGCCGATGCTCGCAGGCTCCATGCGCTCCCCGGCTCACGAAGCAGTGCCGAAAGCCGCGGACTGAAAAATGTTCCATAGTCATTGTTGGCGTCCACGCGCGCGCTGATGCTCACGACCATCCACGGAGCGACAGGGTAAGTATCCTGTGCGAAAGCCGCCGGGGTGTTGTATGTATAACCAACGCCCGGAACCGGCGTGACGTCGAACTCTTCTCGCTGAAATGCCACGCCAAGCACCCAATCGTGCCCGCGGCTCTTGCCATTTAACGCTTCCTCGGTGAAGAGCGTCGTCTGGGTCGAGCCAACACGTTGGGAGCCGAAGGTGCGGTCCAGGTGAGTTGCGGTGACCGAGAGCCGACTGTTGAGCACATTGCCGTCGTCAAATGGCAGGTGACTCACGGCCCCGGCATCGAATCGGCGGGTATGCAGATCTTCGGGAAACGGGCCGCCGTCGGGCAAGACCCGATTGATGAGTGTGCCGCCGGTGCGCTGCTCATCCATGAAGCCCGCGGTGAGAAAAAGCGATCGACCGTCGCCTCCCTCCCACCAGGCCCGCGGCCGAAGGCTATAGCGTCGATAGGCCGGCAGATCCGCCCAGCCGTCACCGTTCACATCTTGGGCTGACTGGTCATGCGCGCCAGCAGTAAGGGTACCGCTCCACGGCGACGCATCCTTGTGGGTGAAAAATCCGACCAGGTCGCGACCTCCGCGGGACGTCACATTCGCGAGTACTGCCGGGTCCGAATCTGCGGTGTGGGAAACGAGGTTCAAGACCCCACCCAACGCCGAACCGCCGTAGAGTGCCGATGCGGCGCCCTTGATGACCTCCACTCGTTCGAGATCCAGGGGCGGGGTCTGCAATATTCCGAAGGCATCGGTTTCGGCCCCGAGCAACGGCAGCCCGTCGCTCAACACCAGGGTGTTCCGGGCCGGCATCCCGCGCAATTGCAGGCCCGCGCCGCCAAGCCCCGGCGCCACTGACTGGACTCGTACGCTGGGGAGTTCGTGAAGCAGTGAGGAGAGGTTGCCGGGTTGTACGGTCAGGTTCTCCTCGATCTCTTCGGCGGGCACGGCCTCTACGCGTAGCGGCTCATCGCGTATCAGCGTCGGCGAGCGTGTCGCGGTAACGACTACCGCGTCGAGCTTGGCTTCTTCATCGTCAGTTTCTTCGGCACCGGGTGCCGCGGCCGAAGCCGCGGCGAGAGCGACGAGGAATGCGACTCTACTAACTGAGCGCCAGCAGTGTTCCAACAAACCGCTCGCCGTAAATAGCGCCCAGAGCGATCGCGGCCATGAGGGCGAGCGTCAGGAGAGAAGCGACCTGTAGGGTGGTGGGAGTCCTGTCTTGTGGTGTGCCCGCAAGGGGTTGAAGAAGTCGCGCGACACGCTTCTCGAGCGCCGAACGATCGCCGATCAAACGCGCACACGTTGCCGTGCCGATATTGCGGTGAAACCGGACCGAAGCGACCAGCGCCGCAGCGAGGTCTGCGCCCTCGATGCCTTCCGCGCGCGCCTCGTCGTCGCGAGCGTGCTCCAACGCTGCAAGCCACGTTTCGAATCTTCTTTGAGCCGAGATCCAGGGCCACTGCAGATCGGTCACGAATTGGGCGATCCAGATGCGCAACGGGTCCCGATGTCTGACATGAGCGCGCTCGTGCGCCAGCGCCGCCTCTATCGCGCGATCATCCAGAAGTTTCGCCAACTCCGGCGAGAAGACGATATACGGCCGTAACAGCCCGACCGTGGCGATCCCAAACTGCTCGGGGCTACCCAACAACGACAGCCCGGCCCTCAGGATGGCGCGGATGCCGATCAACACGAAGGGCGCGCACACAATAAATACCAGGGGTCCGACCCGGTCCGGCACCGGGTCCGGCTGCGACAGAGCCCACCCGCACAGCCATGCCGCGACGACCACTGCGGGTACCAACGGTCGCCACAGTCGCAACCATGCCACGCGCTCGAGCTCCAATCCGGGCTCATTCCGGGAGCGGGTCGAGAGCCAGGCGCCGATCACCTGCAGGGCCACGCCGCCTAACAGGATCATCAGTACGGTCAATAGTGATTCACGCTCCATCTTTCGATCTCCGGCGCGCGATGACCAGTCGCTCGAGCTCATCGAGCAATTTCGGGTCAACAGCGTCTACCGCGTCGACGAGGGCCGCGACCGCCGCATGCGGTGCCGTGCCGAAAAGACGACTCACCGCCTTACGCGCACGCGCGCCCTCAACTTCCTCGCGAGCGACCCGAGGACGATAGATAAAGGCGCGGCCGCGGGGCTGGCGTTCGATGAGCCCTTTTTCACGCAGGCGGTCCACGACTTTCGCCGTCGTCGTATAGACCAACCCTTCGCGCTGTCCGAGCTGCTCGTGAAGCTCCCGAACAGACCCCACGCCGAGCTCCCACAGCTTGGCGAGGATGTCGTACTCGAGGTCATCGGACGGTAGCCGAAACGATTTCATGGTGTTAGTCTACGACGAGCGTCGTAGATAGGCAATGAGTGCGGGTTCATAAGAGCTCCTGACATGAGCGAAGCGGCAATGACGCGGCACGGCTCCGGTGGGCTGCACTTGCTTACCCTAGAAGTCGGCGACCGCGGAAAGGATGAAATTAGTTCGGGCGAGCACGTTCACGAGATTCGGGTACGAGGGACCGGCTGCGGCAAGGCCCGCGTTGTCGGTCACCGCGTGCGAATTAAAGAGGTTG
>DATMQL010000155.1:0-4312 GCA_035566815.1 Steroidobacteraceae bacterium | reverse complement strand
ATCGCCGCGGTCGCCGCGGCCGTACCGGACGTGATCTAGTTCACCTGGTGCGCGACTCACTCACCAGCTTCGTCGCACAGCTCGATCCCGCCGAATTTCTTCGCGTCCACCGGTCTCACGTGGTGCGGGTGGGCTTCATCGCCGAGCTGCGCCCGATGTTTCATGGTGACTATGAGCTCGTGTTACGTGATGGCCAGACTCTTGCGCTGAGTCGACGTTACAAGGCACTTCTGCCCCCAGCCATCCGTGATCGTCTTTGAGGCGTACGATCAGGCGTGCGTCAGAGCCGATTGGCGCCGCTGCAGGAAGCGACGGACGGCGGGATCTCGCTCGAGGCCGATAGCCACCTCGTATGCCTGATGGGCACTTGCGGACGCTCCCGTTCGGGCCAATAACTCCGCGCGAGCGGCCCAAAACGGCTGATACTCCGTCAAGCGCGAGTCGCCAGTGAGATGTTCCAGTGATTCCAGGCCGGCGGCCGCGCCTTGCACTTCAGCGAGCGCGAGTGCGCGATTGATGGCGACGACCGGTGAGCCTGACAGCTCCATGAGCGCGTTGTAGATCTGCACGATCTCGGTCCAGTTAGCCTGTCCGGTGCGCCGGCGATGCACGTGCGCCGATTGCAGCGCTCCCTCGAGTTGGTAGCGGCCGATAGAGGCGAGTGAGCTTGCGCACGTCAGCAGTGACTCGCCCGCGCCGATCATGTCCAGGTTCCACAACTCCATATTTTGCTCGGCAAGAGGCACGTAGTCTCCCAGGGCGTTGCGTCGGGCGGGCCGGCGCGCTTCCACGTGGAGCATCAGGGCCACCAACCCCAGGGCTTCCGGCTCGTCCGGCAGGAGTTGTGTCAGCAATTGCCCGAGAAACAGGGCTTCTTCGGCCAGGTCGCGGCGCGCGGCATCGGTGCCGCCGGAATCGACCCAGCCCTCCGAGAAAGCGGCGTAGATGGCGTCCAACACCGCTCCGAGTCTGCCGGGTAACTCCTCACGCTCCGGAATCCGGAAAGGAATCGCGGCCTGGCGGATCTTGTCCTTGGCCCGAACGAGCCGTTGGCCCATGGCCGTTGGCGAGGTGAGAAACGCCGAAGCAATCATTGCCGCGTCGAGTCCGAGCAGCGTCTGCAAGATCAGCGGAGCGCGGACTCCCGCATCGATCGCCGGATGCGCGCAGGCAAACATCAGGGCGAGACGTTGATCAGGAATCTCCACGGCATCGGCTGTGTTCGCGTTGGTGGCGGCTTCCAACTCCTCCGCGAGCCGTTGCAATTCACCGGTGGCCAGATCTCCCGTGCGCCGGCGCCGCGCGAAGTCGATCAGCTTGCGGCGTGCGGCGGTCAACAGCCAGCCTTCCGGGTTGGCCGGACAACCGTTTATGGGCCAATCCGCCAACGCCGCGGCGAACGCTTCCGATAACGCGTCTTCGACCGAAGCCACGTCGCGCGTTCGCGCGGACAGAAAGGCGACGAGCTTGCCGTAACTGCGGCGCGCGACTGCGTCCGCCGTGCTCCGTGCCTGCTCGCCGCCTTCGCCGGGGCTCATGAGTTGGATCCGGCGCGCCTTCCGGGTCTACATGACCCAGATCGGGCGCACCTCGACCGTGCCGTGACCCGAGGCCGGACAGCGCGCGGCCCACGAGAGCGCTGAGTCGAGATCCGGCACATCGATGAGAAAGTAGCCTCCCAGTTGCTCCTTCGTCTCCGCGTAGGGGCCGTTGAGCACCTGCGTTTTGCCGTTCGTGACCTTGACCGTCGTCGCGGTCGAGGTCGGCTGCAACCGGCCCGAAGCCTTGAGGGCGTCTGATTTTGTCAGAGCCTCCGTGAACGACTTGTAGGCCGCGAGGCCCTGACCCTGCTGCTCAGGGGTCATCTTTTGGAATGCATTGTGATCCACATAAAGCAGCAACATGTATTGCATAGTAAGTCTCCGGTCCAGTTCTTCGGGCGAGCACCATGCTTCGCCAGCACAATGACGCCCGGGCTACGGCGACTTCGACATTACCAGGAACCTTCCGAGCCGGCGGCTGCCCTAAGCAGTCCCACGCCCAGGGCCGAGGCCGGATCGAGGCGCGTGAGTATCGGTTTCCCCTGCAGCTATACTTACCAAAACCACGCGCTCGGGCGCGTTCCGCTTGTAACGAATAATTCATGAGCGATTCACGACCTGATGAGTCCGAAGAGCCCGATTCACGGCGGGGCGCACTCATCGGCATGGGACTGGTTCTGCTGCTGATCGTGGGTGGATTGGTGCTGGCACACGTGCTTCGCAATACCGCCCAGCTCCAGGATTGTGTGATGTCGGGTCGGACGAACTGCGCTCCTGTAGAGACGACTTCGAGCTCGGAAAATCATGGATCGAATTAGACTCGGCCACGCCGGACTGGCTGCTTTACTGGCGGTTGGCCTGGCCGCGTCTGGCTGCAGTTCGCCGCAGCGGCCGGGTGAGAAGGGAGGGCACCTCATCCAGCCCTCGACCACCCAAGGACCTTTCTGCGCGGGCCATCCCTTCGGTGAGGTGAAGAGTGGCCCGGTGCAGCGCTCGATGACACAGAGCTCCACCGAGGCGGTGGCGATCGCCTCGGATGATCATCCGTCGGATGCCGGGAAGCTCATCGTGCTGGACCATCCACTGGAGCCGCTGCCGCTGGAGGTCGCCAGGATCCGCCGCGGCGTGGTGAAGCGCTTCACCGGAAAGTTCATCAAGGACGGGCTCATTGCCTGGTCGGCCGTCGATCTGGAGCGCCTGGTTGCCGTCTCGGTCGAGCGCCGGGTATTCGACTTCCGCACTCACCAGTCACGGCCGGTTCCTGATCCCCTGTTTCCCCAGGTGGAGCAATTGAGCTTCGCGCGCAAGTGGCGTGACAGCCAGCGGACCGAGGTGGAGGTCGTCAAGGTCTTTCCGATCACACTCATAGAGGCGCAACTGTTCGTCTGTGCGGCGAACCCGGCGTGGGCGGACAAAAACGCGCAGGGTCAGGACGACGGACCGGACGAGCTGGCGGATGGCGTCACGGACGTGTTTCTGCTCGACCGACGCCAGGCGCAGGACCTCTCTTATAAGTACGTCAAGCCCATCGACATGACGGAAAACCTCGCCAGCATTCTCGGCAGCGTCTGGCAGCACGCCCCCCAAGGGCCGACCTGGTGAGCAGCACGACCGCCCGGACCGGCGGCTCCGACACGCTCTACCCCACGTGCCTGTGAACTCGATTACTGCAACATGGCCGTTGCTCCTGGGCATGGGAGTGTTGATGTTGGGCGCGGGCCTGCAGGGCACGCTGCTCGGCTTACGCGCCACGCTCGAGGGATTTCCGACTCCCGTTACCGGCATCATCATGTCGTGTTACTACGTGGGTTATCTTCTGGGCACCTCGGCCGCGCCACGCCTGCTGCGGCAGATCGGACCCATCCGTGTGTTCGCCGTCCTGGCGGCCATCGCGTCGGCCTCGATCCTCGTGCAAGCGGCGTTCGTGCAGTCCTCCATCTGGGCGGTCATGCGCTTGCTTTCCGGCGTGTGTTTCGCCGGCATCTACGTGGTCGCGGAGAGTTGGCTCAATGACCGCGCCAGCAAGACGAATCGCGGCCGGCTGCTCGCCGTCTACATGCTGGTGTTGTATGTCGGGCTCGGTGCCGCGCAGTTCCTGCTGGTCCTGGCCAACCCCAGCACGCCGACACCCTTCATGCTGGTGTCGGTATTGATCTCGCTGTCGATGGTGCCGATAGCCCTGTCCGCGACGCAGGTTCCGGAGCCCGCGTTGCCGAAGAAGGTGAGCTACGGCGATCTCTATCGCAACTCGCCGCTCGGGGTCGTGGCGGTTTCGGTGTCGGGCATGATCTCCTCGATCATCTTCTCGATGGGCCCGGTGTACGCGCGCCTGAGTGGCCTGGGAAACTCCGGTATCGCGACCTTCATGGCCGTCAGCATCCTGGCGGCGGTCCTCACGCAATACCCGGTCGGCAGACTTTCGGATCGCACGGACCGCCGTACTGTGATCGCCGCCGTCTGTACGCTGGCCACGATCGTCGCCGGCAGCCTCGTGGCGTTTGGTGGCGAGATGCCCCGTGCGCTGTTTCTGCTGCTCACAGCCTGCTTCAGCGGGTTCGCGCTCACGCTGTACTCGCTTTCCGTGTCACATGTAAACGATAAGCTCGAACCCGCACAGATGGTGGCCGCGAGCAGCGCTCTGCTGCGCCTGAACGGCTGTGCCGCGGCGTTCGGCCCCGTATTGGCGGGCAGTTTGATTGCCGCCTTCGGACCGCCGGCTTACTTCACGACACTCGCGACACTGACGGGTGCGCTCACCATTTATGATTTGT
>DATMQL010000154.1:0-14870 GCA_035566815.1 Steroidobacteraceae bacterium | reverse complement strand
GCGGAGGGTCGCTTGCTTTCGCCGACCCGCCGGCCACGCCGGTTGCCCCGGAGTCTCGGAGCAGCGCGACGCCGAGCAGTACTGCTGAAGACAGCACGGGACAGAACAGCGCTGACCGCACGGTGCCTACGACGGTCGCTGCCACCGCGGCAAAGACTCCTGCCGTCGCTCCGGCGAACCCCACTCCGAGTGCGTCCGGCGAGCGGATGGCGGAGAAGCAGCTTCGGATGGAGGGCTACAAGCTGAGCATGGTGCATGGCCAGGAGAAGTACTGCAGGCGCGAGATACCACTCGGCTCACACCTCCCGACGGTGGTGCACTGCGTGACGGTCGCGGAGGCGGAGGCGATGGTGCGAGAGGGACGGGAGGTCACCGAGCGCATTCAGCGTAACACGGTGGGCTGTGGCACCACCTGCGGCATCGGCAAGTGAGCCTGCAGTAAACCCCAACGTGGGGTCTATAGTGACACTACAACTGGCACCCCGACCGAATTTCATCAGTCACGGGAACTGTGCGCAATCGGGAGGCACGCGGGTGCGCCTGCAGTCCCTTGTAGGTGATCAAAGGAACCCTCACGCCCATCCATTGACCAAGAAGACTACGCCCGCAAGCTGCAGCGACAGAATGACGTACGAGCTGCCTTCGATCGCCCGAAGACACTTGGCATCCCAATAGTGCCGGGCGCGCCTCAAATCGTCGCGCCTTCAGCCGGTACGGTTCCTCTGCCAAATTGTTCACGATAGGTGCTGGGGGCTATGCCAAAACGGCGCTCGAATGCGCGGCCGAATACCGTGGCGCTGGCGTAACCAACAGACAGACCGATGCTCTCTACTGTTTGATTGTGGCGTGGCAATCTGCGCCGTGCTTCATCAAGGCGCAGCTTCTCGACGTATTCGGCCGGCCCCAGGCCGAATGTCGCCTTGAAGCGGCGACTGAAATGGCGTCGGCCCAACCGGACCCGGTCGGCCAGCACTCCCACGGACAAGTCATCTTCGAGATGCCGGACGATCCAGGCGGCCAGATCCGCAAAGCGGTCAGTCGAGCGCATTTGGAACCGCAACGGCTCAGAGAACTGCATCTGCCCGCCGGGGCGTTTGAGATACACGACTAGATCCCGCGCAACTGCAAGCGCAACGCTTTCACCAAGGTCCTCCTCGACAAAGAAAAGTGACAAATCAATACCCGTGGTCACGCCCGCTGCTGTGAAGAATCTGCTGTCGCGCAGAAAAATTGCGTCTGGCTCGAGTCTGATCTTTGGAAAGCGGAGCGCTACGTCAGGCGCGAAGCGCCAATGGGTTGTAGCCCGGCGGCCATCCAGCAGTCCCGACCCCGCGAGCGCATATATGCCGGTACAGACTGAGGCCATGCGTCGGACAGTCGGTGCACGCTCCCGTAGCCACTGGACTACCGGAGCGCCGATACTCCGTTCACGCAGGCCGCATCCCCCCGGCACGATCACGGTGTCCAGGGCGGGCGCCTCTGCGAGCTTGCCATGCGGCTGAATGCTTAGACCACTCTCCGTCGTGAACGGACGCCCGGACGCACTCAGCACCAGGAGCTCGTAAGCCTTGCCGCCGTTTCTTGAGCGGTTATTGGCTGCGTCAAATACCTGCATCGGGCCGAATAAGTCGAGCGCCGTAAGGCGATCAAACCCCACGAAGCCGATGCGTTTGACAACCACTGCTAACGTCCTCGTTCACGTGATTTTAGGGGAACGCCGAACACGATGTTACGGGATGGAAAGGCCTAAGTCTCAAATGGTTGAGTTCCGGTCCTATGGGACTTTGACGCGGCGCGCGCTATGTCGGTGAGCGCGACTCGTCGGCGAGCACGTACCGCAGCGGACCGTGATCGAGCTCTTGCGCGAAGTCATTTGCGCCCTGTGAGCGACCACAAGGATTGGCGAACAATGAACGGCGAGGTGCACTGTACGACGAGAGCGCAGCTCAACACGCTCAGCGAGTTGGCAGCTGATCTCGAGGCGGAAACCACCGGGGGACTAGGACCGCCCTCCGTGCACTCGCGCAGCCACGCGCTAAGCGAATAATGGAGAACCGCAGATCAGGATGAGATGCTCGCGCCAACGATGACGCAACCAGATCTCGTTCCGCTTGATACATTTCGGTGAGATAGGTGACTCGGAAGGAGAACACTATGAGAGCCCCCACACTGGCAGCCATGCTGAGCGTCGCCCTGGGTGTCATTGCGGGTGCAGCAGCTCAAGAGGCCGCACACCTCACACGCCCGAGGCCACCCAAGAACCTAGCGATTCTCATTTTCCCAGGCGTGCAGATCATTGACTATACCGGTCCATGGGAGACATTCGGACATGCGTACGTGGCCGGACAACCGAGCGTGTTCAACATCTACACGGTGGCAGAGAAGCCCGGTGCGCTGACAACGAACTACGGGATGGAGGTGACACCCAGGTACACGCTCGACAACGCGCCCAAGCCGGACGTCATGGTCATCCCTGGCGGCGACGTACCCATGGCCCTCAACAGTACAGCGGTCATGAAGTGGGTTGAGGCGAGCGCCAAGGGCGCCACGCTTGTCATGTCCGTGTGCAACGGCGCGTTCATTCTCGCCAAGGCTGGGCTGCTGGACGGTCTCGAGGCCACGACAACCGCAGGGCTGATCGAACAGCTCAAGGATCAAGCACCCCGAACGAATGTGGTGTCTAACAGGCGTTTCGTCGATAACGGCAAGATCATCACAACTGCTGGACTTTCATCGGGAATCGACGGCTCTTTGCATGTGCTGGAGAGGTTGTATGGAAGGGGCACGGCGCAGATGGCAGCTCTGGCGATGGAATACAACTGGGACCCAGAGGCGAGATACGCGCGTGCTGCATTGGCTGACAAGTACATGCCGAGTCAGTACGACGTCGAATCTGTGACGACCTCCTGGGTGCCATTGAACCGCACGGGAGGGCTCGATCGCTGGGAAAGCACGTGGACTGTGGGCAGTGACGCTACCGCTGCGGTGATTCTCTCAAGGATCAATGATGCATTTCCACGTAGCGATCACTTTGCCCGCGTCCGGAACATGAAGTGGACGAAAGAACAAGAGACAGCTTCGAGCGGCGTGGCCACGAGCCTGTGGCGGTTCTCCGACGAACAGGGCAATCCATGGAGAGGCACAGCCAGTGTCGAGTCGGTTCGAGATCAGCCGAGGACGTACCTAGTGAGGGTGGCCGTGATGCGTCTCAGTAAGCGCGACTAGGAGCTCACTTCAGATCGCTCTGGCAACCCAGCGCAAGTCGCCCCGATCCCCCTTTTGACCCGTGAGCATTGGACCCGAGCCGTTAACTACACGCGGGCTGAGTTACCCAGCGACCCTGTCGTTCAGGGCAAGGAGATCGTGTGGATCAACAGTGCTCTGGATGCCTTTTTGCTCGAGATACAGGGCTCCGGGTTATATCGGGTTCGAATCCCGTAGGGAGCGCCATAAAATCAACAACTTACCTTCAAGCTCATCGTACGGATTCTGTACGGAAAGTCGCCCCGAGATTTCCGTACGGCCAGCCATCGACTGCTGAAGACGCGCGTGGACCCTTCGGACCTCCTCGCCTGCATCGGGATTACGAGCCGGTCTGCGCCGTCTACCTCGTCTTGGCGAAACCCCGGACTGACGCTCTCGGCCGTACTAAAACCGGGAGCACCTCAGGACGACGCAGAGCCGACTAAGCCGTAATGACAGCAGAGTGGGTTGGACTGATCGATCTCTCAACGTATTACTGGAGAACTTTGTACCCGGCTCAGGCGGTGCACCGCGAAGAGGTTTACGCACGCATCCAGGCCGAGTCTAATGAGTTAGAGTGTGCGTTCGCGAAACCGTGTGAAGACCCATGGCGATTCTCAAGGTCCACCACCGCACCTGCTACCGTTATTCGCAGCCCGTCGACTTCGGTGAACACCGGCTGATGTCCCGGCCGCGCGACAGCCACGATCTGCGGCTCATTGACACGACGCTCCTCATCGACCCGCCCCCGAGCGCGCTCCGATGGATTCACGATGTTTTCGGCAATTCCATCGCGATTGCGACTTTCGACAGGCCGGCGGGTACGCTCACGTTCGAATCCGCATTTCGGGCGAAACACTATCCAGTGGAGCCGCAGGAAATCGTGGTCGAGCCCTACGCCTCGCGCTTCCCCTTCAGCTACTCTGCGGACGACGCACTGGATTTGGGCCGGACGAAGGAGCGCGTCTACCCTGATCCGGAACACAGGATTGACCAGTGGGTAAAGAGCGTGCTGGACCGCACGCCCGGGGGAAGAACCTTCGAGACACTGGTGGCGATGACCTCGGCGATCAGGGAGCAGTTTAAGTACGTTGCGCGCGAGCAGGAAGGCGTACAGTCTCCGCTCGAAACACTCGGGCTCGGCTGTGGCAGCTGTCGGGATTTCGCGGTGTTCATGATGGAGGCGGCGCGCGGCCTCGGCTTGGGCGCGCGCTTCGTGTCGGGGTACCTCTACGATGAGCGCCTCGTCGGCGCCGCAAGCGGCATGGTCGGCACTGGCGCAACCCACGCATGGCTGCAGGTTTACCTGCCGGGCGCCGGTTGGGTGGAGTTCGATCCCACCAACGCCCTCGTCGGCGGGCGCAATCTCATTCGGGTAGCGGTCGCACGCGATGCCGCGCAAGCGGTGCCGGTGATGGGCAGCTTCAAGGGGCCGGCGGGGTCCTTCCTGTCGCTGACAGTGGACGTGACCGTGACTACTGAGTAATCGGCTCCACCGTCACGGACACCGAAAGCTCGTGGGTTGCACCGCCAAGGATAACCCCGTGCAGCGGTGAGACGTCGCCGAAATCGCGGCCCCAGGCGACGGCGATGTGATCCGTACCGACCCATACGTCGTTGGTGGGATCGCTTTCGAGCCAGCCGAACGGTGGCGTGTAGACCGCGACCCAGGCGTGTGAGGCGCCGGCTCCGATCGCCGGCGGGCGTCCCGATGCGGCGCCGCGCGCCGGCCCGGCTCGCAGATATCCGCTGACATAGCGCGCGGCCAGTCCTCGCGATCGCAAGCAAGCGATCATGAGATGGGCAAAGTCCTGGCAGACGCCACGGCGCCTCTTCAGCACCTCGCGCACCGGCGTGCCCACGGCGGTTTCACCCGGCGCGTATTTCATGTCCCGGTGCAGCTTCACCATCAGCGCATCCGTGCATGCCAGGATCGGGCGGCCCGCCGGAAAGCACTCGGCTGCGTACTCGGTGAACTCGTGCTTCACCCGTACGTAGGGCGATTCATGGCGAAACCGGCATGCATCGAGATTCTCGCGCGTCGGCCAGCCACCGTGATACGCAAGATCGGCACAGAGTCGTTCCCAGGGCATGCTGTGATCGGCCAATACCTTCGGCCTTTGGTGTACCTCGACCTCCATCTGCGTCACCACCTCGAGCCTGCGATGGGGATGCTCAAATTCAATGTGCGTCACAGCATTGCCGAAGGCGTCGATTCCATCACGTCGACGAAAGCTGGCCGGTTCCACGCTGATTGTGTGTTCCAGGCATTGCTGGAACGGCGCCGGACGCGGCACGAGATGCAGTATGTGATGGGCATGCAGCACCTCACTGGCGTACTCGTAGGCCGTCTCGTGGTGGATTCTGTAGCGCATGCTCTCGCTCACGTCCACACCGACCGCGAATCCCCGGTGTGCGAGAAATGACGCATCGAAAGCCGGTCGGAGAGTTTCGCGCCGGCAACCTGCAGTGCCTTGAGTTTCGCCGCCAGGTTTTTGCGCGCCGCCTGCCCCTCATTCCCCTCACCCTCGAGTGTCAACAACTCGCTGTCGGTAAACTCGGGGATCGTCACTTCGAGTCCTGGATCGTGGCCGATCTTCAGAGACGCGGCCAGCTCTTCAAGATCGCCCTCGATAGCACTCGACTGAAATGCGAGTGCGACCGGGTGATGGACATCGCGCACCAACAGATCGAGCGCCGACCCGAGCCGCGGAGTGCCGAAATAACGTGATCGATAAGTGTCGATGCTGTGGCAGACATCGAGAAGCCATTCGACCTGACCCTGGCGCGTCGCCGCAGCGGCGAGCAAATGCTGCGCCAGGAGTTTCGCGGTGAATTGCAGTCGTTCGAGACCTCGGCCGATTCGCAGCAGCCGCCAGCCTTCATCGTGTGTCATGTCCTCGGCGGCATAACCACTCAGTGCCGCCAGTGACAACGCGATTCGCTCGAGCGCTTCACGTGGTTCCTGAGGTGAAGCAGCGGCCTCTTGCAGCTGCCGTTGCAGCCGGACTACCGCGCGCCAGGCGCGTGCCGAGAGATAACTGCGCACCTGGGAAGCGCACCAGGCAATTCGCTTGACGTCCGCTACGATGCCATAGGGGTCGTCACGCAGGCCCGCGGACGAGTGCGAGTCTTTTGCAATGACCCCGAGCGCGCGGCAGATGCGCACCGCGTGTATCCATACGGCCCGATCGACACGCACACGCACGGAGCTGCGTAAAAGCCGGGCATTATTGGCGCATCTAACCGTGTAACGCCCCAGCCAGAAGAGATTCTCGACCAGTCGTGAGGGTGAGGACACATCGTCGAGCCGTATGGATACCTCCAGGGAACGGGTTGCCGTCGCCGCCGGCTCATTCCTACCGTGCGACAACACCCAGATATCCTTGCTGCTGCCGCCGCGCTGCGTCGATACGACATCGACGGCGCTCTCCGAAGCGACGCGCGCCAGACCGCCGGGCAGCACGCGAAATCCACCGGGAGTTGCCATGGCGTAGACACGGATGGTGAATGCCCGCGCCGCAAAATTCGGCGTGCCGTTCGTGCGCCATACAGGCGCCTGCGACAGTGCGACATGCTCCTGCGCCACGTACGCGTAGGGCCGGGCCTGCAGCCGCGCGACGAGCGCTGCGCGCTCCTCTCCTTCAGTGCTGCTGCCGAACACCGGCTCGAAGCGCTGATTGGGATAGCTGGGTTTCACGACGAGGCGATCGAGATTCGCGAGCACGTAGTCGAGCGCCGGCTTCTCGCCGCACCACCAGGTGGCCACCGCGGGCAGCTGCAACGACTCACCCAGAAGGCGCTCGGCGACGCCCGGCAGGAATCCGAGCCACGCTGCCGATTCGAGCACGCCCGTGCCCAGGGCATTGGTGATGACTACATTGTGCGCCCGGATGGCACTGGTGAGCCCAGGCACGCCCAAAGCGGAGGCGCTGCGCAATTCCACGGGATCGCAATAATCATCATCGAGTCGCCGCAGGATCGTGTGCACCCGCTTGAGTCCACCGAGTGTCTTGAGATACACGATCTCGTCGCGCACGGTGAGGTCTTGCCCTTCCACGAGTGGCAGCCCGAGCTGACGCGCCAGGTAAGCGTGTTCGAAATACGTCTCGTTGAAAGGACCCGGCGTGAGAATGACGACCAGTGGATGGGCGCCCGCATCAAACAGTCTGCACAGGCGTTCGCGCATCTCGCCGAAGAAGTCGCGTAGCCGCCGCACGCCCAGATCGCGGATTGCCTCGGGCAGAACCTGCTCGACGATGTCGCGATTCTCCAACGCATACCCGGCTCCCGAAGGCACCTGCGTACGGTCAGCGAGCAGCCGCCAGTGGCCGTCGGGGGCACGCGCCAGGTCGGCGGCATAGACATGCAGCCAGCTCGCGCCCCGGGGCATGAGGTCGTGACAGGGCCACAGGAAATTCGGGTGCCCAAACGCCAGCTCGGGTGGTACCAGTCCTTCTGCGAGCAGGCGTTGCGGCCCGTAAAGATCCACGAGCAACGCTTCGAGCACACGCGCGCGTTGCGCCACGCCTTGCTCAATGTGGCGCCACTCGTCCGGCGGGAGTACCAGGGGTAATGGGTCGAGACCCCACGGACGGTCTGCGCCCTGCGGATCCGAGTAGACGTTGTAGGCGACGCCGTTCTCGACGATCAACCGCCGCGTGAGTTCCAGCGCACGGCGCGCGGCATCGTAGGCCTGCTCGGCGCTCAGACGCTCAACAAGCGCCCGCCAGTGCGCGCGCACCGCGCCGTGCTCATCGAGAAGTTCGTCGTAGCGGCGGGGATCGGGGACATAGTTCGCAAGACACGCCCCGGTCGCAGCACCGGGCGCCGTAACACCCTGGTTGCCCTTCACCTCACTCTTCATGTGCGGCGCAGATCGAGCGTGCAGGGGAAATCCGGGCTAATCTGCGCCGGCAGCAGCGAATACTCGCCGGGCGTGTGCCCGGTACGAATGAAACGCGCCAGCCGTCGGCTTTCGGACTCCAATGCATTCACCGGAAACGACGTATAGTTGCGGCCGCCCGGATGCATGACGTGATACTGGCAGCCACCGAGCGAGCGGCTCATCCAGGTGTCGAACAGATCAAAGGTGAGGGGTGAGTGCACCCCGATCGTCGGATGCAGCGCCGACGCCGGCTGCCAGGCCCGGTAGCGCACCCCACCGACGAACTCTCCCGCGGTGCCGGTAGCTCGCAGCGGAATCGGCCTGCCGTTGCAAGCCAACGCATACCGAGCGGTCGTCAGTCCCGTTGCCTTGACCTGCACGCGCTCGAGCGAGGAGTCGACATAGCGTGTGGTAGCCCCCACAGCGCCCTCCTCGCCCATGACGTGCCAGGGCTCGAGCGCCTGACGCAACTCGACCTCGACGCCGCGCGCCGCGAAGTCACCGTACCTCGGGAAGCGGAATTCCATATGTGGCGCGAACCATTCGGCCCGCAGCGGATAGCCTGCAGCATTTTGTTCCGCGATGACGTCGGCAAGGTCCTGCGCGACGAAGTGCGGCAACATGAAGCGATCGTGCAACTCTGTACCCCAGCGGACCAGATGCTCAGGCGAGTACGGCGTACGCCAGAAGCGTGCCACGAGGGAGCGCAACAGCAGCTGCTGCGTGAGGCTCATCCGCTCGTGGGGCGGCATTTCAAAAGCGCGCAACTCGAGCAACCCCAGCCGCCCGGTCGGGCCATCGGGCGAATACAGCTTGTCGATGCAGAATTCGGCGCGATGCGTATTGCCGGTCACGTCGATGAGCAGATTGCGGAACAGCCGATCGACGAGCCACGGCGCGCACTCGGCGCCCGGTGGCGGCAACTGGCGAAAAGCGATCTCGAGCTCATTGAGCGAATCATTGCGCGCTTCGTCGAGGCGTGGCGCCTGTGACGTGGGGCCGATAAACAGGCCGGAGAACAGATACGACAGCGCGGGATGATTGTGCCAATACGCCAGAAGGCTCCGCAACAGGTCGGGACGCCGCAGGAATGGCGAATCCGCGGTGGTCGCACCGCCTAATACAAAGTGATTGCCACCACCCGTGCCCGTGTGGCGCCCATCGAGCATGAATTTCTCGGAGGTGAGCCGCGAAAGACGCGCGGCACCGTAAAGATGAGTCGTTCGGTCCACGAGCTCGTCCCAACACGAGGCGGGATGGATGTTGACCTCGATGACACCCGGATCCGGCGTCACCCGAAAATGACTGAGACGCGGATCGTGCGGCGGCTCGTAGCCCTCGAGAACGACCGGTTGCGATAGTGAATCAGCGGTGGATTCGACTGCGGCGATGAGCTCGAGATAGTCCTCGAGATGACCGGTCGGCGGCATAAAGATGTAGAGCACCCCGTGACGAGGCTCAGCGCAGATCGCGGTTCGCGCGATCCAGTAGGCCGACTCCTGGTTGTGTGGCGCCCGTGACGCCGGTGAACTCCGCGCTCCGTGCGTCCCGGCTCCAAGCCGCTGGCGAATCTTCGCGTATGCCGGTAGCAGTTCAAACGCCTGGTTGGGATCCGGCGCATGTAGCTGCGGACGGTCGGCGGGTGCCGCCCACGGCAGCGAATCGAGGGGGAGCCGCAGGCCCAACGGGGAGTCCCCGGGCAGCAGATAGCAACGCTCGCGGCGCAGAAACCAGGCGCCCGACTGCCAATGCGCGTCGGTGGCGTCGCGGGCGATCGGCAGGACGTGACCGATCATGCGGTCGAGCCCTGTGTCGAACAGGCGACCGAGTCGAGCGCCCTCCTGTGCATCGTCCAGCCGTGAATCCCGGCTGTCGACGTTAGCGGGCAAGCGGCGCTCGCGCCACTCATAGTAGAACGGGTCTTCGTAAGCGGCGAACACGAGCTCAGGAGACAGTCCGAGTCGGGAGGCGAAGGTGACGAGGAATTGCTGCGCGGTATGCGCGGTCGCGCCATAGTCAATTGTCTCATCGGCAATTAACGCCTGATCGCACCAGATCGCTTCGCCGTCGCGACGCCAGTAGCAGTTGAGCGACCAGCGCGGCAGCTGCTCGCCCGGGTACCACTTGCCCTGGCCGAAATGCACAAGGCCCGTCGGGGCGTACCGCGCGCGCAGCCGCTGATACAGCTCGACCGCGCGCTCGCGCTTATTCTCCCCGAGCGCCGCGGTGTTCCATTCCGCGCCATCCGGATCATCCACGGACACGAACGTCGGTTCTCCACCCATCGTGAGGCGCACATCGAGCTCCACCAGGTCTTCGTCGATCGCCCGACCCAGTCGCTCGATCTGTGCCCACTGCGCTTCGGTGTAGGGCTTCGTGACGCGGGGTGCTTCCCAGACGCGATCCACGCGCAGCGTATGCTCGAACTTGACTTTAGACTCTTCGACCGCTCCCGTCACCGGCGCAGCAGCTGACGGGTCGGGCGTGCAGGCGAGTGGGATGTGCCCCTCGCCCGCGAGCAGGCCCGAGGTGGGATCGAGGCCGATCCACCCGGCACCGGGAAGATACGCCTCGCACCAGGCATGCAGGTCCGCGAAGTCGGCGACCGGACCGGAGCGCCCGTCAGGAGACGGCACGTCGGCCGCGAGCTGGATCAGGTAGCCCGAAGCGAACCGGGCGGCAAGCCCCAGATTGCGCAGCAATTGCACCAGCAGCCATGCCGAATCGCGGCATGATCCCGACGCAGTCACTAGCGTCTGTTCAGGCGTCTGCACGCCAGGCTCGAGTCGGACCAGATAACGCACGTCCCGGGCCAAACGCCCATTGAGCTCGACGAGGAAATCCGCCGTATTGACGGGCAGGCGGGAAATCGAGGCGAGATACTCCGCAAAGCGCGGGCTCGTGGCTGCCTTGGCCAGATACGGGGTGAGCTCACTCTGCTCCTCGGCCGTGTAGGCGAACGGAAAGCGCTCCGCGTGCGGCGCGAGAAAGAAGTCGAACGGATTGAGCACCGCCATCTCGGCGATCAGGTCGACCTCGATGCGCAGCTGCTCGGTCTTGTCCGGAAACACTACCCGCGCGAGATAATTTCCTTGCGGATCCTGTTGCCAGTTGATGAAGTGCCCGGCCGGCTCGATGCTCATCGAATAGGACAGAATGCGTGTGCGCGAATGCGGGGCCGGCCGCAGACGCAGCACCTGGGGACTCAAGGCCACGCGGCGGTCATACCGGTAATGCGTGACATGATTCAGCGCAACATGGATCGACACGGGCCGGCATTATACGGACGCCACCGGGGCATGGGGACGGCACCGCCCCCATTGCGCACCATTCTGGACCGTGCAGCACCGAAACGGATCACGCCGAAGGACTTCGATTCCCGCCGAACTGGGCTAGTATGTTTATAGAGAGTGCCCGATGTACCGGCGCACTCCGCCTAAGAGCCCCGATGAGCATCAATTGGACCAGCTACTGCGCATCCGGCCTGCATGACGAGCTGATCGGCCCGGGCGGCGGTGCGCGGGTCGCCGGTCGTGCGCTCATACGCCACCTGTCGGAGCTTGGAAGTGAGGAGCTCGGCGTGCGCCAGCAGGCCGCGGAACTAGCCATCAAGGTGATGGGCGTGACCTTCACCGTGTATCACGAGCAGGGCGGTTCGATCGATCGCGCCTGGCCACTCGATATCATTCCGCGCATCATTTCCTCGCGGGAGTGGAACCGGATCGCGGCGGGCCTGAAGCAGCGCGTCGCCGCGCTCAATCACTTCATCGACGATGTTTATCACGAGCAGCGTATCGTCAAAGACGGTGTATTCCCGCACCACATCATCGCGTCCTCGAAAAACTTCCGGCCGAACTGCGTCGGTATCAGTCCGCCCCAGGGCTGCTGGGCGCACATCTGCGGCTCCGATCTGGTGCGTGACAAAGACGGCACTGTCTACGTGCTCGAGGACAACCTGCGCGTACCGTCCGGTGTTTCGTACATGATCGAGAACCGGCAGGTCGTAAAGCGCGTGCTTCCGGAGCTGTTTGAGAACACTACGATCCTGCCTGTCGATGATTACCCCTCCCAGCTGCATGAGATGCTGGTGGCGCTATCTCCGCGACGCGAGCGATTGCCCGAGGTCGTGGTGCTTACGCCCGGCATCTACAACTCGGCGTACTTCGAGCATTCGTACCTCGCACGGCAGATGGGCTGTGAGCTCGTCGAAGGCCGGGATCTTGCAGTACGCGACGATGACTGCGTGTACATGCAGACGATCCACGGCTGGACACGCATCGATGTGATCTACCGGCGGATCGACGATGACTTCCTCGATCCGGACTCGTTCCGCGCGGACTCGACGCTCGGCGTTCCGGGACTCATGCGCGCCTGGGCGAAAGGCAACGTGGCTCTGGCTAATGCTCCCGGCGCGGGCGTTGCGGATGACAAGCTCGTGTACACCTACGTGCCCGACATGATTCGCTACTACCTCGACGAGGATCCGATTCTCCCAAACGTCCCCTCGTGGCGCTGTGCTGAGCCCGAACACCTCGAGCATGTTTTGCAGCATCTCGATTCCCTCGTCGTCAAGCCCGTCGACGGCTCGGGCGGCTATGGAATGCTGATGGGGCCAACGGCGAGCCAGCGGGAGCGCAATCATTTCGCCACGCAGCTGAAGGCCGCGCCGCGCAGTTTCATCGCGCAACCGGTGATAACGCTGTCCACCGTGCCGACCTTCGTGGATGACCGCATCGAACCGCGTCATGTCGATCTGCGTCCCTTCATCCTTAGTGGTCCAAAGACCTATGTCACGACCGGTGGACTGACCCGCGTTGCCCTGCGTGAAGGCTCGCTCGTGGTCAATTCCTCGCAGGGCGGTGGCAGCAAGGACACCTGGATTGTCGACGTAGAGGCATGACGGGTGCTTTCCCGCGTCGCGGAGAATGTCTATTGGCTGGCGCGCTACCTCGAGCGCGCGGAGAACATGGCGCGCCTGGTCAACGTCAACACCCACCTGCTCCTTGACCTGCCGCCCGAATACCGGCCAGGTTGGTTGCCCCTCATCGACATCACCGGCAGCCGCGGACTGTTCGATGCGCGCGACAAGCGTCCCGAGGAACGTGAGATCGTACATTTCCTGACCGCCGACCTCGATAACCCCGGATCGATCCTCTCATCACTGCATTCGGGGCGCGAAAACGCGCGCGCGTTGCGTGACGTTCTGCCGACCGAAGTGTGGGAGCATTTGAATGAGCTGTTCATGGAGATCAAAGAGAAGTTGCCGGCGTTGAGCAAGCGTAACCGCTTCCATTTTTTACAGCACACCATACGCGGCATGCAGACGCTTACTGGCCAGCTTGAAGGAACGATGAGCCGCAACGATGCATTCACGTTGTTGATGCTCGGCCGCAATCTGGAGCGTGCCGATATGACGAGCCGGATCATTGATGTGCGCTCCGCGCAGCTCGTCCCCACGGATGCACCGGGGTTCCAGCCGTTCGATACGATCCACTGGCTCACCCTGCTGAAATCCTTGTCCGGCTATCAGATGTACCGCCTGAGCCAGCGAACCCGCGTCAGCCGCTCAGCTGTTCTCGAATTCGTGCTGCGAGATCTGCAGTTCCCGCGCGCCTGTCTGTTCTGCCTGAAAGAGGTCGAGCATTTCCTGCAAGCGCTGCCGCGCAGTGCCGGGGTGTTGGACTCACTGGAAGAAGCCTGCAGCTTCCTCGTCAGTGCACAGCCGGAAACTCTCGACCAGCCGGCTCTGCACGAGCTCCTCGATCGACTGCAGTTACACATCATCATCGTCCACGAGGGCATCGCGCAGAGTTATTTTCCGCTGCGCGCCGAAGCCAGCGGCCAGAGTCAGGTGCAGTTTTCCAGCGACGAGCGGCAGAAGATGCCGCTATTCTCGGACGCTCCTTCAGGCTGACTGTACCTCATCAGTCCACACCTTGAAGCTGAGGAGCGTATTGACCCCGAACGTGGTGCTTATCGCGACGTCGATCGCATCGCGGCCCCTTGCCATCAGTACTCGTCCGATCCGCGGCACGTTGTTGCGAGGATCGAAGGTATACCAGCGTCCGCCGAGATACGCCTCGAACCAGGCGGCGAAGTCCATCGGACCGTGGGGCGGCGGAACGCCTATGTCGCCTAGATAGCCCGTGCAATACCGCGCCGGAATATTCATGCATCGGCAGAGCGCGATCGCAAGATGGGCGAAATCGCGGCAGACGCCGCGCCGCTCGTTGAACGTTTCCCAGGCCGTTCTTGTGGCGCTCGCGTGCTCATAGCCGAATGAGATACGCTCGTGCACGAAATCGCAGATCGCCTGGACCCGACCCCAGCCCAACGGGGTGTGGCCGAACATGTTCCAGGCGATCGGCGCAAATTTCTCGGTATCGCAATAGCGGCTTCCCAGGAGAAAAACCAGGGCCTCTTCCGGCAAATCCTGTATCGAATGCTGCTGCGCAGACGTTGCAACGACCTCCGGCTCGCCCGAGTCGTTGACCACGGCGTTGCTGGTGATCCTGGTCCGACCCTTGGGAGCGACGATACGACTGCACCAGTTGCCGAAGCTATCGCGATAAGCGGCCACTGGAACGGCCGGCTCTATGATCACGTGATCCGGAACCGCAAGGTCGGACGCGCGCGTATAGTGAATATTCAGCACCAACATCATCGGTGTCGGCTGCGGACAGTCATAGATCAACTCGTAGCCCACCCTGATCTTCACAGTCCGCCTCCTTTGGCCCCT
>DATMQL010000153.1:0-2591 GCA_035566815.1 Steroidobacteraceae bacterium | reverse complement strand
CGCCCTCGGGCGTGTCCTACATGCTGGAAAACCGCGAAATCATGATGCGGCTGTTTCCGGACCTGTTCGCCCGCCACCGCGTCGCGCCTGTGGAAAAGTATCCGGACGAGCTGTTGTCGGCGCTGCGGTCGGTGGCCCCGCTCAGCGCCGCGGCCGAGCCGACGGTGGCGCTGATGACCCCCGGGGTCTACAATTCCGCCTATTACGAGCATTCTTTCCTGGCCGACAAACTCGGCATCGAGCTGGTCGAGGGCCGCGACCTCATCGTCAAGAACGACGAGGTCTTCATGCGCACCACCGAAGGTTTGAAGCGCGTCGACGTCATCTACCGCCGGGTCGACGACGACTTCCTCGACCCCCTCACCTTCCGCCCCGATTCCGCGCTCGGCGTGCCCGGGCTGATGTCGGCCTACGCGGCCGGCAATATCACCCTGGCCAACGCCGTCGGCACCGGCATCGCCGACGACAAGGCGGTCTATTCCTACATGCCGGACATCGTGAAATTCTATCTCGGCGAAGAGCCGATCCTCAAGAACGTGCCGACCTGGCGCTGCCGCGAGCCAAAGGATCTCGCTTACGTGCTCGACAATCTCGGGGAATTGGTGGTCAAGGAAGTGCACGGCTCTGGCGGCTACGGCATGCTGATCGGCCCCGCTGCGACCAAAGCGACCATCGAGGCATTTCGCGATAAATTAAAGCGCGAGCCTGAGGGTTTTATCGCCCAGCCGACGCTGGCGCTGTCGACCTGTCCGACCTGCGTCCAGAGCGGGCTGGCGCCGCGCCATGTCGACTTAAGGCCGTTCGTGCTCACGGGGAGCAATCACGTCACCATCGTGCCGGGCGGGCTGACCCGCGTGGCGCTGAAGGAAGGCTCGCTGGTGGTGAATTCAAGCCAGGGCGGCGGCACCAAGGATACCTGGATACTGGACGAGTAGACGCATGCTGTCGCGCACCGCCGAAAACCTGTACTGGCTCGCCCGCTACGTCGAACGCGCGGAATATCTGGCGCGCACCATCGAGGCGACGCTGCGCGTCACCGCACTGCCCAACGCCTATGTCGGCAAGACCAATGAGTGGGATTCGGCGCTGCTGACCGCGGGCGTCAGCGCCAACTTCTATCAAGTTTACGAAGAGGCCAACGAGCGCAACGTCGTCGACTATCTGTCGTTCGCGCCGGAAAATCCCTCCTCGATCCGCAACTGCATCGAAAACGCCCGGCTGAATTCGCGCTCGGTGCGCACGGCGCTGACCGGCGAGATGTGGGACACCATCAACTCGGCCTGGATCGACCTTCAGGAAATCTGGAGCAAGGGCACCAAAACCCGCGAGGAGCTGACCAAATTCCTGCGCTTCGTGCAGGAAACCTCGCTGCGGTTCGACGGCTCGGCCTACCGGACCATGCTGCGCAACGACGCCTACTGGTTCTCGCGGCTCGGCGTGCACCTGGAGCGCGCCGACAACACCGCCCGCATCCTCGACGTCAAATATCACGTGCTGCTGCCCGAAGAGGAGCATGTCGGCGGTCCGCTCGATTATTACCAGTGGACCTCGATCCTGCGCTCGGTCTCGGCGCTGACCGCCTATCACTGGGTCTACCGGGAAACCCTGAAACCCTGGCTGATCGCCGATCTTCTGATCCTCAACGACTCGCTGCCGCGGTCGCTGGCGAGCTGCTACGGCAATCTGGTGCGCAACCTCGACCAGATCGGCGTCGCCTATGGCCGCCAGGGCCCTTCCCAGCGCCATGCCCGCGGGGTGCGCAACCGGCTTGAACACAGCCACATGGACGATATCTTCCAGCACGGCGTGCACGAATTCATCCAGGAGTTCATTTCGGATAATTCCCGGCTTGGCGAAATCATCACCAAGCAATATCTGATTTGAACACCGTCATGGCCGGGCATAGGCGAGTGGAAGCGACGCCGTCCTTCAGACGGCTATGCCCGGCCATCCACATCTTGCTTGAGGACGATCGATCAAGAAAGACGTGAATGCCCGGGACATCTAGCGCGAAGACGCGCTTCTGGCCGGGCATGACGATCTCTCTAGCTCTATGATGTAACAAGACTCCAGCACCGGTAACCCATGCGCCTGCGAATTGCCCATACGACAAGCTACCGCTACGAACCGCCGGCCAGCGGCGTTATTCAGACCCTGCGGATGACGCCCGGCAGCCATGACGGGCAATATGTCGCCGAATGGCAGATCGACGTCTCCACCGATTCACGCCTGCAGGTGCACCAGGACGCGTTCGGCAATGTCACCCATGTCCTGACCGAGGGGACCACCGCCGATCTCACCATCAAGGTCGAAGGCCTGATCGAGACCCACGACACCGGGGGCGTGCTGAGGGGCACCGACGAGCGCTTTCCGCCGAGCCTGTTCCTGCGCTCGACCTCGCTCACCGAAGTCAATCCGGCGATGGCGAATTTCGCGCGCGATCTGCGCTTGGAGTCCGAAGAGGACGTGCTCGGATTCCTCCATGCGCTGATGATGCAGATCAACGAGCACATGACCTTCGACGAGGATCCCACCAACAGCGGTACCTCCGCGGTGGAAGCCTTCGGACTGAAGCGCGGGGTGTGCCAGGA
>DATMQL010000152.1:0-2501 GCA_035566815.1 Steroidobacteraceae bacterium | reverse complement strand
ACCTACTTCTCGATCCGGACGCGACATCTCGTTGCGCTGGAACTCTGGCCCTGCACCGCGCCCGGCATACATGCCGCCTCCGTTGCTATTTACCCGATCGGCGGGGCCACCGCCCGACTGGGGTGTGAAGTGCCGCCAGCTGCCATTGTTGGTCGACGCGTCTGGACGCGAGGAGCTTCCCGGTCGCGGCACGTTATTGTTGAACGTCCCTGCTGGCCCCGCCGAATGACTCGTGGCGCCATCATGCTGCGCTCGAGACGAATCGGAGAATCGCCGCCAACCCGCGCCCTCGGAAGTCGAGGTTCTTGCCACCCCGCTGTTCGGCGTAGACATCGTTCCCCGGCCCGGACCCTGGGTTTGAACCTGTGGCCGGTTTTGCACTGCGCTTTCGCCTCTCGAGAATGACTGACCCGCGCCGTTGCGCTGGATCGACTGCTGCATCCGCGAGACCTGCCGGTCGAACGATTGCGGCGCTGCCGCCGGCCGTGATTTCGAGAAGAAGCGCTGTTGCTCGCCGCCGCGCGGCAACGTCGACGCTGCTGCCGGCCGGTTGCTTACCGACAATGCCGAACGCGTCGGAATGACGGGAAGATTTCCCGCGATCATGCGCCCGCCACGAAAGGTTTCACCGTTGACTCCGACAGGAGTGGACCGTCCCGTCCCGAACTGCCCGGTTGGAACGGTGGATAAGCCGCCACGCACTCTCGCATCCGTCGAGGCCAGGCGCAGGTTGGAATATGCACCACCGGCGCGAAGCGGAGCAATGCCTCCAAAACCACGTCCGGGGCCATTGTGAATGTTGTAGATATTCGTGACGTTGACCACGTTGTAGTGCGACCCGTAACGGCCGTACCAGGGATAGAAGCGGTCACACGGCCCAATCGGCAACCAGCCGACCGAGCCAAATCCGAATCCGACACTGACGCCAACGCCGCCGCCGAAACCGAAGAAGGACACATACGCGGGCGCCCACACCGGCCGATATCGCGGATATCCGTAGGCCGGACCGGGCCACCATACCCACGAACTGTTGTAAACGAACCAGCGTCCGTAATGATAAGGAGCCCAACCCCAGGGTTCGTACGAAACCCATGTCCAGCCCCAGCCCGGCTCCCACACCCAGCGTCCGCTGCGATAAGGCGCCCAACCCGGGCCCACCACGGGCGTCCACACCGGACCGTAGTCCGGAACGGTCACCCAGCGTCCGTAGGTATCAAGATCTTCTGAACCGGTGTAGTAGCGGTTGGTGTTTCCCCAGGACCGGGCATCGTAAATCAATCGGTCGCGTTCGCTGTTCCATGAATCCCAACTGTCTCTCGATGGCGCTTCCGCCAACCTGTATTGAGTATCGGCGCCGGTACCACGCACGACGGCCATTTGGCCCTTTTCCACCTGAGTGCTGCCCTGAGGCGTCGAAATTTCGGCCGATCCCTTGCGGACGATGACCTGTGTGTCGCCTTCCGCATTGATCTCAACCCGATAAATTCCGTCCGCCTGTGCGGGTCGAACGGCGACGCTCGCGGTGTCAATTTCAACCGCGGCCTCCGTGTTCTTGAAAACCGTGTAGTCGATCAGTCCGCGCTCGACTTGTACCTGGATCTGAGTCCGCGAAAGGCCTGCGATGCTCGCCAGCGTGCTGTCGCCAAGCCGCAGAATGTTCCCGGAGTCAAGCTGCACCTCAGCCCGGGAATTGGCTCCAGTAGAAACCTTGTCGCTGCTCACCATCGGCTGGTTCACTGCCGCAGCCGCCCAATCCCCGGAATCACCGCGCTGCGTGGAGACGTCTCCGTGGATCAAACTGATGCGCGCCACGGCGGACGAAGGCTCGGCTTGCGTTTGAGCCGGCGCCTGCCCCTGTCCGGGCACTTCTTCTGATACTTGCGCACCCGCCATCACACACGCGCTTAAAATCAGTGCTCCAACAATGAGTACAAATCTGTTTTTCATGGCCCACCTCTCGCGACAGGAACTCGCGCCCAATGAACAATGCAGGTGACGTGCCAAAGTCGGCATTGAGAGCGCAAGCTAAAGACTTGTTGTTCAATAGGTTAGAGGCGAGCTGAAGAGACGCGGATGAGGCTCGGGAGCCCGGCTGGCCGGGTTCAACCAAGAGTGGTGGTTTTCAGCCACCGGAATCCGTCTCCTCGACGGGCACGAGACGTCGCCCGCTCCGTGGAAGAGCGGCCTTCCAGGGCCGCGTTCTCAATGGCACCCCATGGGTCGGCCTTCAGGCCCGGTAGCACCACTGGGGCTGAAGCCCTGCGTGTCAGATCGACGAGGCTACGCGGCGCTCAAAGCGCCGCTCTCCCGCGGCGGCGCCAGGGTCTTTACTCGGACAACAAGTCTCCGCTAAGACAGCGTCCTAACTGAACTATTCTTCGTTTTCTTTTTCCGGCTCGTCGCCAATGCCGATTTTCGAAAGCCGGTAGCGGAGCGCGTTTCGCGAGAGTCCCAACATGCGCGCGGCCTGGCTTTTGTTTCCATGAGCGCGACGCAGAGCT
>DATMQL010000151.1:0-3423 GCA_035566815.1 Steroidobacteraceae bacterium | reverse complement strand
GGGCTGCGTCTCTTACCGCGGCTATTTCTCCGAAAAGCGCGCGCGCAATTTCGCATCTGAACTGTCGAAGCGAGGTTTCGACGTTACGTTGGATGGCGTCCCCGCCTATTCCACGTTAGGTAAGTTCGCGGACCCGGTGTTGAGCACCATGCTCCCTTACGGGCCTGACGAGCTCGCTGCGATTATCTTTCACGAATTGGCGCATCAGTTGCTCTACGTGAAAAACGACACACAGTTCAACGAGGCCTTCGCGACCACCGTGGAGAACGCCGGGCTGCAGCGCTGGCTGACACTCAACGGCCATGCGGATCGGATCCAACGATTCCACAAAGACAGCACCCGGGAGCGGGAGTACATCGCGTTGTTTGATCGCAGCCGAACGCAGCTCGCGAGACTTTACGCTTCCGGATTGCCCGTGGCGGAAATGCGCGCGCAAAAGGCCACCGCGTTCGAGAACTTGACGCACGAAATACTCGATCTCGAAAAGCGGCAGGGCTTGAAGTCCACGGTGTATGACGAGTGGATCAAGGAAGGCCTGAACAACGCGCGGCTCGCATCCGAGGCGAATTACTACGATTGCGTGCCGGGATTCGAGCGCCTGCTCGCCGAGCAGGATAACGATCTGCCACGCTTCTACGCCGCCGCGCGGGAGCTGGCGCGGCTGCCGATGGCGGAGCGCCACGAGGAGCTTTGCAAGCTGCCTGCAGGACCGCAGGCAGTCACGGCGGGGGCGGCAACACCCTAGGAATACGGTTACTTGCGGGGAATCGGGGGCTTGGTGCCGACGAGTGGAGTGGAGCCCTTGGCGTTCGGGGCCTCCTCTTCCCAGTTGTCGCGCATCTTGTCGGCCCAATTCTTGTAGTTGGACCACGTGTAGAGATTCTTGGTGATCGCCGCGTGGCGCGCCCGGGCGCGCTGCATGCGATCGAGCCAATTCGCGTACGGGTCCGCGGCATCGGCCGGTCCCGGTGGCGTGGTACCGGCAGGTGCCGGGTCGTGTCGCGAGCCTGGCGCATCACCGCGCCCTCTGTCCGAAGAGCTCATAAGAGCCTCCTGAATATTTCCACAAGCCTACGGCCTTCGGGCTGCGGAGGCAGGAACTGCTTCACACGCGTGTCGCCGATTACATACGGTGCGACGCAGCTTCGGTAAAACGTCACGTGTTGTTAAATTGCCGTGGCGTTATGTAATGCAAGAAGTTAGGTAGAAAGTCTCAGGCGACGAGACGATACACCGGACGATACTCCGTGCCTGGCAGTTTCATGCGTCGCTGCGCAACGAATGCAGCGAGCAATTCATCGAGCAGGCCCATGATCGTGGCATCGCCCGCGAGTTCGTACGGACCATGGCGATCGATCGCCTTGACGCCGTATTCCTTGACGTTGCCGGTCACTATGCCGGAAAACGCACGGCGCAGATTGGCCGCGAGATCGTGCGCCGGTTGATCGCGATGCAACTCGAGCGCACGCATCGACTCGTGCGTGACTTCGAACGGCTGCTGGAATTCCGGTTGGATGGACAGCAGCCAGTTGAAGTTGTAGGAGTCGTTGTGTTGTTTACGGAACGCGCGCACGGCCTCCATGCCCTGCACCATGTGCCGCCCGACCTCCGCCGGATCGTCGATGATGACGGTGAAGCGGCGCAGCGCCGCCTCGCCCAGCGTGCCGACGATGAAGCGGCTCACCTGCTCGAAGTACGCGGCGCTCTCGCGCGGACCGGTGAGCACGACGGGGAAAGGCTGCTCCCGGTTGGCCGGATTCAGCAGGATGCCCACGAGATAGAGGATTTCCTCCGCCGTACCGGCGCCGCCCGGGAAAACGACGATGCCGTGGGCGAGCCGCACAAAGGCTTCGAGGCGCTTCTCGATGTCCGGCATGATCGACAACTGGTTCACGATCGGGTTCGGCGGCTCCGAGGCGATGATGCCGGGCTCGGTGATACCGATGTAACGGCCGTGCTCGATACGCTGTTTCGCGTGACCGATCGTCGCACCCTTCATCGGTCCCTTCATGGCGCCGGGGCCGCAGCCGGTGCAGACATCGAGCGCACGCAGGCCCATCTCGTAGCCCACTTTCTTCGTGTACTGGTACTCGGTGGTCCCGATGGAGTGTCCGCCCCAACATACGACGAGGTTCGGCCGCGCCTTGTGGTCGAGCAGGCGCGCGTTGCGCACCACGTGGAATACGGCATTGGTGATGGCAGCCGAATTCCTGAGATCGAAGCGACCGCTGTCGATGATCTCGTTCGAAATAAACACCACGTCGCGTAGCACCGCGAACAGGTGCTCCTTGATGCCGCGAATCATCTGGCCATCGACGAACGCGGAGGCCGGAGCGTTGTGCACCTCGAGCTTGACACCCCAGGCATGCCGCACGATCTCGATATCGAAATCCCGATAGCGGTCGAAGATTTCCTTGGCGTTGTCGTTGTCGGCTCCGGCACCGCTGTTAAGAACCGCGAGGGCGCACTGGCGGAACAGGCGGTATAAGCCCCCCTGCCCCGAGTCGAGAAGTTTGCCAATCTCGGCCTGTGAGAGGTTCTCGAGGCTGCCACGCGGGCCGACGCGGGCATCGATGAATTCGGGAACGACGATACTGCTGTCCACCAAAGGGGGTTCCCCGAATAGTTGAGTGGGCCCGTGCGGAAGCACGGGCGCCTGGGAGCCGTATCCTACGGCAGCCTGTGCTATGGAAGAATGTCGATCGGCGCGTTATCTGGCGTCAGCAGCCAGACCTCCACCATGTCGGCGTTCGACAGGGCGATGCAGCCGTCGGTCCAGTCGGTGATCTCGTAGTACGCCGGCGCGTGCTTCAGCTGATTGGGGAGCCCGTGGATCATGATCGATCCGCCGGCGTCCCAGTGGTTCCTGTGCGCCCGTTTCAGGTCGGTCTCGTTCGGATAGGAGACCTGGATCGAGAGGAAGTAGTCGCTGCGCGGATTGCGGCGCACGAGGAAGTACCGCCCCTCGGGGGTGCGGAAGTCACCGGCGCGCTCCTTTTGCCCGATCGGATTCACCCCCAGGGCGATCTTATACGACCGCACGACCGTCTCTCCGTGCAGGAGCATGAGACGCCGCTCGGTCTTATGCACTACGAGGCGATCGACCACTGGCAGGCTCTCCGCCGAGCGCAGCGTAACGCGCTCCGCCTGGGGAAGCGGATCACCGTGGGCGGTGAAGGCTGCGCAGGTGAGTGCCAGGGCAGCGAGAGCTCTGTGCAGAGGGGCCATCATCTTTCGAGTAAACAAGCACTTGTTATGCAATGAACGAATTATAAGCGCTGAGGTTGCAGCAGGCGATGTGCATCCGTCACACCGTCGCCGGCAGCAGACGGGGGAACTCCAGGCGGGTTCGAGAGTTTGACCGTCCATCACACTTTGGGTTCTATAATCAGGCGGAACGGCCATTTAAGAGCCCGCCACCGA
>DATMQL010000150.1:0-2204 GCA_035566815.1 Steroidobacteraceae bacterium | reverse complement strand
TTGCTCGCGCCAGACACAGGGGCAGGTGACTGCCGAGCCCGCGGTGAGCTGGCCCGCGCGGCGCAGCTCGCCGAGTTGGACGCCCATGCGGTCGAGCGCGCGATAAAGCTTGGCGACGTTGCGCGGGCCGCCATTGTAGGCGGCGACTGCAAAGATGCCGAGCACTTCCGGATTCGTGCGATAGGCGGAGCGGATTTCACTGCTCATCTGTGATAGCTCGAGGTCCAGCAGGCAGACGGCCGCCTTCATTGCGTTCGGCAGGCGGGTCGCGCCGCGCTCGAAGTTTGAGTCCAGCTGCGCGCCGCGGCACCTTCGCACGACGAGCGAATACGTGCCATTGCCGTGCCGGTTGGTGAACTGCATCGGGCCCAGCGCTTTCGCACTCGAGACGCTGTAGCGATACGCTTCCTCGCGCTTCAGGCCGTACTGGCTGAGTACCTCGTCGAATGCATCTCTGCCTTTTTCGAGGAAGTCCTCGTCGTCGGTCTGTTCTATGACCGCGAGCGTCGTGATCACCTCAGCTGGTATCACGTCCGCGAGCAGCTCGCCCGGAAAGGCCGCGCTCGGCACGTTCGCGTTACGAAGTTCGTCCATGGCGCGCCGTGCGGTGGCGAGCAGGAAATCCCTGCCGCCCGTGACGAAGCGCGGGTCAAGGGTATCCTGGGTATAGGGCAGGTAGACGATGGGTCGTGCCGTCGCCGCCGCCTCGCGCCAACGTTTCTTCTTGATGAGGGTGTTGTCGAATACCGGGAACTTGCGGCCGTAGACCTTCAGCTCCTCGCCGCCGCGCGAGAATGCGAACATCAGCCGCTCGGCCCCTGTGCCCTTCACGTGCCGCGCCTCAATACCGGGCGTGCGCACGGCGAAGGGCAGTGGCCCGTGGCCGGGCTTCCATTTCACCGGCGGGCGGGGGATCTCCAAGTGAGCAATGGTCCAGTTCTTCTGCGCCTCGCTCCACAACGCGAAGGCGACCGGCCGGCCGCGCAGCACCTCACGCCCGCCCTTACCGGTGAAGGTGTACTGCAGTTCCACGTCGCGCAGCTGCGCCTGGCCCTCGGCAACCAAGTCGCGGATGACGAGGTGGCGCTCGCGACCCTCCACGACCAACTCCGGCAAGCCTTGAGTCCTGGGTGGCGCCTCGCGCTGCTCCGTCTCGGCGACGGCCGCCGGAACCTCGGGCTCACCCTCGTCTTTGGCTTGGCTCGCGGCCACCCGGAGGTCGTGGAGATCGGGCGTGGCAAGGGTAACCGCGACCAGCGGTGGGTCGTCCGCTGCCTCGATGCGGCCGCCCGAGGAGGCGCACGCGGAGCAGAGCAGGAGGGCCAGGAGCGGCAGCGCCGTTGAGGCACTGCGGGAGACGCGCATGGAGGAACTCAGAAATGTAGAAGCGGGCGGTAGGAATGACATCGTGGCCCGATGATACCGGCGAACGGCGCGCCGCACGACCTCGAAACGCGCGACGTGGTGCGCAGTTTGTCGTTCGCGCAGCGCCGGGCGCCCGGCAATAGCGCTGTCCTCGACCGTCAACTGGCAAAGATGAACTCGCCGTTGTGGACGATGCCCAGCGCCCATCCTGGGGAATCGGGCTCGTCGTAGGCGGCGAAGAGCTCGTCGACCTGGTGTTCGCGTTTACTGAGGTCTTGATTGGCGAAGGCCGCGGGGGCTAACAGCGGGACGACGAGCAGCAGCGCGATTGCGGTACGCCGGGGCAGAGTCATCGAGCCCACATCCTTTCAATTTTAAACGCTGGAGAATCTTATCAACTTGCAAGCGACATGAAAAATTCTGTTAACGGAGAATGTGATGAAGGAGACACAGTCGCCTGGGAGATCATTCAAGGGGCAGTAACTCCCTCCGGTTGATCTCTCGCATTCACAGCGATGCCATCTGGGGCTCGTAATGACACATCACCGTAGGCGCTCCGGAATCGCAGCGGGTGGCAGCCCTTGATTGCTCGCGATCGCTGGCATCGAGGGCACGATCTCTTACCGGCGAGGTATTCGGCCAGCTGCCTCCATCCGGCGCAGCTTCAGATCGCCAATCCGTACCTTTCGGGCGTCGTTGCGAAAAAAATGCCACTCTCACGGCTCGGTCCGTATTCCGGCCGCGGATCTCAAAACGGTGCAGGTGCATATCTTCCAGCCGAAAGCGGCCAGGAATACCTCGTGAAGTTGCGCGATGCTGGTGTCGCTCGGCACCAGCAG
>DATMQL010000149.1:0-4931 GCA_035566815.1 Steroidobacteraceae bacterium | reverse complement strand
GCCAGCCGGACCGAGAAATCACCGTCGCGGACCGCCTGCAGCGCCCGAAGCAGTTTGCGGACGTCCAACTCGCTCCCGTCGACTGGGGAATCGCTGTCGCCCGCGCCGCCGTTGCCAATCTTCTTCGTGCTGCCCTTGCCTGCCTTGGGGGTACGGCGAACGCGTTCTTGAATCTGCATCACCTGCTCCAGAATTTAAAAGCACCGCGCGCTCAAGCGCGGGAAACGCGACTGGGAACGGGATATCCCCTGGAAAGAGGCCAGGCGCGCATTCGCGCGGGCCAACCGTCAACAACGGCTAGCTTCATGACCACGGAGAATCTCCTGATCGGCAATTCGCGATGGGATCTTCCGTGCGACGACGTTCAAGAACCCCGAACTGAATACTTATTTTAAAGCGTACCGGGAGCGTGTCTGACTAATGTTCCTAGGCGCACGAAAAATAGCGGAAAGCGCTTGCACAGGCAAAGAAAATCCAAGCTTTTCGCGAACTAGCGCAGGGTTTGGACACGGCGCAGCGGAGATGACGGTTCCGTCACCAAAACCGGGAGCAAGAGACGCGTTGCCACAAGCGTAGCAGTGCTTGCTCCGTCCCCTCGTCCGGCGCATAGTAAGTATGACGTCAGCGGCCAGATGCAGTCCCGGGACTGCAAGGTACACAAAATGAACGGGCCCGCTTCCGCCGATCGCAAAAATCCCGAAGAGGCGCCGCGCACTGAGCGCCTCACCGTGTCGGCACTACGCCGGGCACAGTCGATTCGACTCTGGGGTGGGAAGGGATGCGGCGCTCCTTGCGACTTTTGTCGCGTGCTCCTCTCGGCCACCGAGGTGGAATACGAGGTGGAGGCGCAGCTGGATGGCCAACCAGTGACTCTCCACTTTCACCCACGCTGTCATGAGACCTGGAAGACCGAGTGCGAGGCCGTGGCGGCGCAGGCAGCTCAGCAGGGAGCGAAGAACTCCCGGTAGGCCGTGACCCGACCGTCGCTCACTTCCACCAGGTCCACCAATTCAGTGGGCACGACGACCCCCGTGATCTTCGAATGGATATCGACCCGCCAGTGGACCGCGGCTCGGGCACCGTCGATGGCCACCGAGAGCAGCTGGAAGTGACTCAGCTTGAAGGTTTTGAGCATCACGGCCAGCCAGGTACGGATCTCAGCCGAGCCTCGAGCCGCAATGGCAATCGGCTTGCCGTCGGTGGCGCCAGCGATTTTGAAAGACGCGTCCGCAGCAAACAGCGCGCAGAGCTTGTCGAGTTGCCCCTCGGTGCGCGCGGCGTAAATCTGCTGCAGCAGTTTCTCGATCTCGAGGCGATTCATGGTGCGGATTCCCCGAGCATGGAACGAATGTCGGTGCCCATCTGCCGGTAGGCGGTCGCTACGTAGGGAATGAGGCCGCCCATTCCATAAAACAGATGGATCATACCGGAGTGGCACCGGTACGTGGTTTTCACGCCCGCTTCCCGAAGCCGCTCGGCATATGCGGCGCCTTCATCGCGCAACGGGTCGAATTCGGCAGTGTGAATGCAGGTCGGCGGCAGATTTGTGACCTCCGCCGCCCGTAACGGTGAAACGCGGGGATGCATGGGATCGCCATCCGCCCCGAGATAGTACTTGAGGTCATGATCCAGCGTCGCCTGGTCGACGAGGTAACCGGCGGCGTAATCGCGCCGGGAGTCGGTGGACGCGCAGAAATCCATGATGGGACATAACAGAAACTGCAGAGCCAGCCGCCCCCGGCCACCGGCGGCAACCGCCTGGCACACCACCGCGGCGAGCGTCGCCCCCGCCGAGTCACCACACACCCCGATTCGCGCAGGATCGATCCCGAGCTCCTCCGCATGTCTGATGACCCATTCGGTGGCGTGGCAACCATCCGCGATGGCCGCGGGAAACGGATACTCCGGCGCCAGCCGGTAATCAACGGACAGCAACATGCAACCGCTGGCGTTGCTCAGCGAGCGGCAGATCGGATCGTGTGTGTCGAGGCTGCCCGCCACCAGGCCGCCGCCGTGGAAATAAATCAGCGCGGGCCCGGGCGTGTCATCCAACTCCCCGGTCGCCGGTCGCGCGAACGCGGGCCGATAGATACGCAGGGTCAGCGGCAGCCCGGACGGACCCGGCAGCGTGCGCTCTTCAATACTCCCTATGGGCTCTGCGGGGCCGGAAAAACCCATCAGCTCAGTCACCCCGGCGCGGCGCTCACTCACCGTCAGAGAGAGCACACTCGGAGGATGCAGGGCGGCCAGCCTATCCAGAAACCGCTTGGCGCGCGGATCGAGCGGCATAGCAATGGGTTAGATAGCCAGCGCCTGGCGCACGGAGTCCGGCCAGCGCGCGAGGTCCACACCATGATTCGAAAAAAGTGCCACCGCGAGGCGATCCATGCCGAAGGCAACGCAGCCGGTGTGGGCCACGGCGCCCGCGCTGTCGTGAATCCCCCAGACTTCGCCGAAATGCTCCAGATGACAGTTGAAGCTCATGCAGGCCGTGGGCTTCGCGTTGGCGTAGTACGGTATGAGCAGCTCGAACTTCAGGGCGTTCTGCCGCTGACTCACGGCCATGATCTGGCCCACCTTGCCGAAGAAGGGATCGTTGGCTACATCCAGCGCGCACGGCAACGCCAGGTCACGCGCCAAACCTTCCGCACGAGCCATCCACTGCTCACGGAATGACATAACGTCCTGCGGCGTGCCGATGCGGACGAACTCACGCATGCGGAAGGACTGCAGACGATCGAGAGAGCGCGACGGCTCGTGGCGGAAGCAATCCGCCGCCACGTCGAACAACAAACCGCCTTCCGGCAGACGCCCGCGGCTGGCGACCAACGGGTATACCGGGTAACACGCCGCCGGTGACAACACGAGATCCGCAGCGGTGAGCCCTTTCGTCCAATCACCGCCGGTGTAGTGGGAATCGGCGGCCGAGCGGATCGCCGCCTCGCTGCCATGCAGAGCACAAACACAACCCAACAGGTTCGGAAAGCTCCTCAGGTAGCCCGACTTTTCCAGCTGATTCCGGCTCATGACCGGCGGAAAGCGCAGAATCTCAGCGCGCGGATCGCGCTGGCGGGAGATATAAGCGGTCAGTCGCTCGACGACATCTTCATAGAGCGCCGTGCGCGCGTAAACCCCATCGCTGCCCATGGGACGGAACAGCGTCGCGGCGAGAGATTCGAGCGGATCGGGCGTCGCGGATACGGACGCAGTGGTAGCGGCGGTGGTGGCGGAAATACTCATGGGCAGGTCAGTCACGCATCGAAGTAGGAATGGGTGTCATCAGCGAGCTGGTCGCCAGGTTCGCCAGGATCCGATCGTTGTTGATCATGATCGGCGACGACAACACATCGCGCAGATGGCGGCCGAGGGTGAAGTCGCCGTCGCTGCGGTAGCCGGATAACCCGCAAGCCCGCATCGCGCTCATGACGATCGAGACAGCGAGCTCCGAGGCCTCGACTTTCGCGAGTGTGATCATCGACTGGAAGTCGACGGAAGCCAGCGCCTTCGGGTCGTTCATGTTGCGCTCATAAGTGCGCAGGGACGTCGCCAACATCCCGCGCAGCGTGCGCAGGGACTTCAGAGCCTGCGTGAACTGTGGGGCGCCGGGTGGCAACTGGCCATTCGAGGTCCGCATCGCCTGCCTGATGAAAGCCTGTGCGCGGCTCGTCGCGCTGGCCGCAATGCCAGTCCAGACAGAGCCCCACAACAGGTGCGCGAAGGGCACCATGGTTTGCGCGTGGATCGTCTCGTACGGATCGGGAAGGATCTGGGCCGCCTGCCCGGTCGCCTTCAGCGTGTAGCCTTCGCTGCAGGTACCGCGCATGCCCAGGGTGTTCCATCCCTGCAACCGCGTCAGCGTGTAGTCGCTCTTCAGGAATGCAACCAACACCTGGTCGGAGCCGGCCGCACTCGCCGAACGGCGCGCGGTGGTCACGATACCGTCGGCATAGGCGCCGTACGAAATGACACTGGCGCGGCGCACGAGCCGTATGAGGCCGTCCTCGTGCTCGACGGGCGCCTCGCTGGTGCGCACGTTTCCGCCGCTCTGACCTTCGGTCGTAGAGGATGCCAGCAGCAACTGCTCGGCGCACAGGCGGCGCATCGTGTTTGCCAACACGCCGTTGTCGCGCATGTGACGCGTCACACAGGCCACTTTTATCTGATGCATGGCATAGATCATGGCGGTCGACGCGCACGCCTGACCTAACAGGTAGCAGATGTCCGCCACGTCCGCGATGCTCGCGCCCTCGCCGCCCAGGTCGCGCGACACCATGATACCCAGCAGGCGGTGCTCTTTGAGGGCAGCACAGGATTCAGCAGGAAAACGTGAGGACGCATCGACGTCGATCGCGTTGTTGGCCGCGATGGCGGCGACGGCCCGGGCACGCGTCGACAGATCACCGGGCGTGAAATTGACAGTTCTTGAGATCGAGGGCGCTTCCATGAAAATGGACCTGTTTACGCTCTAATTCTGCTGTCACGATACGCCAAGAAGCGTAATAATGCACAACAATCCTTACACAAAAGAGTAAAGCATTCATTACAGGAAGTTGGATGAAGTGAGTCTCCATGCCACTCGAGATTGAATCCGCCCGTTCCCGAGCCGCGCTCCAAAGAGGTGCGAAACGCCCTCGCGCACAACGCGCTGTCGTTGTCGGCTTAGTCAACAATATGCCGGACACGGCGCTCGAAGCCACGGAAGCACAGTTCGCCCGCCTGCTGAGCGCAAGCGCGAACACCGTGCCGGTACGGCTGCGATTTTACTTTTTACCCGAAGTACCCCGAGGACCCGCGGGCCTCGCGCATGTCAACGGTGACCGGTATTGGTCTATCGATGAGCTGCACCGGGAGCCGCCCGATGCGCTCATCGTCACGGGTACGGAGCCCGTCGCGCCGCTGTTGAGCGATGAGCCCTACTGGGAGCGCCTGCG
>DATMQL010000148.1:0-2284 GCA_035566815.1 Steroidobacteraceae bacterium | reverse complement strand
CTTGGCGACGGGAAGCACGATGGCCGAGGTCGTTGGCTCAGGCCACACGCCGCCGGGAAGGGTGCCGAAGCGTACGGCGAGATCGTTGAGCAGAATGACGTGCCCGTCACGGATCACTCGCGCGACGCCCCAGGGGTCATCGTGGTCGAGTCGGAGGGCGGCTGGCGCAAAGGCATCGTCGATCCGGGTCTTGGCAAGCCGCGATGCGGACGTTCCGTCGTCGTCCAGCAGATACAGGATCGCAAATGGCAAATCGGGATTGCCGCCGCCAAGCACTCGCGCAAAGGCTTCGCACGCCGCTTGCACGCTTTTCGATTCTGCGGTTTGCGCGGCAAGTTCCCGCAAAATGCGCAGGCGCCGCTCGCCAAGGACCCGTTCGGTCGTTTCGGTGATGGCGGAGAAGACGCCACCGATGCTGCCGTCGCTGTGTTTGATCGGGCTGTAGGAATAGGTGAAGTACCCCTCTTCGCGATAATTGTTGCGTTCGACCACGAGCAACAGGTCGTCCGACCAGGTCGCCTCGCCCCTGGTTAACACACTCGTGAACTGCGGGCCGATAGTGTCCCAGATCTCCGGCCACGATTCGATGCCCGGCCGCCCCAGGGCCGCCGGATGTTTGGTTTTCCCAAGGATCGGCCGCCACGCGTCGTTGTAGAGCATGACCAACTCGGGACCCCACCACAGCGATATGGGGAAGCGAGAGTTAAGGCAGATGCTGACGGCCATCTTGAGGGCCTCAGGCCACGTCTCAGGCGGCCCGAGCAGCGTGTCGGACCAGGACTTCGCCCGCATGAGCGCACCGATCTCGCCGCCGCCCGCAAGGAAGTGGGGGAAGGCCATCATGCCACGCTCTACTCCCTGCTTCGTCTGCGAGTGATTACCGCAGCGATATAGAAGCCACTCTCCGTTTTGCAGAGGAAACCTACCCGGACAAGGTATTCGAACAGCATCTCGCACGTAGACACGTCCAACTGCCAGAGCCGACATGCCTGTGCGAGCGTCACCCGCAATCCGGGCATCTCGAAGTATTCCCCTCGAACACGCGCGACAAGCGATTCAGGCGGCGGCGTTAGCGGCGTGCCGAACTTCACGCGCCGGCGCTTTCGAGGCCGTGCTTCCGTAGCCGCATATACAACTGCGTCCTGGAAATGCCCAGTTGCCGCGCAGCCCTCGCCTTGTTCCCGCTCACATTACGCATGGCTCGCTCAATCGCCTGGCGCTCGACGACGTTCAGGTCTGTGCTGTCCAGCATGGCTGGGACCCTGGGCGGCGCGAGGGATAAGTCCTGTGCGCGAATCAGTCCGTCCTCGCAGACGATCGTGGCGCGCTCGAGCGCGTTGTGCAATTCTCGGACATTCCCTGGCCACTCGTGCCCGAGTAGGGTGTCCGTCGCTGCTGCCGTCAGCTCCACGCGGGCGCCACCCGTTGACCGCGCACGCTCCTGCAGGAAGGCCTGCGCCAGGACGACGATGTCCTCGCGGCGCTCACGCAGCGGCGGAATGCGAATGTCGAACACGTTCAACCGATAGTACAGATCGAGTCGAAATTGGCCTCGCGCGACGGCCTCGTGCAGGTCTTGATTGGTCGCGGCGATCACCCGGACGTTCGTCCGGATGGCCCGAAGACCGCCGAGCCGCCGGAATTCGCGCTCCTGCAGCACGCGTAGAAACTTCGCCTGGGTCGTGGGCGTCATCTCGCTCACTTCGTCAAGAAACAGCACCCCGCCCGCCGCCATTTCGATCTGTCCGGGTTTCGCCAGGTGCGCTCCCGTGAACGCGCCGCGCTCGAACCCGAACAGCTCCGACTCGAACAGCGACTCGGGCAACGCCGCGCAATTGATCGCGACGAACGGGCCGCAGCGGCGAGGCGAGGCGCGATGGATGAGCCGCGCCACGACCTCCTTCCCCACACCCGACTCGCCCTGCAGACACGTTGTCGTGTCCGTCGCCGCGACCTGGATCGCCCTCCTCAGCACATCACGCCAGGCCGGAGACTGGCCGACTGGGCTGCCGGTGAGACGGACGTCGTCGAGGAGTTTCTCGCGACGCCACTCGCGCGCCTGCCGATCCGCGGGACCACATGCGGCGGCGTGGCCACTCGTGTCGCTCATGCTCACAACCGTACTCATCACATCCCCCAATCGTGCGTACGAACTTATCGCCGATTACTCCTGCGCCTGAAATACCTGCCCGTAGGTCTTGCCAGTCATCCTTCCTTCCTTTTCGCGATCAGTGGGGATCGAGCGTGCCTGGTTCGATAACCAATTTCAAACACCGCTGTTAAC
>DATMQL010000147.1:0-2945 GCA_035566815.1 Steroidobacteraceae bacterium | reverse complement strand
AGGCAAGTCAGGCCAAGTACGAGGAATGGGATAACGCCGTCGCGGTGAACTTCACCGCCATCTATAACAGCGTCGCCACCTGCCTGCCGCATATGCTCGAGCACGGCGAGGGAGGTCATTTCGTGACCACGGCCTCCATGGGCGGGCTCTTACCGGGTGTGAACGCCGGCGTCTACACGTCGACCAAGATCGCCGCGGTCGGCATCATGGAAGCTCTCCGCGTGGAGCTCGAATCCACCAACATCGGCACATCGGTGTTCTGCCCGGGTGGGGTGAGCACCGACAACTACATCGGCACCGGCGAGGAGAATCCGTATCACCCGCCGAATCGGCCGAACGGCCCGCCGCGTCCGCCCGGCCCGTCGGTGATGATGGATCCATTGGAAGCGGGTGAGCGTGTGTTGAACGGTGTCGTCAACAACGACCTGTTCATCCTGAGTCATCCGGAGTTCAAGCCCGGCATCCAGGAGCGCTTCGACGCCATCATGTTGTCGACGCCTTCGGTCGAAACTCCGATTCCGAAAGAAAGGGTCGGCTACGAACAGGTGGTGCTCCGCTGCGGCATCTATCCGCGCGAGATCGACCATCGCAAAAAGAAACGCAAGAGCTATCGCAGCGTCTGACCTGGATAGCGCGCTCCGGCCAGTCCCCGTGCTAAACGGGGCTGGCCTACGGAGCCGGAACGTGCGTGCATGCCGCCGTCACCCGGCGTCCCACACCTCTTCCATTTTCTTACGCATCGCCTCGTCCGGCAGCCGACCGCGTCCCGCAAGTTGGTTCTGCTCGAGGTGCTCGACCTTCGTGGACCCGGGTATGACGCAGGTCACGGCCGGATGCGCGATGACATACTTCAGGAGAAACTGACTCCAACTCGTCACATCGATGTCCGCGGCCCAGTCCGGCAGCCGGCGCGCCTGGGCTTGACGCAACACGGAGCCGAAACCGAAGGGAATATTCGCGAGCACGGCCACACGCCGCTCCATCGCGAGCGGCAAGACGTTCGTGGCCGCGTCGCGGTTTGCAAGTGAGTAGTCAACCTGCACAAAATCGAGCGGATACTGGCGCATGTACTCCGCCATGTGGCTATGTTGTCCCACACGTGAGGTCGTGATGCCGATGTAGCGGATTTTCCCGTCCTTCTTCCATTTTTGGAGCACGGGCATCAGCGCTTCTACCCCCTCGAGATTGTGAACCTGCAGCAGATCGATACGTTGGGTCTTTAGTCGCGCCAGGGAGCGATTGAAACTCTCCTCGCCGCCACGGGTCGAGGTCCCAGCCTCGTTGACCGTCAACTTCGTGGCGAGAAATATGTGCTCGCGCAGGCCGAGTGCCGCCAGCGAGTCACCGATGACGGCTTCGCTGTCGCCATACGCCGCGGCGGTGTCGATGACACTTCCGCCCAACTGCCGCATGCGTTGGATTTCGGCCTGAATGGCGTCCCGCTCACTGCTGCGGAACTGGTCCGTTCCCAGGCCTACTACGGGCAGTTTCTCACCCGTGGAAGGGATCACTTTGGTGATCACAGGCAGATCGGCGGCCCAGGCAGGCGGCACGAGCGCCGCTGCCGCGCCCGCCGCCAAGCCAAAGCGCAAGGCCTCGCGTCGTGAAGTCATGAGCGCGCATCCTGTATAAATAGACAGCCTGCGAAAATGGTAGATTCCATTGTAGGACAATGGCTGATTGTTCTCGTAACGTCTCGGCTCGGGCGGGGGTTCGCCGTACACTGCGCGCCATTGCCACGCTGTTGAGGGGAGAGACCCATGAGACTGATGTACAAGTTCTGGATGGCCGCGGTGCTGCTGATGGCAGCAACTGCCGCGGCGGCGGCCCCCTCCGATGCCGACACCCGCGCAACCGTCGACCTGTTCAAACACGCGGGCGAAAGCTCTGCGTATTTCCATGATTGTTACGGCTACGCGGTGTTTCCAACGATCGGTAAAGGAGCCTTCATCGTAGGCGGGGCACACGGGACGGGTCGCGTATATGCGCGCGGGAAATATATCGGCGACACGTCGCTGACCCAGGTCAGCGTCGGATTTCAGGCAGGCGGCGAAGGATATAGCCAGATCGTGTTCTTCCAGGACAAGCGCGCCCTGGACGAGTTTACGAACGGGAACTTCGAGTTTGACGCCGGGGTGCAGGTCGTCGCGATCACCGCCGCGGCCGGTGCCGAAGCCGGCACACAAGGCGCGAATGGCGAGGCCAGCGGCGGCAAGAAGGACGCTACGACCACCGGCAGGTACTACAAGGGAATGGTCGTGTTCACGATCGTGAAAGGCGGTGCCCTGTACCAGGCCTCGGTGGCCGGGCAGAAGTATTCTTATAAGGCGCGGGAACCGAGCTGATTCGCCGCAGACCTTTCCAAGCGGGGTAGCGTGCCGCATGGGGCGTGCGGCGCGCTGCTAAAATCTCACCCGATGCAACCCAAGTCGCCCCTCTCCGCCGCCGCACTCGACAGCCTGATGTCAGGCCTCGAAGTCGACTTCATCAGGTTGGTCACACTGATGCAGGTACTCGCTCCCATGATTGCTTTCCAGGCTGAAGCGCGCGCCCAACTGGGCCGCTCTCTCCCGCATTCCAACCAACCCGAAGTGATCGCACCGCTGGCCGGCCGCGAGGACCTGCGGATCGATACCCTGCCCGTCGTCGACGATCCGCAGCCGTAGCGACGTGTTGTGATAGTCAACGGTCATGGTGACCAGACTCGCGCGGGCGTGCCGGTGGGCATTGCGAACCGCTTCCCGCGCAATATCGGCCAGCTGTTGGCAGGCCTCCGGGAACAGCAAGCGTCGTTTACCGTTGGCCGTGATCTCGAAGCGGGCTGCCTGGCCGGCGGACTCCGTGTTACCGATCTCCGTTAGGGATTCGAATAGATCCCGGCACCTGGAAGGGAAGGTCAGGTACGGCGACGGGCCGGGAAGTATCGCGGGCCAGCGCGGGCTGAG
>DATMQL010000146.1:0-2868 GCA_035566815.1 Steroidobacteraceae bacterium | reverse complement strand
GCCGAGTCGATCGGGCTGAAACCGCTGATGAGCGGTCTGCGCACCGAAGACGAAGGGCTCTTCGTCGTGCAGCACAAATACTGGCAGGAAGCCCTGCAGCGCGCGCTGTCCGTCGAAGCAACCTCCGGGGCCTAGGAGAGCGACCATGTCGAGCACGATCGAGAAACCCAACGCCGCGGCCGTGCAACTCTCGCTTTGAGGACGTCCGGCAATTCCTGTACCGCGAGGCCCGCTTCCTCGACGACAAGGACTGGGAGAATTGGCTCGCGCTCTATGCGCCGAACGTAGAATTCTGGATGCCGTCCTGGGACGACGATGACCGGCTCGTCAGCGACCCGCAGACCGAAATTTCGCTGATCTGGTACGGCAACAAGGGCGGGCTGGAGGACCGGGTCTTCCGTATCGGGACCGAGCGGTCGAGCGCAACCAGCCTGCCGGAGCCGCGGACCTCGCACAACATCAGCAACGTCGAGATCCTCGAGCAGGACGGCGGCGTCTGCCAACTGCGGTTCAACTGGGTGACGTTCAGCTACCGCTACAAGACCGTGGACACCTATTTCGGCACGTCCTTTTACACCCTGGACACCACCGGCCCTCACCCGCTGATCACGCGGAAAAAAGTAATTCTGAAGAACGATTACATCCACCACGTCGTTGACATCTACCACATCTGAACCGGGCGCGGCCGGAGGAGGAAATGATGTGCCGCAGCATCGCGCTCAATTTCGAGGATCGCGTCACCCGACGGATGCGTTCGGGAGAAATTACGCGACCATGCAAAGGAGATTGAGAATGTCTGAGGTCCTACCGCAGTTCCCGGAAGATGTGAGCACCGCCCCAGCTAATCTCCCCGCTAGCCGTGTCATTCTAACTCCGCCGATCTGCACGATGGGAGAGGAGGCGCATCGCACGCAGTATGACGTTCTCGCGACGCTCGGAAACGGCCGGCACCTCATGATGGGCGATGACCCGCGACTGCCGAAGATGCCGGCCCAGCCAAGGCTGGCGGATTTCTTCCGCCACCGCTTCGTGCCCATGGTAGCGAACCATCTTGTTCAGAGCGCAAGCCTGGCGAGAAAGGCGGGGCTAGACGAGAGAGTCGTCATGGGATGTCTACTGCACGACATTGCCATGGCAGCGCTTATCACCAGCGATCATGGCTATTGGGGAGCCCAACTGATCGAGCCCTATGTGAATGAGGAAGTCAGTTGGGCGGTTCGTCACCATCAGGCGCTGCGCTACTTCCCCGACGAATCCGTCGGGTACTCATATCCCGAGGCGTATATCCGCTACTTTGGAGAGGACTATCAGCCGCCAGACTATGTTCGCCAAGCCTACGAGCAGGCACTTCGGCACAAATGGTATATGACGAGCAGGCTTATCACGGTGAACGATCCATATTCCTTCGACCCGCACATGGCGGTCGATATCGACGATTTCGAAGACGTGATTGGCAGACACTTCAAGCAGCCGAAGGAAGGTCTCGGGTTTGACAATTCCCCGGTTGCGCATATGTGGCGCACGATGATTTGGCCGCGCAATTCTCTCTGAAGGACAGAGCTTTGTAAGTGTATGGCGCTTACCGCCTAAATCTCGGATGGCGGGTGTGAGGCGACAATGATCTCTACAGAACGCTTCGCCGGCAAGGTCGCCGTCGTCACCGGCGCGGCGCAGGGCATTGGCCGCACCGTCGCGCTTCGCATCGCGCATGAAGGCGGCGGGCTTGCGCTGGTCGATCGTTCCCCGCTGGTCGAGGAAGTCCGGCACGAGGCCGAGGCTGCCGGAGCCGAAGCGATCGCGATCATCGCCGACCTCGAGACCTATGCCGGCGCCACCGCCGCGATCGATGGTGCGCGAAAGCGCTTCGGCCCTATCGACATCCTGGTCAACAACGTCGGCGGCACGATCTGGGCGAAGCCCTTTGCGGAGTACGGTGAGGCTGAGATCGAGGCGGAGATCCGGCGCTCGCTCTTCCCGACGCTCTGGTGCTGCCGGGCCGTGCTGCCGGGAATGCTGGAGCGCAGTGCCGGCGTCATTGTCAACGTGTCTTCGGTCGCGACGCGCGGCGTCAACCGCGTGCCCTACGCGGCGGCGAAAGGCGGCGTGAACGCCGTCACCGCATCCCTCGCCATGGAGTACGCGGCGCACGGCATTCGCGTCTGCGGCGTGGCGCCAGGTGGCACCGAGGCCCCACCGCGGCGCATCCCGCGCAACGTCGAAGAGCCGAGTGCGCAGGAGAGGGAATGGACCCGCGAGGTCGTGGACCAGACAATCTCGTCGAGCCTGATGAAACGCTATGGCACGACCGAGGAGCAGGCGGCGGCGATCCTGTTCCTGGCTTCCGACGAGGCTTCGTACATCACCGGCGTGACTTTGCCGGTAGCGGGCGGAGACCTCGGTTGAGAAATTTCGCCACGCAGCCACCAGGAGGAAAGTCGATGAGCGATTTGTTGCTCGAGACCCCCGAAGTGCAGAGCCTGCTGACCAAGGTCAGCGGCCTCGCGAACGACAAGGGCGACGCACGCTTGAAGCGTATCGTCCACCGGGTGGTGTCGGACCTATTCAAGGCGATCGAGGAATTCGACATCCAGCCGGACGAGTTTTGGGGCGCGATGAGTTACCTGACCACCCTCGGCCAGGCGAGCGAGGTCGGCCTGCTGGTGCCCGGCCTCGGCCTTGAGACGTTCCTCGACCTTCGCACCGATGAGGCGGAGCGCAAGGCCGGCATCGAGGGCGGCACGCCGCGCACCATCGAGGGTCCGCTCTACGTCGCGGGAGCGCCGCTCTCGAAGGGAGAAGCACGGCTCGACGACGGCAGCGAAGAGGGCGAGGTGCTGTTCATGAACGGCCAGGTACGCGACGTAAACG
>DATMQL010000145.1:0-14596 GCA_035566815.1 Steroidobacteraceae bacterium | reverse complement strand
GGGCAGGTCGCCTTACACAGGCCGCACTGTACGCACGCCTCCTCAGCGAAGCGCAACATCGGTCGCTCGGGATCGTCTCGCAACGCGCCGGTCGGGCACGCGGAAACGCAAGACAGGCAGAGCGTGCAATTCGCAGTGTCTATCTCAACCGCTCCGAATGGCGCTTGCGCCGGCAGTGTGATCAGGTCTGCAGGCTCAGGTGCGGCCAGCTGAAGCTCGCGCAACGCGAAACGGAGCACCGATCGTTTGTCGCCCATCGGCAGGAAGCTCGAGGGACGTGGAGCAATCTCGAGCCTCGGGCTTGCCTTTAGAGCCTCATTCAATCCGTCGGGATCATCCGTCTCGATCGTGTCGATGCGCCCGGTACCGAATCCGAGTTTCTCCAAGATGGGCTCGGCCAATTCGATCGTACGCCTCAGCCCGACGACATCGTGCCGTGGCTTCGCCCGCAACAAGAGGCGTACAGCAGACGCTCCGTATGCAAAGAGTGCCGCGATGGCCTCGAGGCCGATCTGCGTGACTTCGTTCACACAGACAGGCAGCACGTGCGCGGGCAGGCCCTCGCCAAACTGAGCGGACGCGTCGATCAATGGCACTCCGTGCGGCTCATCGTGGAGGAGTACTAGTGCGCGTTCGCCGCCGGCTTCGCGATATGCGGTCAATAATGTCCGCAACTTGCGCATCAACGCGTCAGATGGAGGGAGTGCGTAGGCTGCCGCCCCCGTCGGACAGGCAGCGGCGCATTGGCCACAGCCCGCACAGATGTTGGGGTCGACTGCCACGTGATCGCCGGCAGGCGCAATGGCGCCGGCCGGACAAAGATCGAGACAGCGAGTGCAGCCGGTAATCTGCGAGCGGGAGTGCGCGCACAGGTGGCCCTGAAAGGTGATGTAACGCGGTTTGTCGAAGGTCCCAACGAGGTCGCGTGCTTTCAGCACGGCCGCCAACACTGCGGCCGGGTCGGCTGGATCGGCGCGCAAATATCCGGCGCGCAAATCGCTGCCACTGAAAAAGCGGGCGCCACCGGAGAGGTCGATGAAAATATCGCAATGTGACACCGCACCGTCGTGCGAAGGCCCGAAAAGGAGCGTGCCGCGCGACGACGGCATCGGCTGCGCGAAATCATCGACGGTGATCTCGAAAGCGCCCAAGTGGCCCGTGGCCGACCGGACGGCTCCCTTGGCGACCGGAAACTCGTTGGTTCCCGGGGCTGCGATGGTCGCCGGGGGCTTGATCAGTACAGTGATATCGAGGTGCTCGGCGAGCAACTGGGCCGCCTCGACGGTGCGCTCATCGCAACCATAGACGAGCGTGACTCCGGAGCTTTCCAGCTGGACCCGGGGCGCTTCAGGGAGCGGCTCGGCGGCAGCGGCGGCCAGCGCCGCGATTTTGGGGCCGGCCGTAGCCGCGTCCGAGGACAAGTGGGGATCAGGCATGTTCTCTCGGTCTCCAGGCTTGCGTTGAGAATAACAAGCTGCCCGGGACGCTGCTATGCTCGAGGCGGAATGTTCTTCAGGTTGCCTTTATGAGCGCGTGTGAACCGGTGAGCACCGCAGCCGATTTTTGGCTGTCGTCCGGCCACCATCTGCTCGACCGCAATGACAATGGCTGCGTCCTGGTCACGGACGAATTTCTGAAGGCGTATCTCGCGCGACCTGAAATGATACCGCCGCAGGACGCTTGTATAGCGGAGCGGGCGCTGCACGCAGCGCTGCTGAGCAATCCTCGCGAGCGCGTGACACCCGCACAGATCGCCGCCATCGAGGACGCGGACGCGCGCGAAAACTGGGGTTTCATGATCTCCTGGCGCGATCATGTCATTCAGCACCCCACCCTGGAGACGGCATACCTGGCGATCGTGCGTGAAGGCCACGGGTTCCCGCCACTCTTCGTGAGTCAGATTGTACAAGTCATCCTGCGAAATATGCTGGATGATTGCCACGACGCCTTCGTCCTACGGGCGGCCGAGATGTTTTTCAGAGCGCAGAGACTTGCTCTGCACGAAGGATCACTGCTAGCGGTGGACGCAGAGACTTACGCCGAGGCCGGCTCACGGCCGTCGCCGCTCGTCTCATTGTTGGGACTGCAGGCTGCGCCCGACATTGACGTGTTGAGTGAAGCCAACGCGCACTCCTACTGGGAGCGCAGCGATTCGTTTGACTTCGCCTTCGATCTCACCGCGGGTCGGCGTGGCGTGGCTGCGCTTGGGGAACTTGCTAAACTCTGGGTGCAACATCTGCTTTCGATCGATGTCGAGATCGAGGCTTTGACGGAGCTGCGCGATGCGACGCTCAATTGGTACGTAGGCCTGGATTCCAACGCGACCCGGATTGGAGACGCGCTCTGGCGGGGAGAAACGCTCGACCCGACCGCACCGGAGTTTCTTGTCGGACTCTATCGCCTCACCTGCAGCGGCGCCGCGCAAGTGGCTGATCCGGCCAAAGGGTCGCCGATCTATCTGTTCGTCGCGGCATCGGCCGACATGACGCTTCGGCTCAAGCCGCAGAACCTCGTCACCGGGCTGCCTGTGTGCCGTCAAAGTGAGGTTGCAAGTTGATTTCCACAGCGCTGTTGCGCATACCCGTGGGTATCGTGGTCGAGCGGCATAAGGCGAAGAGTCCGTGGCTCGATTTCGTGTGCCGCCCCGTTTCGGCGCTGGCAGGAGTACCTGCGGCAACGCCGTGGACGGTGATTTCCGCCACCGCGGACGCCACTACCTATTACGCCGGCGAAGGGGTCGTCGAGCTTCACAGGTCCGAGACGGCGAGCTATCGGGAGAACCTCGTTTCGGGGGCGCCGCTGTTGTGGGTAATCCTACGACCGTCCACCAGCGAGGTCGGATTCGAGCTTCTCATGGTTACCGCGGATCCGGCCGAGGGTGAGGCGCTGACGGGAGCGGGTAATGATCTGGTGGCGACTGTGCCGATGCCGGATTCCATCCAGGAGGCCGTGAGCGGCTTTATCACGGAGCATCATGTCGAGCGCTCGTTTATCAAGCGTCAGCGCGATCGATCGAGCCCGCAGGCGCCGCGCCGCCAACCTGACGATACGGAAGGTGACCGATGAACGAGTCTGAAGGCTTCCTGTCGCGTTGGTCGCGATTGAAGAGCGAGACGAGCCGGGAGAAGGCAGATCCCGCCATCGAGCCTTTAGCGGACGAATCGGCCCCTAACAGCACAACGGCCAGCCCGCCGCCTGCCGTCGATCTGGCGAGCTTGCCCTCTGTCGAATCCATCGGCCCCGGGACTGACATCCGTGCCTTCCTGCAAGCCGGCGTCCCGGCAGAGTTGGTACGCGCAGCGCTTCGCAGTGCCTGGTTGACCGATCCGCAGATACGGGAATTCATCGAGATAGCGGACAACCAGTGGGACTTCAATGCGGAGGACGGCATTCCCGGATTTGGCGCTCTCGGTGTTGCTGATGCCTCGAGGAGTCTCGTGAGTCGGGCCCTGGAAAGCTCGGATGAAGTACTGCCTGTTATGCGGCAACTGAGTAGTGGCAGTGTCGGCTTGCTCCCGCCGGCGCCGGTCGCCGTCACCGAGCCTGAAGTTCATGATGAGGTCTGGAGGGCCGGTGGCGTCATCGCCCCGCGTGCGGAAGCGGCTTTCGATACCGCTCCGGGCTCCGGAGACACTAGCGCGAAGGTAATCGATACGTCCCCCGCGGATGTCGCGCCGGGGGTGACCAAGCGCTCTCATGGCGGCGCCCTACCCCGGTGCTAGTCGCGGCCTTCGTGTAAGCCAATGCCGGAACCTGATGACGTCGATGTAGCCCGCGCACAGGAATATTCGCTGCTGTCCGCCTTATTGCTGACTAGCCCGGACCGCCAACTGTTGGATCGCCTCGCTGACTTGGCTGGGGACAACAGCGAGCTCGGCCGGGCCCATGCCGCCCTGGCGGCGGCCGCATCCGGCGCCGATCGTGACAACGTCGAGCGGGAGTTCTTCACACTCTTCGTCGGTGTGGGGCGCGGCGAAATCCTGCCTTACGCATCCTATTATATGACCGGCTTCGTGCAGGGACGACCGCTCGCGGACCTACGCGCGACTCTGCGACGTCTCGGAGTCGAGCGATCCGAAGGACAGGTCGAACCGGAAGATCACGCTGCAATTCTGATGGACATCATGGCGAGTGTCATCGGAGGAACTATTCCAGCCCCGGCGGGCACCGACCGTGAAATCTTCGATGCCCATCTCGCACCGTGGATTGTCCGTTTCTTTTCAGACCTCGAGCGAAGCGCGGCCGCGAAGTTTTATGCCGGCGTCGGCACGGTCGGCCGGGTTTTCATGGAAATAGAAAGGCACGCCTTTCTGCTTTCAGAGCCGCACCCCTGATGTGGCAAACGCGTGGGCCGCCGACTTCTGTACGCCTTCGTCCAGAACCAGAGCGGCAATTGCGGCGATCAGAGCGGCGACGACACATGCTGCGATGAAACTGCGCATGGACACTCCCGGCGAGTGATGAGACTGCTGAGACTTTACACCCCCAAAGGAGTCCTGTGCACTCGCATCGGGTCGTGACTCGTCGCCCCTCAGGCCGGGCAAGGGTTCAGCTCATGCGCTCCCGCTAGGGGGCGCCGGCGTACCACAGCACGGCTTCTCAGCCTGCATCGGGGGGCAGACCACCGTGCCGAAAGAGCAGAAGACGCAGCAATCACCCTTCAGCGGGCGCAGCAGCGCGTGACATCCGGTGCATTCATAGAAGAACTGGCAGGCGTCAGTCGGCATGGTCTCGCGCTGCGCATGGCCGCACTCGGGGCACGTGATGGTCGACTCGAGCTGAATGTTACTGTTCACGTTGTCATTGTATTCCACACTGTCGTCGAACGCGACGTGTGCGCGCCCGACCAGACTGACCTGCATTGATTCCCCGCCGATTCCTGCGGAGAGCACGCTACAGCATCATCCACGACTGACGGTGTGCCGTAACAACGACTACCGGCAGCGCGCCATCTGACGCGTCACCTGCAACTGCGGCGCCAACGGCCCGCACCGAATGCGTGTGTAGCGAGGGACTGAAAAATGCCGTCCATTGGAGTGCACTGATGACGATCGCGGCAGCAAGACTAACAATACGACTGACGTTCATGACGACTCTCCAGGGATAAAGCGGTAGTAAGACTTCGAGAGCAATATTGAGCGCCTGAGAAATGGGCGCGCTTAGAAGACCTTAAGGGCCGTTAAGCTCCGCTGAAGGGACAGCGCGGCGCGCCTGGGGCCCGTGGACTGCTTGGTTGCTGGAAGGAGGCGCCGGCGACGCGTGGCCGAGCTCGGGGGCTGCATTCGACGACGCGATCGCTATCGTACGCGCCGCCGAAGCGGGGCAGGGACTCGCGCTCGCACGGTGGTCTCTGGTCGGTGATGAAGTCGCGATGGGTCGACTCGCAGTTGCGGGTCGGGCAGTCCACTCTGCGCAGGCTTACCACTTCGTGTGTCCGCCGGCTCACCTTGCGCTCGAAAAAGTAGCGGCCTTTCGGGAATGGCTGGCAACAGAGTCTGCCCGCTTCCCGTCGCCTCCCATCATTGGAGTCTGATAGACCGCACTTATCACGCCGATCCAAACAGCCAATTGGCTCCGCTGCGACAGGGAAACTTACACTCTCCACAACAAAAGGAGATTCCCATGTTCAATACACGAAACGATCTGCCGCCGGCGACCCGGACACGCTCCGTCGAGTTGCTGAACGCGCGGCTGGCCGATGCAATCGACCTCGGCACCCAGACCAAACATGCCCACTGGAATGTGAAGGGTCCGAACTTCATCGCCCTGCACGAGTTGTTCGATAAGATCGCCGAAAGCATCGAGGACCAGATCGATACGATCGCCGAGCGTGTGACGGCTCTGGGCGGTACGGCTCACGGCACTCTCGCAGCGGTCGCGCGCGGCACCTCTTTGAAGCCCTATCCCGAGGACGTTTACGACGGAGCGACCCACGTGGGGGCACTGGCCGCCGTGTTGGCGGATTTCGGTGCGAAGGTCCGCGCGGCCATCGACGACTCTGCGAAGTTCGGCGACGCGGGCACGTCGGACCTCTTCACCGGAATATCGAGGGAGACCGACAAGAACCTCTGGTTCCTCGAGGCGCATCTATACGCCGCGCGCTCCAGCTAGCTCGCGGTCGGCGTCCTGGCTCCAACGATTCGTGAAAATACACGACGTGGGAGCCACACCCGCAGCAACGGAGCCGGGACGACGAACAGGATCACTCACGCGCCCGCTCCGGCTTCCTCAGTTGGACCAGATCCCACAGATTTCCATAAAGGTCTTTGAATACGGCAACAGTACCGTACGTCTCCTCGCTCGGCTCCCGAACGAAGACGACGTTCCTGGCCTTGTACGAGCGAAAGTCGCGCCAGAAGTCATCGGTATAAAGGAACAGAAACACCCGACCGCCTGTTTGGTTGCCGATTCGCGACGCTTGCTCAGCACCAACCGCGCGTGCGAGAAGCAGGCGTGAACCGCTCGAGCCCGGGGGAGCCACCACGACCCAACGCTTGTTTTGGGCATGGACGGGCGTGTCCTCAACGAGCCTGAATCCCAGCGTCTCAACGTAGAATTGGATAGCCTCGTCATACTCACGCACGACGATTGCCACCTGGCCGATGGATTGGTTCATAAAACGATCATCACCCTGCTAGCCCGATTGCCTCCCCGCCCGCAACACAAATTGTATCGCCTGCCGGGGTCACTTCGCTAAGCAATGCCAGCCAAGATATCGCTTGCTATTTAATAGCGTGCTATCTATTATCCCAGCCCATGAAAGAAACGAAGACAACCAGCCCCCGAGCCGCCACAGACCTGGCGGGCCTCGATCAGCAGTTGTGTTTCTCGCTGTACTCGACCGGCCTGGCGATGGACAAGGTATACCGCAAGGTGCTGCGGCCCCTGAAGCTCACCTATCCGCAGTACCTGGTAATGCTGGTGCTATGGGAGGGCGAGGGCATCACGGTGACCGCGCTCGGCGACCGACTCTTCCTGGACTCGGCAACCCTCACCCCGTTACTAAAGCGCCTGGAATCATCCGGCCTGGTTTCGCGCAAGCGCGCGGCGGAGGACGAGCGGCAGGTCGTCATATCGCTGACCGTGCGCGGGCGAGCGCTGAGGGAGAAAGCTCGCGACGTTCAACAGGCGATCTTCAAGGCGGCGCAGTGCTCGGCGCAGGAATTTACCGAGATCAAGACGCTACTGGAATCCCTGCGGGCAAAGCTCAGGAGCGCTGCCGCCGTTTGAAATGGCCACCGTTTTTGGAACCCATACATAGCACACGATTTAATCGCTCACTACCTACATCAGACGAGTTACCCAGGAGACCACCATGTCAATTGAGAAAGTTCTGTACACCGCCCACGCCAAAGCCACCGGAGGTCGCGACGGCCGCGCCGTATCTTCCGACAAAGTCCTCGACATCACCCTGGCCACACCTCGCGAGCTCGGGGGTGCCGGCGGCGCGGGAACGAATCCCGAACAGTTGTTCGCGGCGGGCTATTCAGCCTGCTTCCTCGGTGCGCTGAAGTTCGTCGCCGGTCGCGACAAGGTCGCCCTACCCGCCGCTACCACAATTGAAGGCAGCGTCGGCATCGGTGCGATCCCCACCGGCTTTGGTATCCAGGTCGAGCTGAAGATCTCGATTCCCGGCATCCCGCACGAGCAGGCCGAGGCGCTGGTGCAAAAGGCGCACATCGTGTGCCCCTACTCCAACGCCACTCGCAACAACATCGATGTGACACTGACCGTAGCCTGATCAAAGGCTCTCAGCCGCGGCAAGAAATTGCCGCGGCTTTCCCGAAACCTGAAGCTTTACCTGACAGTGTCTGCTGCAGCTGACGTTACCAGCACCTCTGACCCAGCGATTCGTCGACCCGGCTCCGGCATTCGTGCATCAGTTCACAAATACAAAAATCGGACACAGGTTCTGGTGCGCACCTGCCGAAAACTATAAAGGTTCGGGGCTTTAGTCTGGTGCGGGGGCGGCTGTCCAAATGATTACGTACTTGGTAGCGACGCTGCTGGTTGCAGTCAGCGGATTAGCCGTAATGCCCGTATGGCGCAGAGCCGGCCGGCTGCACGTCGCTGTCGCGAGGCAAGCCAGCGCCCCCGTGATGAAGCGGTCAGGCGATATCGCGCTGGACTTGCCCGTCGAGCTTCAGCACCTACCCGAACCCCCGGTCCTGGCGGCAGCCCCGATACAGATCCTCGACCGTACCGAGATCTTCAGGCAATTGAGCCAGCTCTCGCTAGGCGTTGCCGAGCTGGGGCATCCCCTGCCCGAGCACGATCGAATCGTGGCCGCCGCACTCACTGCGATTGGCGATGCCGCCACGCAACGGCGCTACGCCCCGCGACGCCCGAACCTGTTACCTCAATTGATGCGTGCGGTCGCCGACGAGGACGTCACGAGGCGTGAGTTGGTTGCCATCATTGCGCGCGATCCGTCGCTGGTTGGCAGCCTGTTGAAAATGGCAAACAGCGCCTACTATCGTGTGACACCCCGACCGATTGAAAGCATCGACCGCGCCATCGTGATGCTCGGAAGCGACGGCCTGCGCTCGTTGATCGCAACCGCACTGATACAGCCGATCTTCGAAGTCTCGATGGCCGGAGGATTCCCGCGTTTCCCGGAAGTTGTCTGGCAACACGCCCTGCTCTCCGCCCACGCGGCCATTCCCCATGCGGCCATTGTCGAACGAGTGGACCAGTTCGCGGCCGAGTTGCTTTGCCTGGTCTCCGGGCTGGCGGAAATCGTCTTGTTCCGCGCGGCGATGGATCACTACGCAAGCTCATCGCGGCAAAAGCAACCGGACCCGATTGTGATGGCCTCGCTCCTGGCCTCACAGTCCGCGACATTCGCCTGGCAAATTGGTGCCAGTTGGGAGCTTTCGGAGCACATGCTGGCCGCACTCGAGGAGCAGATGGTGGCGTCGGACCCAACCACGCCGCTCGGCCGCTCACTGCGCTTCGGCCGCTGCGCGGGTGCTCTGGCCGTGCTGCGTACCAACTCCATCATCGATGACGCAACGGCCAGAATCTCTCTGCCGGAGGCCGGCTTGTCGCCCGCACACCTCAGATGCATGTGGCGGCGGCTGTTGGATAAACCGGAGGACTCGAAGGCCACCGGCAGAATGGTCTCCCGGAGGTAACCCGCCGGCCGGGCGCGGAAAGCATACGGCCGTGACACCATCGTCATCCGCGGCGCCCGCCTGAGGCCGCGGTGACGATCAAATCAGCCGCGTCCTGCGGCCCCGCTCAGACCCGGCGACGAAAAACGGCGTGGTACACCACCAACACAACCACAGCGCCCACAACCGCCACCAGCATGCTGTAAAGGTTCAGCCCGGTCACACCGGCCGCCCCGAAAGTAGTGAAGAGCCATCCGCCGACAAAGGCTCCGACAATCCCCAGAACGATGTCCAGCACGACACCTTCACCGGACTTGTTGACCATTTTGCTGGCAATGAATCCGGCAATGAGTCCGAGAACCAGCCACGCGAGAATCGACATGATGAGTCTCCAGTTAGAAGTGCAGATCGAAACGGATTGTTTTCATTGGCTTTGCGCCACCGCCCCTCCGCTTTGGCCGTAGTCTTCGACTACGGTCACCACCACCCTTGCAATAACGGCCACGCCGACGCGTCGTTCCGTGACCCGAGTGAATAGGCGCCTTTTTTTGCCCAATGACAGCCCGACACCCCCCATTTCCGCTCGAACCGCCGGCTCGCGGGCGCAATTAGAGCCGGTCTATTTCGGCGCGACCCTGGCCAGGGCGCGCGGCCGACAAAACGGGCGCGAATGGCGATCACACCAGCAACGACATCGCTATCCTCTGGCCCGCCAGCAAGCCGCCCACCATCGTCGCCGCCGACATCACCCAATGCACCGGCCCTGAGAGCAAACGCGCAACAATGCTCGCGCAGATCGGCAGACTCGTAAGGGAACCTCTCACGCAGTCACCGTGACTTTCCTGTCACTGTGACTTCCCGCCAACGACGCAGCCGCGCGTAAAACCGCCGCGTCACGCTCACTGCGGACCGAATCGAGCCGTCTCCTGGCTGCCGCAACGATTTCCGGCCGCGCTCGCTCCGGACGGCCGGCATCAAAAGGCGGCGCCGGGGCATACTCGATCGCCAGTTGTACGGTTTGTGCGAAGTCGGCGCCGGCGATCTCCGCCATCACGGTCAGTGCCATGTCGATACCGGCCGTTACACCGCCGCCGGTGATCACATTGCCATCACGCACCACCCTGGCAGGATCCGGCGTCACATCAAACGCGGATAGCGCCTCGCGCCACGCCCAATGACACGCGGCCCTTTTGCCCACGAGCAATCCCGCCGCCGCCAGCAACAAAGATCCGGTACAAACCGACGTGACGTAGCGCGCTGTCGCTGCAAGACGGCGAATTTCAGACAGGTAGATGAGGTCCTCCATCGCGGCCACGGTGCCGAAGCCGCCGGGCACGCAAAGAAGCGCGCATTCCGGGACAGCTTCCAACCGCGCCACGTCGGCAAAGGTGATACCTCCATCACCCTGAATACTCCCGCCCTCGACCGACGCCAACAGGCACCTGGCGCCCGGCAGCCGTGCGAAGACTTCGAACGGACCGGTGAAATCCAATTGTGTAATGCGCGGGTAGAGTGCGAATACCACCGGAAAGTCTGTGCTCATGTTGCATCTCCTGGGGATTTGACCGATGGAAGCATCGCCGATTAAGCTCATGGCCGTAAATGACGAGATAACGCCTATTTCTGCCATGCCCCGCCGCGTTGCTGTTCTGATCTACCCTGACTTCCAGCTGCTGGATGCGGCCGGCCCCATCGCGGCGTTTGAGGTCGCTGAACGGTACAGGCCGGGCTCCTATTCGCTACGCATCGTCGCCGCGCAACCCGGGCTGGTCGCGAGCTCTTCTGGTGTTCCCCTGCCTGCATTGCGCTTTGGGCGCGCCGACAGCATCGATACACTGGTTATATCCGGCGGCGACGGGTCGCGTGCCGCAGCGAATTGCCCGGCCACGCGACGATTCGCACTGGCGTGTACGCGGTCAGCCCGACGCGTCACGACCGTGTGCTCGGGAACTTACATCCTCGCGGCGGCGGGCATCCTCGACGGCAAGAGCGCTACCACGCACTGGAGCCGCAGCACGGACTTCGCCAGGAAATTCCCAAAGGTGCGCCTGGATTCAGACCGAATATTCATCAAGGACGGCAAGATCTGGAGTTCCGCAGGCGTTACGGCCGGCATCGATCTGGCTCTCGCGCTGATCGCTGAAGATCTCGGCGAGCAGGTAGCCCGCCGGACAGCACAACAGTTGGTTGTCTACTACCGGCGTCCCGGTGGGCAATCGCAGTTTTCGGCGTTGCTGGAGATGGAGCGCGCCGACGGCCGCTTCGCAACGCTGCTGGATTACATACGAAGTAACCTGGCGAAGCGACTGAGTGTGACCGATCTGGCCCGGCAGAGCTGCATGAGCCCACGGCACTTTGCGCGCCTGTTTCTGGCCGAAGTGGGCGTCAGTCCAGCCAAGGCAGTAGAGCGATTGCGCGTCGAGACCGCACGCGCCGCGCTGGAGAGCGGAACACAATCCAACCAACTGATCGCGCGGTCGTGCGGATTCGGCAACGCAGAGCGAATGCGGCGGAGTTTTCTGCGCAGCGTTGGCAGCACGCCGTCAAAACTCAAACGCGCCAAAACTTCACTCTCACATCCTGTCGCCACACTCTGACACCCCGACATCCTGTCGCCGCGCCCTGACGTCGGCCCTTCGAGACACTTTGCAAACGCGTCAGACTGCGGTTTTAATCAGTCTCGAGGGCAAACCCGTCGCAAGTCGGGGACGCAAAGCCTCCGGTCTCGAAGCGCTGCCAGCGCTGCAAGATAGCGGGGTTGCCGGCAAGGCTACGGACTGACAGACCTGCCGTCATCGATCGACCAACGACTCTCCAGTCGCCTGCTCGCTTCGCGCTGCTCGAGCCCTCGGTATCCAACATCCATTGGCCGGGGAGGCGCTGTGCGGACTTTCAATTTCTTTGCCGATCGTCGACGATTTCATGCTGCTGTACTGGGCTTGATAGGTAGCGTTGCCGCCCTCGAGGCAACCGCGTCCACCTGGCAATACCGGCATCGACTGTCGATTTCCGGCACACCTGCTACCAGCGACGTGGCGCAGACTGCCTACAGCTTCAAGCCCACAACTTCGGCGCCGCGCTACACGACCCTGGCGTTCTCAATTTCAGGCAAACCGGCGTGGGCAAACTTCAACACCCAGACGGGACAGCTCGCGGGCACACCGACGACGACGAATGTCGGCAAATATTCCAACATCGTGATCACGGTATCGGACGGATCCTCGACGGCCTCCCTGCCACCCTTCTCGATCTCTGTCACCAGCCCCGCCCCGGTCACACCACCAACGATTTCCGGCCAACCACCGACATCGGTCAACGTGGGTGCGACGTACACGTTTACACCGAGCGCCACCGATTCAGCTAATCGTGCGCTGACGTTCAGCATCCAGAACGCGCCGAGCTGGGCCACATTCAACACATCGACGGGGCAGGTTTCCGGCACTCCCAGCGCCACTTATGTCGGCACCTACTCGAATATCGTGATCTCAGTCAGCGACGGCACGGCCAGCGCGTCGCTCACCGCCTTCTCCATCGCGGTCAACCAGATATCGAATGGCTCTGCGACCGTCAACTGGACACCTCCCACGAGCAACTCCGACGGCTCGTCGCTAACGAACCTGGCTGGTTACCGGATCCACTACGGTACCGCCAGCAATAGCCTGACCCAAAGCGTGCAAGTCGCCAATGTCGGCCTGACAAGCTACACGCTCACCAACCTCACTGGGGGCACCTGGTACTTCGGGGTGTCCGCCTACACCAGCAGCGGGCAGGAGAGCGCGCTGTCCAACGTAGTCAGCAAACAGATACAGTAATGTGCAACACTACCGCGCATTATGCAGGCGCAGGCCTCACTCGACGACGCACCCTTTAGTGCCTTTCACCGCCGCATCGCCATTTACAGCTGCGGCGGGCCCTTCTGTGACGGCTACATCCTGGGAATCATTGCCGCGGCCCTGGGCCCTCTATCGAGCGAGATAGGCCTCACCGCGGGCTGGCAGGGCATGGTCGGCGCGGCCGCCCTCGTTGGCATGTTCGTGGGTGGGCTGGTCTTCGGTTACCTCACGGACCTTCTCGGGCGCAGGGTCATGTACAGCGCCGATCTCCTGGTATTGATCGTGGCGTCGGCCGCGCAGTTCTGGGTTCACGACCGCGTCTCCCTGTTGGTGCTGCGCTTCGTCCTGGGACTCGCCGTAGGCGCCGACTATCCGATCGCTTCCGCGCTGCTGTCGGAGTTTGCTCCAAAACGTCAACGTGGCATGTTGCTGGCGGCGATGATCGGCGCCTGGTGGCTGGGCTACACGATATCGTTTATCGCCGGCTATGCTCTCGGCAACGAGGGGTTGAGTTGGCGATGGATGCTCGCCTCGAGCGCGATTCCCGCCGCCCTGGTTTCCCTGCTTCGCTGGGGCACTCCCGAGTCACCCCGCTGGCTGATATCCAAGGGACGAACCGGGGAAGCACAGGCCCTGATCCAACGCCACATCGGGTCCGGTTATGGGCTGCAAGAGAGCCCGTCCGCCAAAACGGCCTATCGCACCATCTTCCGTGGCCCTTACCTGGGACGGACCGCGTTCGTCTGTGTGTTCTGGTCGTGCCAGGTCGTCCCGACATTCGCGATTTACACTTTTGCACCGGACCTGCTACGGGCATTCGGCTCCCCGGACCCTGCCTTCGGCGCGGCGATTCTGAGCCTGTTCTTTCTGGCGGGCGTCATTCCCGCCGTGTTGCTGATAGATCGGATCGGCAGACGCCCGGTGCTCACCATTCCCTTCGCCGTGACCGGTGTGACGCTCCTGCTGTTGGGATGGTTGCCACGTGGAGCCTCGATTCTCGTGGAGGTGTGCTTCATCGTCTTCGCGATCTTCAACGCGGGAAGCAGCGTGCTGCAATGGGTGTATCCAAGCGAGCTGTTTCCCACCGAGGTCCGGGCTACCGCACTAGGCTTCGGTACCGCTGTCAGCAGGATCGGCGCCGCGGTCGGCACCTTCCTGTTTCCGATCGGACTGACCCGGCTGGGCGTCGCGCCGCTCATGACCATCGTCGCCGCAATCTGCGGCCTGGGATGGTTGGTTTCGGTCCGTTTTGCGCCCGAGACCCGCGGCATGTCCTTGCAAGCGGCCAGCGCGGCGGAAGTCGGCTAGTCCGCAGCTCCCGCGCTACGGGGAGGGAACCGCAGCTCGAATTTCGTCACTCCCCCAGGCTCACTGGAGGCGAGTGCCGTACCCCCGTGAATTTCGACAATGGTCTTCACGATCGCCAATCCCAACCCGGTGGAACCGCCGGAATTGCCGCGTGCCTTGTCACCCCGATAGAATCTATCAAACACCTTCGCCAGGTCCTGAGGTGCGATGCCCTCCCCCGGGTTCTCCACGCTGATCGAGATCCCCTCACCGGACTCCACTGCGGTCATGGAGACGGCCTGTCCCCGGGGCGTGTAACGCAACGCGTTGGCGAGCAGATTGCTCACAGCCCTGCGAAAC
>DATMQL010000144.1:0-16506 GCA_035566815.1 Steroidobacteraceae bacterium | reverse complement strand
GCAGCCTCGTGGCCTTTGGCGCCGAGATGCCGCGCGCGCTGTTTCTGCTGCTCACCGCATGCTTCAGCGGGTTCGCGCTCACGCTGTACTCGCTTTCTGTGTCACATGTAAACGATAAGCTCGAACCCGCGCAGATGGTGGCCGCGAGCAGCGCTCTGCTGCGCCTGAACGGCTGTGCCGCGGCCTTCGGCCCCGTATTGGCGGGCAGTTTGATTGCCGCCTTCGGACCGCCGGCTTACTTCACGACACTCGCGACACTGACGGGTGCGCTCACCATTTATGATTTGTGGCGCAAGAGCCGCCGCAAACCGGTGCCACCCGCGCAAAAGGGTCCGTTCATCAACGCACAGCCTCAGGGTATGGTGGCACCGATCGTGTCCGGCACCCGAGCCGAGGCCATGTCGACGACGGTGCACCAGGCCTCGAAGACAGGCTCGACGGGAATCTGATCCGCCCGCATCGACTCCGGCGGCCCACCAACACCGATGACCGGCGAGCCGGACCAACTGCGCGGCAGCCAAAAGCGCTGCGGCCCGGCGCCATGCATGACAACCAACGGCAGACCTAACGCCGCGGCGGCGTGCGCGGGGCCCGTGTCCACCGAGATCATGCTGTGAGACGCCTCGCAGAGCGCAAACAGCCGCCGCAGTCCGACTCCCGCCACGACCACCGAGTCGAGTCCCGCGGCAGTTTTTACCTCATGCAGCATCTTCACTTCTTCTTCCGAGCCGCGAAGCATGATGAGTGCATCGGGCATCCGCGCATGGACCTTCTGCAACAGAGAAACCCAACGCTCGATCGGCCATGCTTTGTCGTCGGTCTGCAACCGTCGCCACCGCTTGCGACGGCGACTCATACTTCGATGGTTGCCCGGCTGGACCATGATGATGGGCCGCCCCGACCAGCCCTGCCCGCGAAGCCACGCATCCAACTCGACCCGATCGGCGTTTTCCACCCGCAGGCGCGGGGCCCACGCGGACGCCTCTATCGGTATCGGGTAGTCGTCTGCGCTCAAGGCCGGCGGAGTCTGCTTCCCGAGGTTGACGAGGCGGTCCACGGAGTGATGGATTGTCTGGGGCACCTCCTTCATGAACACGCAGCGCGCGGGATCCACCCGGCTGAGCGAGAGCATTCGCCGTATCCGCGGAAGCTGCCGGTAGTGGTGCTCGCAGATGTAGATAGGGCCGGGATGACTCTCCCGGAGCGCGCGGGCCACCCGGGGCCATTGCCGAGTGAGCGGGAAGGGAAAATGCCGGCCGAAGGACCAGATGTTCGCGACGTCGGGGTTGCCCACGTAGACGGCGGAATTCCACGATCCGGCCCCGATGACGTTGCAAGGCCGATGAAAGCGGCGATGCAGGAAATTCAGCAGCGCGGTCTGCATGACCGCATCGCCGAGCCGGGCGAAATAGAGCACGGTCGGTTGCAGGGGAGGCGCTGACGACGAGGGGTTCGGGGGGGCAGTATCGGTATTCAAGCGGCAGCGCGGCGGTGACAGGGGGTCTAGCGACCTTGCCGGCTTACTGTAGCAGCGGTCGGTCGACGCTGACCAGTCTTGCACCGACTAGGAGCCTGTCTCACCAATGATCGCCGTAGCGAGGGCGACCCAGATCGAGCAGGTTTCTGCGATCGTTTCCCGCGCATAGCGTGGCTCTATGGAAGGGAAACGATCGCAGAAAGATGCCGATCTGGGGCGGCCGCAGTAGGCGAGCATTGGTGAGACAGGCTCCTAAGCCACTTCCGTGGCAAAATTCACACGAGAACCGCCGAAACCGACCCAAGAGCCACCTGATGTCTACCGAAACACCCTCGAATGCGGAAGCTTCCAAGCGGCGCAAGGTCACCACCGCCCGTCTCGCCGAAATGAAGGCTCGGGGCGAGAAGATCGCGATGCTGACGGCATACGATTTTTCGTTTGCCCGCATCCTCGATGGCGCGGGAATCGACGTAGTGCTGGTCGGTGACAGTGCCGCGAATGTCGTCCACGGTTTCGAGACGACCGTCCCCATCACCCTCGATCAGATGATCTCCCACGCGGCGTCCGTCGTCCGCGGCGTGCAAAGAGCCCTCGTCGTCGTCGATATGCCCTTCGGCTCCTACCAGGGCAACAGCCGTCTCGCCCTCGAGAGTGCCGTCCGGATCATGAAAGAGTCCGGCGCTCACGCCGTGAAACTCGAGGGAGGCGAGTTCATCATCGAGAGCGTGAAGCGGATCCTGTCCGCCGGCATCCCGGTGATGGGACACCTCGGCCTCACGCCGCAATCGATCTATAAGTTCGGTACGTACGTGGTTCGTGCCACCTCCGACGACGAGGCGGAGCAACTCGTGGGCGACGCCCAACTGTTGCAGGACGCCGGATGTTTCGCCATTGTGCTGGAAAAAATCCCGGCGCAACTGGCCGAACGCGTCGCGAAGCAACTCGCCATTCCGATGATCGGTATTGGTGCCGGCTCCGGCGTTGACGGGCAGGTGCTCGTCATGCACGACATGCTCGGCATCAACCAGGAATTCTCACCCCGGTTTCTCCGCCACTACGCGCACCTGCACGATGTCGCAAAGGCCGCATTCGAAAGCTACATCGCCGACGTGAAGTCGGCCTCCTTTCCGAGTAGCGACGAGAGCTACTGACGCCCCCTGGGTCGCGTCAGACCGTCTTCGAATCGCTCGTCGTGGTCGCGTCGTTGTCGTTCGAGTAACGCCACGCCCGCTCGAAGGGCAGACGCCACGCTCGCGGAGCGATGAGCTGGTGAATGGCGTTGGGTCCCCACGAGCCCGGCGGATAGAGCCGCACGGGCGGCGGGGATTCCTGCAGGGACGCGGACACTTCCCACAGGCGCTCGATGCCTTCGGCCGTGTTGAATAGCGTGTGATCGCCCCGCATGGCGTCGAGAATCAGGCGCTCGTAAGCCTCGAGTACATCACCCTCGTAGCCGGTGTCGCGCATTGCGAACTGCATGGCCAACTTGTCGAGCCGCATGCCCGGGCCCGGACGCTTGCCGTAGAAGGACAGGGACATTCGCGAGGAGTCCGCCAGATCGAAGGTCAGGTGATCCGGACCCTGCGTGCCGATTCCGGAACCGGCGGGAAACATGCTGCGCGGTGGCTCGCGGAAGGCGATCGAGATGATCCGCTGGCCTTCCGAGAGTCGCTTGCCGGTGCGCAGAAAGAACGGCACGCCGGCCCAGCGCCAGTTGTCGATGGCGCATTTCAGTGCAATGAAAGTCTCGGTATCCGATTCCGGATCGATGCCTTCCTCTTTCCGGTATCCCTGGTATTGCCCGCGCACTACATCGGTGGGTTTCACCGGCATCAGGCTGCGGAACACCTTGTTCTTCTCCTCGCTGATGGGCACTGGCTCGAGCGACGTCGGCGCTTCCATCGCAGTGAACGCGAGGATCTGGAAGAGATGGGTCACGACCATGTCGCGATAGGCGCCCGTGGCCTCGTAGAACCCGACACGCTTGCCCAGGCCGAGCGTTTCGGGCACGTCGATCTGGACGTGATCGATGAAGTTACGGTTCCAGATCGGCTCGAACAGGCCGTTGGCGAAGCGGAACGCCAGGATATTCTGGGCCGCCTCCTTACCGAGGAAGTGATCGATGCGGAAGATCTGCTCTTCGCTGAACACCTCATGCAATTTGGCATTCAGCGCCACGGCACTCTTCAGGTCCGTGCCGAAGGGCTTCTCCATGATGATGCGTGATCCCTCGACGAGGCCGGCCTCCCCGAGCATCCGGACCGCGGACAACGCCGCGTTCGGCGGCACGCTCAAGTAGTGCAGGCGGCGGCTCTCGCCCGAGATCGATTTCTCGGCTTTTTCCACGGCGGCCTTGAGCGCGGGCGCACCCGCCTTCAGCGGCACGTAGTCGAGCGTTTCCGAGAAAGACTGCCAGTCGGCGTCGGTGACCTTATGGGTGGAGAACTCATCCAGCGCGGAGCGCGCGATCTTCCGGAATGCCTCCGCGTCCATGTCCTCGAGCGAGACCCCGATGATCCGTGTGGCCGGAATGAATCCGATGCGGGTCAGGCGGAACAGCCCGGGTAACAGCTTCCGGTGCGACAGATCGCCGGTCGCGCCGAAGAGCACGACGACCTGCGGAAAGCGCGGCCCTACTCCTGGAGGAATCTTTGCCATCGTGCACGCCCTCGAAAAGCTTAAGCGGTTCGCCGCCCGGCGGTATGCCGCCCAGCGGTTCGCCGCCCGGTCAAACTACTGCGGATCAGACCTCGATCCCCTGCGACTTCAGGTACTCGTCGTACGTCCCGCTGAAATCGGCGATGGTGCCGTCGGTCTTCAGCTCGATGATACGCGTTGCGAGCGAGCCGACGAACTCACGGTCGTGCGAGACAAAAATGATCGTTCCGGGATATTTCTCCAGGCCGATCTGCAGCGACTCGATCGTTTCCATGTCCATGTGGTTCGTGGGCTCATCCAGCAGCAGCACATTCGGCCGGGTCAGCATGAGCTTGCCGTAAATCATGCGGCCTTTCTCACCTCCCGAGAGGACCTGCACCGATTTCTTGGTCTCGTCGCCCGAGAACAGCAGGCGCCCCAAAGTGGCGCGCACGATCTGGTCGTCGTCGGCCTTGCCGGTCCATTCGGACATCCAGCTGAAGAGATCCGTTTTCTCGGCGAATTCGGCCTGCGGGTCCTGCGGCATATAACCGCGCTCCGCGTTTTCCACCCAGGTGAGGGTACCGGATGTCGGTGTCAGGTCGCCCGCGAGCACGCGCATCAGGGTCGTTTTTCCGACGCCGTTCGGGCCGATCACGGCAATGCGCTCCCCGGCCTCGACGTTGAAGTTGATGTTGTTCAGAACGTCGACGTCGGAGTTCGGGTAGCGGAAGCGCAGCTTTTCTATGGTGACGGCGTTGCGATAGAGTTTCTTCATCTGCTCGAAGCGGATGTAGGGATTCTGGCGCGAGGACGGACGGATTTCCTCGAGTTTGATCTTCTCGAGAGCCCGGCGCCGCGAGGTTGCCTGGCGCGCCTTGGAGGCGTTGGCCGAGAACCGGCGCACGAACTCCTGCAGGTCCGAGATTTTCTCTTTCGCCTTTGCGTTCGAGGCTTCCACCCGCGCCCGCGCCTGGGTCGAGGCCAGCATGAAATCGTCGTAGTTGCCCGGATAGATCTTCAGCTGCTGGAAATCGAGATCGGCGATGTGAGTGCACACCTGGTTGAGGAAGTGCCGGTCGTGGCTGATGATGATCATGGTGGCGTCGTAGTCGTTCAGCACGCCTTCGAGCCAGCGGATCGAGTGGATGTCGAGGTTGTTGGTCGGCTCGTCGAGCAACAGCACATCCGGCTTCGAGAACAACGCCTGCGCCAGCAACACACGCAACTTCAGTCCCGGCGCCACCTCGCGCATCGGTCCGTGGTGGAGTGATTCAGACAGGCCGGCACCGATGAGAATGGCCGCGGCCCGCGCTTCGGCGTCGTAGCCGCCGTACTCCGCGAACTTTCCCTCGAGCTCCGCGGCCTTCATGTAATCGTCATCCGTGGCCTCGGCGTTCGCATAGATGCGATCGCGCTCCTGCATCGCCTGCCACATCTCGACGTGACCCTGCATGACCACATCGATGACCCGTTGGTCCTCGTAGCCGAACTGGTTCTGGTTGAGCTTTCCGAGCCGCAGGCCCTGCTGGAGCATGACATCGCCGACGCTCTGCTCGAGCTCGCCCCCCAATACCTTCATCAGGGTTGATTTGCCACAGCCGTTGGCGCCGATCAGGCCGTAGCGGTTGCCATCGGCAAATTTGACGGTGACCTGTTCGAAGAGCGGCTTGGCACCAAATTGAATCGCGACATTGGAAGTAGAGAGCATTTCAGTCCAGTCAGATGAGGAACGCGCCCCGGGCTAGGCGCCCCCATCCGCCCACGCTTGCGTTGCCGCAACGTAGCTGCCAATAAGGGGGGGTGAGCGCAGAGGAGGCCGGCATTGTATCAAAAATGATTCAGCCGGGTGTCGAACGGCGACCCGCCTGCGCGTCCTAGGGGCAGGTAACCCGAGAACCGGAGAACACCGATGTCCGTCCCGGCCGAATCTGTGACGACTGAGACTCGCGAGCTTTCGCTCACCCGCATCATCAATGCGCCGCCCGAGAAGGTGTATCGGGCCTGGACCGAGCCCGAGCTCCTCAAGCAATGGTTCGCGCCGCGACCCTGGACCACGCCCCGCGCGGAGCTGGATGTGCGGCCGGGCGGCGGAAATCTCATTGTCATGAAGGGTCCCGGCGGCCAGGTGTTTCCCAACAGGGGTATCTACCTGGAGGTCGTGAAGAACGAGCGGCTGGTGTTCACCGACGCGTATACCGAGTCCTGGGAGCCCTCGCTGAAGCCGTTCATGACGGTGATCCTGACTTTCGAGAAGCACGAAGGGAAAACGAAATACACGGCGCGGGTGCGCCATTGGAGCGTGGCCGACCGCGAAACCCACGAGAAAATGGGCTTTCACGCCGGTTGGGGCCAGTGCGCCGACCAACTCGTGGCGCTCGTCGCGAAGTTGTGAATCCCGTGTTAGACCGCGGCTTCGAGTCGCTTGACGCGCTTGCGAGCCGCCGCGTCGCGACCGGGGGCCTAGGAGCCTGTCTGACTCAGGCTCCTAGGCCCAATTGCCAAGGGCACCGAGGTTCCGGCTGATCCTGTCCATGGTGTAGCCGCTGTACTCCGGCTTCAGGTCCACGCCAATCGCGCTGGAGCCACGCGCGAGCGCGGCGATCATGGTGGTGCCCGAGCCGACGAAGGGGTCCAGGACAACCCCGCCGGTCGGACAACCGCAATCCAGGCAGCGCTGCACCAGCTCGATGGGATACGGGGCGAAGTGCGCGCCCGGATTGTCGGGCCTGGCTACGATTTTCCAGACGTCTTCTTCGCCGACGAGCCCCGCCCGGTGAAACCAATAACGCGGGCTCTTAGAGAACAAGAACACGTGCTCGAAAGTCCGCCAGGGTCGGTCATGTGCCGTAGGTTCCGGGAGCGATGCGGGGCGTTGCCAGATGATCGAACTTCGCAGGGTCCAGCCGTCGTCCTGCAGGGCCAGGGCGACGCGCCAAGGTATGCCGATGAGAGATTTCCGCGGCAGACCGAGCCCCGGACCGTCCACGGCCCGCAGGTGCCGGCGCATCATCTGCCGGCCGTTATGTTTGTCGTCCCTGCCGTGCGGGCGGCCTTTCGCCGAGTAATAGGTGTCGCCGAGATTCAGGAAGAAGGTACCGGCGGGCTTGAGGGTACGGCGTAGTTCGCCGAAGGCGCCCACCAGCGCGGCGACATAGCCGCCGATCGTGCGCTCGTGGCCGATCTGGCCACTGACTTCGTAGTCACGCTGCCAGTAGTACGGAGGACTCGTTACAACGCAGTCGACGGACGCCGTATCGATCTCGCGCAAGGCGGAAGCAACATCACCCGTCAGCACCGTCCACGCACATCCCCTGGCGGTAACGCCCGTCGCCCTGGCGATCAGCGCATGCTTTTCCGGCAGATCCTCCGGGTGCATGGGGTCGAGAGTAGCAGCAGCTTAGGAGCCTGTCTGACTAATGATCGCCGTAGCGAGGGCGGCCGCAGTAGGCGAGCATTAGTCAGACAGGCTCCTAGCCGCGTCCCGGGCCTAGCGAAAATCATTAAATTCGGGTCGCGACTTTCGGGCGACCGTTATTTTCCCGATTATGGGTGGTTGTCAGGAACATGTCGGGGTCGTCGCCAGAATGTCTTTGTTTGCCAGTCGCTTGAGAGGGGTGGTGTGTGTGGCGGCGGCTTTGGTCGCAGTGCGGGGAGTGGCGGCGCCGGAGGGCTCAGTGGCGCAGGGTCCTGTGGAGTACGGCGATCCGAACACTGGGGCGGCGCATGTCGGTGCCGGGAGCGCCGATTCGACCGGCTCGGCTGACACCCTGGACGTCGTGACGGTGACGGCCACGCGTTTGGCCATGCCTTCCTTCAACATTCCCGCGGCCATCAGCACCATTTCCGGGGCGCAACTGCGCACCGACGCCCTCGGCGTGAATCTCGCCGATGACATCGCGAGCGTGCCCGGCCTCCTGGCGCGCAATCGCAATAACTATGCACAAGACCAGCAGATCTCGATCCGCGGTTTTGGCGCCAATTCGACCTTCGGCATTCGCGGCGTGCGCGTGTATCAGGACGGCATCCCGGGCACCGGACCGGACGGGCAGGGGCAGGTGTCCCAATTCAACCTCGACTCCGCCGAGCGGGTCGAGATTCTGCGGGGCCCGTTCTCCGCGCTGTATGGAAATTCTTCGGGCGGCGTCATCCAGATTTTTACGGCTGACGGGAGCGGGCCGCCGCAGCTGCGCGCCGGTGTGGTCTACGGAAGCTTCGGAGCCCTGCGCGCGGGCGCCAACTTTTCAGGCTCCGAAGGCCCGCTCGCCTACAACGTCGATTTCACGCATTTCTCCATCGACGGCTTTCGCAGCCACAGCAGCGCGAAGAGCGATTCCTTCAACACCAAGGTGGGCTACGCGCTCAACGACACGAACCACCTGACTTTCGTAGGTAACCTCGTCGAGCGCCCCGACGCCATGGATCCGCTGGGGATCACGAAAGCGGAGTTCGCCGCCGATCCGGAGTCGACCGACCCGGCCGCGGGCCAGTTCAAGACCCGCAAGAGTCTCCAACAGCAACAGGGTGGTCTCATCTACGACCTCGATATCAGCGACGCGCAGTCGGTGCGTGTGATGGGTTATCTCGGTCACCGCATCGTGGAGCAATTCCTGGCAATTCCGATGAGCGCGCAGGCTGCCTCCGGGAGTTCCGGCGGTGTCGTGGATCTCAACCGCAACTTCGGCGGGGCGGACGCGCGTTGGTCGTGGCACGGGCTGCTTGCGGACCAACCCATTACATGGGTCATGGGCGCCGCCTACGATCGCCAGAACGAGCACCGTCGTGGCTATAACAACTACCTCGGCAACATTCTGGGCGTGCAGGGGGCGTTACGCCGCGACGAGAACGACATCGTCGACGACATCGACGAATATGCGCAGGGTACGTGGGACTTCGCGCCCCAATGGTCGTTGATGGCGGGCGTGCGGCACAGCGATGTGCAGTTTCACTCGGACGATCACCTCGTCGCCGCCACGGGTCCTAACTCGGTGACGTATACCTCCACTTCACCCGTTGCGGGCCTGACCTTCAAGGCGCTGACGTGGCTGCATCTGTATGCCTCGTACGGACAGGGTTTTCAGACGCCTCTGGGGTCGGAGCTCGCTTATAGGCCTGATGGAGCCCGCGGCCTGAACCTTGGGTTGCTGCCGGCACGGAACACCAGCACGGAACTGGGCGTGAAGGTGCAGCTGGCACCGGATCTGTACGCTACGGCGGACATCTTTCATGCGCTCACGCATGACGAGATTGTCGTCGACACCAACATCGGCGGCCGCTCGACCTATCAGAACAGCAACCGTACCCGGCGCCAGGGCGCCGAATACTCGCTCGACTACCGATTCGCGCCACAGTGGCACGCGCAACTCGCTTACACCTATATCGAAGCGAACTACGTCGACGCGTATCTGACGTGCGTCGCCGCTCCTTGTGCGCGCCCGACGTCACCGGTTGCGGCGGGAAACCGACTGCCTGGTGTCCCGATGAACGATGCCTATGTGGCTCTACGCTGGGGTGAGGACCTGGGCTTGCACGCCAGCGCCAACGCGCAGTACGTAGGTGCCGTGGCGACGAACGACCAAAATAATGTGTTTGCTCCCGCGTACACGATTTTTGGCGTGGACACGGGCTACGGCGTGGAATTGCAGCACTACCGCGTCAATGGATTTGTCCGCATCAACAATCTCCTGAACCGTCACTACGTCGGCTCGGTGATTGTCGACGACAGCAACGGTCGCTATTTCGAGCCGGGTTCGGGCTTCGACGTGCTCGCTGGCGTGAGTGTCGTCTTCAAGTAGCGGGGCGTTCGCCCGCTGATACCAACTTCAAGGGCGTGTCGTTCGCGGCGCTGCCGCTGCCGGCGGCGTTGCTCGACTGTCGCCTGAGGCAGACGTTTCGTCGCTCCTTTTTCGATCGCGCGCGTGCTGAGGTAATATCCGCGCCGTGAGTAGAGGAGTGCGATGAGAGATTCACTACGCGTGCTGGCGATTTCGGGAGTGCTTGCTGTTGCAGGAGCGTTATCGCCTGCAATCGCGGGCGATAACGCCATGGTGCAGGCGCAAAGTGCCCCGAGCGCCGCACAGCTCGCGGGTCCCACCCCTGCCGCGAGTAGCGCTCCCGTACCCGATGCAGACTTGAAAAAGGCGCTCTCTGAAATCCGCGCTTCCTGGCGTGACTACGAAAAATGCGAGCGCTCGAAGGTGTGCTCGGCGTACTTCGAGTCCTTCGGTGTGGGACTCTCCTTCAGCGACGGTACGATCGTCTCATTCGCGCACGTGCAGCGACTCACCGCGTCCAAGCACGATTGCATCGTCAATGCTCACGACGCGCTCGATCGCGGCGACAGGGCGATGGCCGTGCAGTGGGTCATGGCCTCGCAAATGATGGAGCCGCTCGATCGAAACTGGGTGGGTGACCATCCTGACGCCGTTATCGAGGCACTGCGGCACTGCTGCGGGTGAGGGGGGCGGGTGGCGGTCTGGTGTTGATTCCGGACGCGGCGGCCGACGCCGCACGGCGCCCCACACGTCGCCTCCCAACACGGGGAGCAGCAGTACGGCAAACAGCATGTTGCGACGCGGCGAAGCGTCGCCCGGCGTGACGGGCATAATAGGACGGCTCCTGCTTTGAGATGCGGGATGACGCGGGACACGGTTTTGGGGCGAGCGGGCGCCTAATATACTCACCACACATGCAAGCAGAGCGACTCCAACTGGCGGGCTTCGAGCGGGTGAAATATTTCGCCCCGGTAGCGATTTGCGGCTACCTGTCTGCCTTGTGCGTGGCGCTCATCATCACGTCCGCCTTCCTCGAGACTATGCGGGACGCGATCGCGATCACCGCAGCGGGTATTTTCGGGCTGCTGATTTCCGGTGGCCTTGGTGCGGCGATTCTGCGCGTGCAACTTCGTGAGCTGCGGTACATCGTGGTACCGACGCATGCCGATCCGGAAGAGAATTTCGAGGCCGTCGGACGTTTGGCGCTAACGTCGGGTTGGCACGTAACCGCGAACGAGCCGGGGCGCTGCCTCGAAGCGCGGACCCAAGGATCCGTCCTTACCGAAGGCGAGATCGTGGCCGTACGTTTCCGCCAGCACGACGTCCTCGTGGCCAGCATCTGCGATCCCGGGGTGGGCTTTTCACTGGTGGGGCGTCGTCGCTGCACGGAAAACCGTGAGCGTGTCCGACTGGCCGTGAGCGCGGGGAAGACGGCGACCGTCTGAGACGGCTTGCCCGCAACGGCTGGATGCCAGTCGACCCGGCCCAAAGCAACCCAGCGCCGGGGGCTTTGACATAGTCTGCCGGCACCCCCAAAGCACTTCTTTTCCGCGTTGAGTCGGTCCTTACAAGACAGGCCCCGATTCGGGGCACAAACTGCTTTCATCTCAACGACTTAGGCTTTATGCGGCACGGCATAAAAGAACATTAACTTGTCATGCAACTTGGATTATCGATAATCGAGACTATATCGGCTCGGGGAGGGCACGCACTGTAGCTCCCCCCTGTTTTTCTCCCGATCAAAGGTTCGGCCATGTGGATCGTCGAGGTGGCGCTAAAGCGCCCCTATACCTTCATCGTTCTCGCTCTCCTCCTGCCGTTGATCGGTGCGCTGACCATCCTGGGCACTCCCTTGCGCCCCGGGATGGCGACCGACATTTTCCCCGACATCAAAATCCCGATCATTGCGGTGACGTTCCAGTACACCGGAATGCCGCCGGACGAGATGGCGGGACGCATCACGGCACAGATCGAGCGCTACGCCACGACGATCATCAACGACATCGAGCATGTCGAGTCGACGACGTATCCGGGCGTGTCGGTCATCAAGCTGTTCTTCCAGCCCGGTGTCGACATCAATCTCGCGATGGCGCAGGTGACGGCGTTCGGACAGCAGTCGCTGAAGAACATGCCGCCCGGTATTCAGCCGCCGCTCATTCTCAAATACAACGCCGCGACGGTTCCGATCATCCAGCTCGCCATGTCGAGCAACAAGCTCACCGAGGCACAGCTGTTCGACTTCGGCAACCAGACGATCCGCGCCCAGGTCGCGACCATCTATGGCGCCGCGGTCCCTTACCCCTTCGGTGGCGCGACCCGCCAGGTACAGATCGACCTCAAGCCCGACGCGCTGCGCGCGCAGGGTCTCACCGCGAACGACGTCAATAACGCGATAACCAATCAGAACCTGATCGTGCCGGCCGGCACGCAGAAGATCGGTGACACCGAATACAACGTCAAGCTGAACTCCAGTCCCCTCAAGGTCGACCAGATCAACGACCTGCCGATCCGTGGCCGGATCGGGGGCAACGTGACCTATATCCGTGATGTTGCATTCGTCCACGACGGCCACCCGCCGCAGACGAACATCGTCCGCGTGAACGGCCGGCGCGCCGTCCTCATGTCGATTCAGAAGACCGGCGCGGCCTCTACGCTCAACATCGTCAACGAGATCCAGGCTCGCCTGCCCCGTGTGCGCGAGGTGCTTCCGGATGGCGCTTCGATAGCCACGACGGGCGACCAATCGGTGTTCGTGCGCGCGGCCGTGAAGGGTGTCGTGACCGAAGCCATCATCGCCGCCTCGCTGACAGCTCTCATGGTGCTCCTGTTCCTGGGTAGCTGGCGCAGCACGTTGATCATTGCCATCTCGATTCCGCTGTCCATCATCACGTCGCTCATCATCCTCGATGCGCTGGGCGAGACGATCAACCTCATGACCCTCGGCGGTCTCGCGCTCGCCGTCGGTATTCTGGTCGATGATGCGACGGTCACCATCGAGAACATCAACCGCCATCTCGAGGACGGGATGGACGTCGAGCCTGCGATTCTGAAGGGCTCGTTCGAGATCACGATTCCGGCGCTCGTCTCGACGCTCTCCATCTGTATCGTGTTCGTGCCGATGTTCCTGCTCTCGGGTGTGGCGCGTTATCTGTTCGTGCCGCTGGCCGAAGCCGTCGTGTTCGCGATGCTGACCTCCTATGTCCTGTCGCGTACGTTGGTGCCGACCCTGGCGAAGTACTGGCTGCGGACTGCGGCGGTGGAGCATGAGGCGGCCCGCAATCCTAACTTCCTGCAGCGCTTCCAGCGCGGATTCGAAGCGGTTTTCGAGCGAGTGCGCGACAACTACCAGGGCTTCCTGTCGACCGTGCTCGAGCACCGCAGCGCCTTCATCGCGGTGTTCCTGGGTTTCGCCGCCGCCTCGATGCTGATCTATCCGTTCCTGGGCAAGAACTTCTTTCCCGAGGTCGATGCCGGCCAGATCAAGTTGCACATCCGTGGCCAGACAGGCCTGCGCGTGGAAGACACCGCGGCGCTCGTCGATCACATCGAGGCCGCGATGCGCGAGGTGATCCCGCCGAGTCAGATCGACAGCATGGTCGACAACATCGGCCTGCCGGTCTCGGGCATCAATCTCACCTACGGTAACTCCGGCACCATCGGCAGCAGCGATGCTGACATCCTCATCTCCCTGAAGCCGGACCACGCGCCCACGGCGGACTACATCCGTACCCTGCGGCAACGGCTGCCCCACGAGTTTCCCGGCACCGTGTTCGGCTTCCTGCCGGCCGATATCGTCAGTCAGATTCTGAATTTCGGTGTACCGGCGCCCATCGACATCCAGGTCTCCGGCGCCAGCCCGCTAAATCGCGACATCGCCAACGGGTTGCTGGCCACGCTGCGCCACGTGCCCGGACTCGTAGACCTGCGCCTCGGTGAAGTCTTCAATCAGCCGGAGCTGCGCGTTGTAACCGATCGCAGCCGCGCCCAGCAGCTCGGCATCAGTCAGCATGACATCGCCAACAACCTGCTGTTGACGCTGTCGGGTAGTGGGCAGATCGCACCGACCTTCTGGTTGAACTTCGACACGGGGTTGCAGTACCCGCTGGTCTCGCAGGCGCCGCAGTACCGCATGACCTCGCTGGAGGACCTGCAGAACCTGCCCGTGACCACCGCCACGAACCAACAGCAGATTCTCGGCGGCCTGGCGACGATTACCCGGGGCATGGGCCCCGCCGTGATCTTCCACCGGGACACGCAGAACATCATCGATATCTACGGTGCCGCGCAGGATCGCGACCTTGGCGCGATCAACGACGACATCAACGCGGCGATCGCCAAATTCGACGGCAAGCTGCCCAAGGGCACGCACATCACCGTGAGGGGCCAGGTGCAGACCATGACGGCGTCGTACACCGGGCTGGCGATCGGTTTCATCGGCGCGATCGTGCTGGTGTATCTGCTCATCGTGATCAACTTCCAGTCCTGGACCGATGCCTTCATCATCATCACGGCACTCCCCGCCGCCGTGGCCGGCATCGCCTGGATCCTGTTGATCACGCATACCACGCTGAGCGTCCCTGCTCTGACCGGCGCCATCATGTGTATGGGTGTCGCGACCGCCAACAGTATCCTGGTGGTGAGTTTTGCTCGTGACCGCCTCGATCAGGGCGCCACGCCGCTGCAGGCGGCTCACGATGCCGGCTTCACCCGCTTCCGGCCGGTGTTGATGACCGCGCTGGCGATGGTCATCGGTATGTTGCCGATGTCCATCGGCCTAGGTGACGGTGGCGAGCAGAACGCGCCGCTCGGCCGTGCTGTGATCGGCGGCCTGTTGTTCGCGACGGTCGCGACGCTGGTCTTCGTGCCCACCGTGTTCGCTGCGATCCATGGGCGGCGCGGCGCCAAGCCATCATCCCGGCAATCTCTGGCCCCGAGCGTGGCGACCTGATCGCCGCGCCACCGGTGAGTCGTAACTACTAACTGCCAACGAACAAACTGAGACGATCATGGACCAACTGATACGGTCGAACGAACTGGGAGCGGAGGGCGCGGTGGCGCCCCCCGGCACGAAACACAGCGCGCGGGGCTTGCGTCGGGCGGCCCTGTTCGTGGGTGTTGCGGCTCTCATCATCATCCTCTGGGCCGGCGTCTCCGCGCATTTCGCGGCGGCGAAGCTCAAAGAAGTCACCGAGGCGCAGGCGGTGGTCACCGTCGCAACGACGAAGCCTGGCGCACAGTCGGATCTGTCCGAGCTCGTGCTCCCGGGTAACATCCAGGCGAACTACGAGGCGCCGATTTACGCGCGCACCAGCGGCTACCTGAAGCGCTGGCTGGTCGACATCGGCACTCCGGTCAAGGCCGGGCAATTACTGGGTGAGATCGAATCGCCCGAAATCGATCAGCAGCTGCGCCAGGCGCAGGCGGACCTCGCCACCGCGGAAGCCAACCAGAAGATCGCAGACCTGACCGCGCAACGCTGGCGCGATCTGCGGGCTTCCGACTCCGTGTCCAAGCAGGAGGCCGACGAGAAGATTGCGTCAGCGGCGTCGGGTGATGCGCAGATGCAGTCCGCGCACGCGAACGTGCAGAGACTCAAGGAGCTTTCGGGCTTCGAGAAGATCGTCGCGCCCTTCGACGGTGTCGTGACCGCCAGGAACACCGACATCGGCCAGCTCATTGCCGCCGGCGAGAACACCGGTCCAGCGTTGTTCCGGATTGCTGATATGCACCGGTTGCGCCTGTACGTAACCGTGCCGCAGACGTATGCCGCCAGCATGAAGCCGGGCCTGAAGGCCGATCTGGCCTTCCCGGACCGTCCGGGCAAAACCTATACCGCCACGCTCGACAGCACTTCGAGTGCCATCGATGCATCGACCCGCACGTTGCTCGCGCAGCTCGTCATTGACAACAAGAATGGCGAGCTGCTGCCGGGTGCCTATGTCGAGGTGCATTTCAAGCTGCCTCCGGGGGCAGGTGGTGCTTCGTTCAAGCTGCCGGCGAACGTTTTGCTGTTCCGGAGCGATGGGCTGCATGTTGGTACCGTGGACGCGAACAATCATGTGGTGTTGAAGGCCGTGGAAGTCGGCCGCGACTACGGCTCTGACGTCGAGATCGTTCACGGACTCAATGCGGACGACAACGTCATCCTGTCCCCGCCCGATTCGCTGACGGACGGCGTCCCCGTCCACGTGGCAGCTCCGGCGAAAGCCGACCGGGTCGCGCAATCGTGAATCGGAGCGCTCTTTCAGCAGCGGTTGTTGCGGGGGTAGGCGCGAGCCTGCTCGGCGCCTGTACGCTGGCGCCTGCTTACAAGCCGCCGGCGACCGAGGAGGTTGCCCAGTTCAAGGAGGCCGGTGATTGGATGCCGGCGCAGCCCGCCGACGCGCAGCAGCGAGGCCCATGGTGGGAAGTCTTCACCGACCCGAAGTTGAATGAGCTGGAGACCCAGCTCAACACCGCCAACCCTGACCTCCAGGCTGCCGTTGCCCGCTTCGTCCAGGCGCGTGCCGTCGCGCGCCAGGACGTGTCCGCCGAGTTTCCAACATTGGGCCTCAACGCGTCCGGTGCGCGATCACGCAGCTCCGCCACCGGGCCGTTGTCCGGCTTCTACGGCAATAA
>DATMQL010000143.1:0-15169 GCA_035566815.1 Steroidobacteraceae bacterium | reverse complement strand
GTCGGCCGTATCTGCGCGCCCCTGTCCTTGTTCATCCCCACCTACCTGATCCTGGTCATGTCGGGTGTCAAAGGGGTGCGCGCCGTGTGGCCCGCCACCGTCGTCTGCGGCGTCTCGTTCGCGCTTACGCAGTTCCTGGTTTCGAACTATATCGGCCCCTACCTGACGGACATCCTGGCGTCCATCGCCTCGCTCACCTGCCTGGTGCTGCTGTTGCGAGTCTGGAAGCCGCGTGATGATGTGACCGCCCGCGGCGAATCGGGCGTGCCGGCCGGTGTGTTGCTGCGAGCATGGTCGCCTTACATCCTGCTGGTCATCTTCGTGTTGCTGTGGGGCGCGACACCCGTCAAGGCGATCCTCGACAAGGCGACCTTCGTGTTGGGATGGCCGGGCCTCGACGGCGCGATCCGCCGCCTGCCACCCGTCGTCGCGAAGGCGGCGCCCTACGCCGCGAAGTTCAACTTCAACATCCTGTCGGCCGGCGGCACTTGCGCACTGTTTGCCTGCCTCGGCACGGGGCTCATGCTGCGCATTCCCGTCGGGCGCTTTTTCGCCACCATCGGCCAGACCGCGCGCGACCTGTCGAAATCGATTCTGACCATGGCGGCGGTCCTGGCGCTGGCCTACCTGATGAACTACTCGGGCCTGACGGCCACCCTGGGACTGGCCTTCGCGGCGACCGGCGTGTTTTTCCCCTTCTTCAGCCCCCTGTTAGGCTGGCTGGGTGTGTTCCTCACCGGCAGCGACACCTCCGCCAACGCGCTGTTCGGCAATCTCCAGGTGGTCACAGCCAACAAACTCGGCCTGTCACCCGCCCTCATGGCATCGGCGAACTCGAGCGGCGGCGTCATGGGCAAGATGATCAGCCTGCAGAGCATCTCCATCGCCGCCGCCGCCACAGGAATGCCTGCGTCGGAGGAGGCGAAGCTGTTCCGGTTCACGCTCAAGCACAGCATCCTGCTGGCTTGTGTGATTGGGTTGATCGTGACGTTCTATGCGTACGTCATGCCGGGGTGGGGAGTCTAGTCTATTGGCTGAAAGTCGGCCGGGCCGCGCAGGCTGCGCCGCTTTCAGCGAGCGCGCCGACTTGCGGGGCTCGGGACGCGGGCACAAAGCGTGGTTTGTGCCCGCGAAAAGCATGCCGGTTGTGGCCGAGAACTTCCGTACGTGTCAGAACTTCCGTAGCACGGCCGAGGGCGGCGTGTACTGGTAGAGCCAGGTCTCCGACAGCGCCTGGCCATCCGCCGACAGGAACAGCCTCAGGTTGACGGGCTCCATGCTTTCGTCCGTGAGCGCCAGATCAAACATCGCGCGATAGCCGTTGATCGAGCGCAACGGCCGCACCGAAGTGATTTCGACGCGCCCACGCGAGGCGGAAATGACCGGGACGAGCTTCAGATTCTCTCCGAGTCCCGGCAACTCGCCGCCCGCGAAGTCCACCACGAAACGCCACGAGAAATACGTGCGCTTGCGGCCGATGATGCCGCCGATTCCGGTCCGCGTCGCATACACCCGCGCGAGATCCACCACGACCGGGTTCTCCCGGCACCAGTTCAAGCGATAGGCATACAATAGCTCCTGTCCTTTCTGGGGCTTGTCGGCCGGAGTCCAGAACGCGACCATGTTGTCCGAAGTTTCGTCCTCCGTAGGAATCTCGACCAACATCACGGCGCCCTTGCCCCAGCTTCCCTTGGGCTCGACCCAGACATCGGGGCGCTTCTCGTAGAACACACCATCATCCTGGTACTGCTCGAAGCGGCGCTCCCGCTGCATCAAACCAAAGCCGCGGGGACGCTCGTCGGTGTATGAATTTACGCGCAGGCCGGACGGATTCATCAGGGGACGCCAGATCCATTCACCGCTGCCGCTCCAGATCTGCAAGCCATCCGAGTCATGAATTTCCGGGCGCCAGTCATTGTCGACGCGGCGGTCGTTCTTCCCGACCAGGAACATGCTGGTGCACGGGGCGATTCCCAGCCGCTCGATCGGCTTGCGCGGGTAGAGAGCCGCGTCTATGTCCATGGTGAGCGGTTCGCTGGCGTCGATCACGAACCGATAGGCGCCTGCCACACTTGGCGAGTCGAGCAGTCCGTAAATCGTGAGCACACTGGAGTCCTTCGCGGGCTTCTCCAGGTAGTACGCAATGAAATCTGGAAATTCCTCGGGAGTCGACGCGCCGCAATCGATGGCCAACCCGCGTTGCGACATGCCGTACTGCCGGTCGATATCGACCGCGCGGAAATAAGAGGCGCCTTGAAACGCGGCGAAGTCCCGAATCCAGTCGGTATGGAACAGCAGACGGAAGCCTGCAAAGCCCAGGTTGCTCGGGACCTCATTCCCCTTCAGACCGCTACTGCCATAGTCGAACATCGCCGGGTCGTAGAGGATTTCCTGCGCAAAGCCGCCGTCCACAGAAAACAATCGCACCGGCTTGCGGATCCGGAAACCGAGATGGAAAAAGCGCACCTGAAAACGCAGGCCATCGCCGACCCAGAGTGAGCGGTCATCGCGAAAACGGATGGCCTGCCAATGATCCCAGTCGAGACGCTCGACCGCCGGAGGAAGCTTCTCGGTCGGCGCTTGATACGGAGCCGCGGCAAGCGCGTGAGCAATTCCCTTCAGCCGGGCGTAGTCGAACGGTGTGCGCGGCGTAGGAGGCGGTGCGCGCGCGGCGGCCACCTCACTCCCGGCCAGCCACGATAGCGGAGTTGCAACGGACAATGCCGCCGCGGTGCCTTGTAGGAACTGTCTACGATCGGTGGACCCTGGAATTGGAGACTCAGAACTGTCTTCTTTGCTCGCCATTGTGGTATATATCCATCAGACTTTAGATCTACGGTCGTCCCGTTGTCCTCATTATCACACGCTCGTTCTGACCTAACCGCTTCAATCGCACCGTGAGCATGGAATCCGCGACCGAGGATATTGGCGTCCACTGGGAGAACGGCGAGCCCGCCATTTTGTTCAGAAGCCGGGGGAAGGAGGCGGCCCGGCGCGCCGGTCGCGCCTCGGTGACGGCGCTCCCCTCGGCCGACCTGCCACCCGGGACGAATCGACTCCGCTATGAGGATCTGCAGCAGGTCACGGACATCCTGCCGTTGTTCGGTGAGTTGGATGACCTGCTGCATCGCGCGGGCAGCATCCGGGAGGATCGACACACCATTCTTCTGAAGCTGGTGTTGGTTAAACTCTACGACGAAGACCATGCGCAGGCGCCGGAGAACCGCGGACGGTACATGCTCATCCAGGACTTCAGTGCCGTGGACCCGGCGTGGGACGATTCGGTGGAAAGGATTTTCACGGAGGGGCTGCATGCGGCCCTGGCGCTCTACGATGGCATGTTAGCCAAGGCGGCGCCGCGAACTATCGGCTGCTCCGCGGCGGTGTTGCGTGAGGCGTCCCGGACGCTGTGCGGGATCCGGCTGCTGGGCGCACTGCCCCAGGTCATCCAGGACCTCTTCATGTATTTCGGCCGGTTTCACTACCGGGTGGATCTGGGCCAGTATTTCACGCCCTGCGAGGTCATCCGGCTCATTGTCGAGATCGTCAATCCGCAACAGGACGAGCGTGTCGTCGATCCGGCGTGCGGCACGGCCGACTTCCTGGTCGGCGCCAAACAGGTTGCCGCCGAGCGGCACGGAGCGGATATCTCGGCCCACCTGCACGGCTATGACATCGCGCCCCTCGCGGTGCACCTGTCGATATTCAACATGTTATTGAATGGCGATCGCGGTTTCGCGGACATCGAGACGCGCGACACGCTGCTCGAGCCGCTGGACCACGAAGGGCACTATCACATCGCGCTGTGCAACCCGCCTTTCGGAGCGCGGATTGTGGAGAAGCGCGCGAAAGCGCTGGCGCGCTTCAATCTCGTGAGCGCGAAAAAGTCCGGCCTGGGGCTCATGCCCAAGGCGCAGGAAGCCGGACTCCTGTACGTGGAGAGTTGCCTGCGGGCGGTTCGGCCCGGCGGTCGCGTTGGAATTCTGGTCCCCAACGGTTACCTCGGAAATCGCAGCGAGCGTTACCTGGAATTTCGCCGCTGGCTGGTGCGCAACGCCCGTGTCGCCGCCGTCATCGGCTTTCCGCGCTTCACTTTCAAGAAGTCGGGAGCGGACGTCTCGGCATCGGCCTTGATCCTGGAGCGCCGCCTCGAGCCTCTATCCGATCTGTCAGGCATGGCGGATCACCCGATTCACTTCAATCTCGTGGAGAAGGTAGGCTGGGACCTGCAAAGCAAACACGCGAACCGGATCTTCAAGCGGGATCCGCGCGATGGGGCGGAACTTCTCGACGCCTCCGGCGCGAGAATTCCGGATACCGACTTCGAAGTCGCGCGGCTCGACGCTCTCACCTCTGCAGTGGTCGATGCGTTTCCCTGGATGGCGCAAGGCGAGCGGAATGCTCGTGACACGGAAGGCTGGAGCGTGATGGCGTCAACCATCACAGCCCACCCGGACCTGTGCCTGGACCCCAAAAGGTGGTGCCGCAAACATCTCGAGGTGTTGAGGTCGATCCGTGGCGTCGCGCACCTCGAAATAGGACATGTGATCCGCCCGGTGACGCGCTCTTTGCGGAAAAAGCCCGAGACCTCGTATCGGTACGTCGAGATCGAGAAAATCTACGAGGCCTTCGGCGCCTACGTGGCCGACGAGTGCTTCGGGTGGGAGCTCCCCGACAGGGGCCGGCTCCTGGCCGCTCCGGGTGACATTTTCATTGCCAACATCTGGTCGAGTGCGGGGAAATGGATGATTGCGGGTGATGAGGCGCAGGATGGCCGCCTCATTGTCACGACGGGCTGCACCCACTTCGAGTTGATCCCGGGACAGGAGAGCCTGTTACCGGACCTGGTGTTTGGCTTGTGCTCTGAAGCGTTCAAGGTGCAGATGCGTGCACTGGCCACGGGATCTGACGGGCTGTCCTCCATCTGCGTCACCGACATCTGTTCCATCATTCTGCCGCGCATGCAATCGGCCGGGGTCCGCGAACAGATCGAAAGGCGAATTCGCGAGGCACGCGCGGGGCAGCTCGTGCTGCCGCGGGTTGTGCGGGACGAGTTGGCCGTCGTGGCGCCGGACACGAATGTTCCACTCAGGTCGTCGCACGTGGTGCAGGTCTAGGAGCGTTAGCATTCGAAGCCGCGTGTGACCGTTCGCGCCACTGCCGCCGGCTACTTCAGCGCCATCTCCACGCGCACCTTGCCGCTGTCATCCGTCTTCGCCGGCGCGTTGATGATGAACACGCGCGAGGCGTCGATGCCGCCCTCTGCCAGCAGCACATCCTGAATTGCCCGGGTGCGCTTTTTTCCCAGTGCCTGGAGCTCGAGGTCGGAGACGCCAATCTGGCCGGCGATGGCGTCCTCCAGCTCGGGGATCGCGGTCTCAACGGGTGGAGCGTCTTTCTTATTCTTCGCGTTTTGAATGGCCGCGGCGGTTGCAGGGAGATCGGCGTCTTTGCCCAGCTCGGCCTGATATTCCGCGAGCAACAGGCGATAGTGCTCGAGCGGGTTGGCTAACGCTGGGTCGAGCGGCTCGGGCGGTTGACTCGCGGCCTGTGAAGAGTCGGTACTCGTCGCCTGCGCAGCGGCAGCCGCTGCCGGCGCCGGCTGTGCCACCGGTTTTTTGCTCGACTTGTCTCCGTGCGCGCGAGCCGCGAGCTTCTGGTTGAGCTTTTGCTTCGCAAGCACCGGTCCGTCGATGTCCTGCGAGTAGGCGATCGGCACATCGAGTTGGAGTTGGGTGTGCTCCTGGAGCGCCTTGGTCAGGGACTCCAGCTTCTCCTTGGAGGCGCCATCGAGCTCCGCGCTGCCGGCAGTGAAGTCGATGAACTTCATATCCTCGCCATGCCCGCCGAAGAGGCGTCCGAGGGCCGCGAAGGGCGCCGTCACCGCCTTCTCCAACAGGTTGATCAACGCGTGCCAGATGATGGGACCCACCTTGAATTGCGGGTCGTCGAGACTGCCGGTGATGGGCAACGGCAGGTCGATGACGCCGTTGCGATCCTTGAGAAGCGCAACCGCCAGTTTCAGCGGCAGGTGCACGGCATCAGGACTATCCACCGCTTCACCCAGCTGCAGCTGGTCAATGACAAAATGCTGCTCGGCATCCAGTTTGCGCTGATCGACCTTGTAGGAGAGATCGACGGACAGTTTACCTTTGTCGATCTTATAGCCGGCGAAATGCCCCGAATACGGCGTCATGGTGGTGAGCTCCAGCCCCTTGAAGCTCATTTTGATGTCTGAATACACCGTCGCCGCCAGGAGGTTCAACTCGCCGTTGATGCTCACCGGCGCATAGCGATCCACTTTGCCGGCGAGCTTCACTTTTGCGCGCGACTTCGGATCGGAGGATAGCCCGTCGATACTGCCGTTCAATGACTGGATGCCCACCGCGAAGTTCGGTTTGATCCAGAAGTCAGCGTAGTTCACTGAGCCGTCGATGACCCGCACGGTACCGATGGCCATCGGCATGACGGGTGCGGCAGGCTGTGTGGATGCGGAAGCGGCTGCGCCGGCCGGGGAAGCTCGTGACTTGCGTGAACGCCGTGAGCCCTTAACGGCGGCGCTTGTATTGCCACCATTGGCATTAGCGTCCGCTGTCGCGGCAGATGCGGACGCCGCCGCGTTGGCAAGTTTGGCATTGGCATCTGCTGCCGCGGCGGTCGCGGAGGCTCCTGCGCTGGCGAGGTTAGCCTTGGCATCCGCGGCGGCCGCCGGTATGGCGGAGGTTGCGTTGGCGGCTTTGGCGTTAGCGTCCGCTGCTGCGGTAGTTGCATTGGCGGCTTTGGCGCTCGCAGCTGCGGCGGTCGCATCGGCGGCTTTGCCACTTGCGTCCGCCGCGGTGGCCGTGGCACCTGCGGCTTTAGCCTTTATATCCGTAACGGCCGCTTGGGCGGCTGGTGAGCCACCCTTTACACCGGCCACGGTCACGCCGCCCGCCTTCGCGTTGGCCTCACCGAGTTGGGTTGCCAGGCTCGGGGCACCTTTGTTTGGGCCGGCCAATACCACCTGAACATTGACCGTGCGATCCGGGGCAATAATTACGCGCGCGTAGGGCTCGTGAGCGGTAATGCTTGCGATCTGAAGTGACGCGGGCTGCGAGTTGTATTGAATGCCCGCGACGCGCAGGTCCTTCCACTTGATAAAGGACTGCTTCAACTCGTCCACCGTTCGCAGGCCGGCCACACCGGCATCGCCCTTGACCGACAGTGTGCCGTCGGCGGCTTTCTTGATGTCGAGTTGGGTAGCGAGCCGCCCTGACTGCAGAGTCATTGCCGTCTGCTGCGCGATGAACGGCTGAAGCATCGCGAGATCGAACTGCGCAAGATCGACGTGCCCGGTGACGTCGCCACCGCCCGGGGAAAGTTGCGCCGTCGCGTTGAGAGTGCCACTGCCGTTGATAGTCGTTCGCGCGGTGACATCGAGGCGCGCCGCAGGCGTCGTGTTGAATCCCGCGACGTGGATGTTGATGGGATCGAGCACCATCGCAAGGGCGGGCGTAACCTGACGGTCCTCCGCCGAGACCTTGAACCCGTCGACGGTAATGTCAGGCGCAGTAACGACCCAAGCTGGCGGCGTGGCGGCTGGGGGCGCGGCGGACGGAGACGCAGCGCTTGGCGGCGTGGCGGGCGGAGGAGTTGCGGTCGACGCCTGGGCAGCAGCACTTGGCCCTGACGGTGCACCTGGCGACTGCGCCACAGTGCTTGCCGACGCGCTTGTGCCCCCCGTGGCTGTCGGCGCGGCCCCCGCCGGCGTCGTCAACTCCAGCAGATTCAACTGCCCCTGCGGGCTCAGCCACGCATTCACCTCACCCCCGGTGAGGCTCACCTTCCCGATCTCCACGGCCCGCTTGGTCAAATCGACCTTCGTTTCCTGGACGTCGAGCTTGCCCAACACGACATAGTCTGTCGTCCCCTGCCGCGGGCGAAGTTTCAGGTCCGAAACCGTCGTGTCGTGGACGTCGACCTTGATGGCAGGCGCGTCGCCGGCAATGTCGAAGTTATATTCGCCTTTGACGGCGATGGTGCCGGAGCGAATCTCCATGGGCAGCGGCTCCTGGAGATAACTCCAGATCGTGCTCACGTGCAGGTCGGAAATCGCAAACGTGCCGTGCGAAGATAACGGCTCGAGGAGAAACACGCCGCTCCAATCGAGTCGCTCGCCCTCGGGCGAGGCGGCGGTCAGTGAGTACTCGTTGCTGTCCACTGAGTTAGCCTTCGCGCGCGTACTGAATTTGCGCAACTCGAATGCTATGGGCTTGAACTCCGCTCGAAAGGGCGTCGCGTGGCTCAAATCCTCGAAAGTCCCGCCACCGGCGATCACCGCGAGCCGATCGATGAACAGCCGCATCGGTTCCGACGGTTTTGGTGGCGGAGTCGCGGCAGGCGCGCTGGCGAATCCCTTGCCCAGGTCGGCGAGATTCAGGCTTCCGTCGTGCCGGACCACCGTACGGACCAACGGCCGCTCCAGCACGATCTCGTGAAAGCTGGGCCCGAGTCGCCACAGGCTGATGATCTCCAGGTCGACGTGCAGTCGGCCGAACGCCAGCATCGGCTCGCCGTCACTGTCGGGGAGTGACAGGTCGGCGACATCGAGCGTGAACGTGTACGGATTGAAGCGGATCTCACCCAGAGAAAGTTTGCGCTTGTAGTGCGTGCTGACAAAATCCGTCAGACCCGAGCGCAGAAAATGCGGAACCGCCCAAAACCCCGCCACGGTATACAACGCAACGAGGAAAACCACGATGGAGAGCGCTATGACGTAGCGCTTTGTCGTACGCGTAAGCATTGGCCTCCCCTTTCGCGGGCAGGTGTGCCCTAGGCTGGTCGACGCCTATCGTAACCGTAACCAAAGTTAAAAGCCGCAGCCGGTCGAGTGCGGCGCCGGTGGGATGCGAAGCGTACGCTTTCCTTACTTTTTCCTGGCGGCGACGGGCACCGGCGGCGGGTTGATGGCGGCGAAGGTCCGTTGGTGCCAATAGGGATAGATCGGCTGCACTTCGCTGGCCGCATCCAGCCGCTCCATCTGCCCCGCGTCCAGCGACCACCCCACCGCCCCCAGGTTCTCTTTCAATTGCGCCTCATTCCTGGCCCCCACCACGATGCTGACGATCGTAGGACGCTGCAGAACCCAGCGCAGGGCCACCTGGGACACGGTCTTCCCGGTTTCAGCGGCGATCTGGTCGATCACGTCGAGGGTGTCGTAGAGTTTGTCGGACCGGGTACCCGCCAGGAAATCCGCCTGCGAAAGGCGGCTGTCGGCGGGGACGGGCTGGCCACGACGCATCTTGCCGCTCAACGCACCGCCGGCCAGCGCACTCCAGACGACGGTCCCGACCTTCTGGTCGAGCGCAAGCGGCATGAGCTCCCACTCGAACTCGCGCGAGGCGAGCGAGTAGTGCGCCTGGTTCGCCACATAACGCGACCAGCCGTAGCGCTCGGAAACGGAGAGCGACTTCATGAGATGCCAACCCGAAAAGTTCGAGCAGCCGATGTAGCGGATTTTGCCGCTCCGGGTGAGATCGTCGAGCGCTCTCAGTGTCTCTTCAACAGGGGTCGTCGCATCGAAGCCATGCATGTAATAGACATCGATGTAGTCCGTACCTAACCGCCGCAGACTCGCCTCGCAAGCACGAATCAGCGAGTAGCGCGAAGACCCGATGTCGTTCGGGCTGTCAGTCATCGGAAACGTCGCCTTGGTTCCGATGAGGACATCACCGCGGCGTCCTGCCAGGGCGGCGCCCAGGACCTCCTCCGAGCGGCCGCGCGAGTAGACATTGGCGGTGTCGAAGAAATTAACGCCTTGCTCGAGGCAGATGTCGATGAGGCGCTTCGCCTCGGCTACGTCGGTGGCGCCCCAAGCTTTAAAGAAATCACCCACGCCGCCAAACGTGGCCGTGCCGAAGCTCAATACCGGCACCTTCAAACCAGACCCGCCGAGGTGTTTGTAGTCCACGTGTATCTCCTGAGGATTGCGTCAATCCTAGCCGCGTGGACGGGACGTGGCGATCCCCCAAACGACGGAGCGCCTAGTGCCCCGCCGGTCCGGCCCCTTGTGCGGGCGGCGTCACGGGAGCAGGCGCCGGCATGCGCGCGACCCCCGCAATAATCCGGTCACTCAACTGCCCAAGCGCAATACTCATGGTCGCCGCCAGCGTGGCCGGACAGGCCCCGCTCGAGGGCACATGGATTTCTTCATTCACCGGCAACGGATTCACCGGCGGCGCATTCGGGGACCTTGCATTCTCCGGATGAGACGGCTTCACCGTCCAGCTGGCACGCAAGCTCACGTTGCAGTTGCTATCGCCATAGAATTCGCGAATTTCCACAGACACCGAATACTGTTGCCCCGGCACGGGAGCGGGCACCCGACGCGCGATGTCATCCGACAACGCACGCCGGATCGTCTCATCCAACGGGGCGGCCCAGCGATCCAACCCCGCGATACTCAACTGGTTCGGCCCGACGCGGCGAACCAACTCCGGACGATCGATCTCCCCGGGAATCGTGAGGTTGACGATACGCACCCAGCCAACACCGACAGGCGGCGTCGCCTCCGGAGCGGTGTCGCTGAGCGTGTAGAAGTGAGTCGGCGGGCCGGAGGAACAGGCGCCCACCAGCGCCAGCGCCGCAATCACAGGGGCGACCCCAGCCGCATGAACGCGCCGCGCCAGCCGCATCGATCCCGCAAAGCCCTGCCCGCTCATTCTTTCTCCCCCTTGCGACCGCGCAACAGAGACTCCGGGTGGCGATCGAGGTAATCGGCCAGCACACGCACGGAGCGGGCGGCATCCTGCAGCTCCCGCATGAGTTTCGGCAGGTCCGTGTTCGCCGGATTGTTGGAATTGCTGCCCATCATGGCCTGCACGGCGGATAGCGTCCCCTGGGCCGCATCGGCGGTGTCACGCAGGCTCTTGACGAGCCCCTTGATGTCGGGCTCGACGTCGCGGGTGATGTTATCCAGGCGAGTGAGCGTCTGGTCGAGCGACTGCAGCGCATGCCCGAGCTGCGGCCCGGAAGTCGCACGATCCAGATTCTTCAACACGCCGCGCACGCTCTGGAGGATCTCCGTCAGATCGCCCGAAGAGGTGGCGGGAAACTCGAGATTCTTGCCAACCTGCTCGATGCGCGCGGGCGGCGCATTCGGGGCTATCTCGAGCCCGATGAGCTTCTGCCCCGTCAGGAAGCTTGCCGAGGCCACTTGCGCCCGCATGCCACGAGTGACCAGTGTCTTGAGCCACCCCCCGACGACCTCGCGTGAATCGACACCGGGCGGATTCGGCAGGCCCTCGATCATCACCCGGCCCGGGTCGACGGAGAAGGTCACCTGCGTCACGAGGGTGTGGTGACGCTCGTCGTATTTCAGATGAGCCTCCTTCACCTCGCCAACCTCATTACCCTGCAGCTCTACCGAGATCCCGGGCGCGACTCCGCGCTGATTCCCCTCGAACGCCGCCACATAAACGATCTCAGGTCCACGAGGCGCACGCAGTGCGCTTTCTCTGTTGTCGTATAACGGGAAGTCGGCGTCGGCCGGACTCGGCGGCTTTGCCAGAACTTCGGTGGAAGTCTCGAATGCGACGCCGCCCGACAATAGCTGCTGCCATGAGTTGGCCCTGACTCGTACGCCCTGCACTCCGAGAGACAGATCGACACCGCCTGCATTCCAGAACCGCGTTTCCGGATGCACGAGGTTATCCCATGGAGAGCGGATGAACGCCGTCACCGTCACGTGACTGCCGTTGTCCGCAAGCAGATAACCCTCAACCTCTCCCACGGATACGCCGTGATAAGAGATAGGCGAACCGCGCGTCAGGGAGCCCAGATCGGTCGACTCCAACGTAAAGAACCGCCCGTGCGAGTCCGGCGGCAGAATCGGCGGCTCATCGAGAGCAACGAAGCTCCGCTGTGCTGTGCCATCGCGGCCCGGATACATCTCGATGTAGGAGCCCGACACGATGGTGGAAAGCCCCGAGATTCCGCCCACCCCCACATGCGGCGCCACGATGTAGAAACGGGTATTTTCGTTCAGGAAAGGCGTCGCCTGGCGCGTCATGCGTGCGCGGACGAGCACTCGCGACAGGTCGGATGTCAGCTCGACGGAGTCAACGGTCCCGACATCCACGTCGCGGTGTTGGATCTTCGTCTGCCCCGCCTGCAGTCCTTCGGCGACCTTGAATTCGATGGTGATCATCGGGCCTCGATCCGCCAGCGAGCGCCATGCCAGCCAGATGACGATGCCGGTCGCGATGACGGGGACGGCCCAGACCCACGCGAACCAACGCCGCCCCTTCACCCGCGCTGCAACTTCCTGTTCGCGCTCTTCGTTCATACCGCATCCCACATGAGCCGGGTATCGAAAACGCTAGTCGCGACCATCGTGACGATCACCACGGCGGCAAAAGCCACCAGCCCGCTCCCGGCATACACTTCGGTCAACGCCCCGAAACGCAGGGCCGCGATCAACAGCGACACGGCGAACACATCGATGTTCGACCATCGGCCGACGAGATCGATCATCCGGTAGAACCGCGTGCGCGCCACCAGCAGGCGCCGGGAGCGCAGGTGTGTGGCAATCAGCATCCAGGTTAGCCCGCAAAGCTTCAGCAGCGGCAGAATGATACTCGCCGAGAACACGATGATGGCGAGCGGCCACAGATCGTTGTGGACGAGCTCGATGACGCCGCTCAGGATCGTGTTCTCATCCGCGCGACCGAGGCGCACCGTGGTGAGCACCGGAATGAAATTAGCCGGCACATAGAGCAGAAAGCCGGTAATGACGAGCGCCGTGGTCCGTCTGAACGCGTCGGGTTTACGCACATGAAGCGTCGCAGCACAACGGGGGCAATCGCCACCCTCCTCCGTGCCGGTGACCACCAGGTCGCAAACAGTGCAGGCGATCGTGTCCTGGCCCTTTCCCACAGCCGCGTTGACCGGCAGCGCTTCCCATACCGTCCGCGCATCCAACTGTGTCAGGACCAGCAAAAACAACAACGAGGCTCCCAATAGGCACCAGCCCCCGAGGCCGATCTCGATAGTAGAGACGACCTTGATGCGGCTGTACGCGACGAAGCACCCGACGAGGTACACCTCGATCATCATCCAGGGGCGCAGGTGTTGCACCCAGCGAAACAGCCGACCAAGCGGGCCACCCAGGTTGAAACGCAGCGCAATCAGAACCCACAGCAGTAACGCCAGGTAGATGCAGGGCAGCGCCACGGTGAACGCGGCTACCAGCACAGCCAACGACAGGAAGCCCTGGCCCCAGAGCGCACTCACGCAGGTGTCGAGCCAGCTCTCGCGCGCTGCTCCAAGACTCGAGACCGTCATGAGCGGCCACACCAGTGCCGCCAGTAACAGCACGAGCGCCGCGCCGGCCAGCGCCAGCGGCGCGTCCACACGTCCGGTCGCCGGGCCCGCCAGCGTGCTGTCGCAACGCCGACACATAGCGGTCTGCCCGCGACCGAGCATGGGCAGCATCTGCATGAGACCGCAATCGGGGCAAGCGACGCGCTCGGTGGTAGGTCGCGAACTAGGCCGTATCAAAGCGTTTCATTCTTTCGGGCGATACCCGCAGTGTAACGTCTGCCAAGCTTGTCGGGTTCCGACTTGGGGGAACAGGCGCTACGGTAAATCATCTCGATGCGCGCGCGCCACAGCTCGGTCTGTAACGAATTATCGCCTGTCGCTACTAGCCGATTACATTCATTTCGAGAAGCGGCCGCCCCTCGAGGAGCCGCTCATAGGCGAGCGCCCCCAGATCCACGGTGATAAAGCGACCGCGGAGAATGAGCTCCGCCATGCCCCGCCCAACGACCGGGCCCTGCTGCATGCCATGGCCTGAAAATCCGTTCATGAGGCCGAAATTTCCGACCTCGGGATGCAGCCCCACAATGCCATTGTGATCGAACACGTTCATCTCGTAATAACCGGCCCAGGCACGCTCGAGCTTGGCCGCCTCGAAAGCGGGCATGCGCGCCGCGAGCGCGGGCCATAGCACGGACTCGAAGAGGTCGTACTCGGGCTCCAGTGGCACGTCGTCCGGATCTTCGCCGGGTGGCAGACCCGCGATGAAGGTCTGCCCCTCGGGCCGGATCCAGAAGCCGGAAGTATCGATCAACAGCGGGAACGGCGTCATCACCTCTCGACAGGCGACGACGTAAACCGTTCGCCGGCGCGCGAAGACCGGGAGCTCCACACCCGCGAGCTTCGCGACGGAGCGCGCCCAGGGCCCGGCCGCATTAACCAGGTGGCCGCAGGCGATTCGCGACCCGTCGGCAAGCCCGACCGAGGTAACACGCCGGTCTCTAACCTCAATCTCTCCCACCTCGCCGCGCAAGAACCGCGCCCCCTGGCTACGCGCCTTGCGCGCGAAGGCCGTCAAGAGCAGGTAACCATCAAACCAACCTTCGCCGCGCAAGCCGAGCGTACCCCCGGCGAGGTCCGTCGTTTCGAGCCAGGGGAAACGCTCTGCCAGTTGCGCCGCGCTGAGCAGCGCGACCTCCGCCCCATGTTGAGTCTGGATGGCATGCGCCTGGCGCAACGACTCCACCCCCGATTCGCCGGCAAGATATAAATAGCCGGCTTCCGTGAAGCCGATGTCAGGCTGCGAGCCGTCGACCGCGAGGATCTCGCCGGCGGCCCGCAGGAATGCGACGCTCGCCTGGGAGATCCGGATGTTGACCGCCGTCGTGAACTGCTGGCGGATGGAGGCCGCCGACAATGCTGAGGAGGCCGTCGCGTATGTTGGATCGCGCTCAATGACGACGACCGAGGCGCCAGGCTCCAGGCGCGTCAGCCAATAGGCGAGCGCCGAGCCCATGATGCCGCCGCCGACGATGGCGATGTCTGCTCGAATGTCCAAACGGCTCCAGAGTACCCCTAAGGAGCCTGTCTGACCAATGATCGCCGTAGCGAGGGCGACCCTCATCGAGCAGCTTTCTGCGATCGTTTCCCGCGAATAGCGTGTGCCTATTTAAGGGAAACGATCGCAGAAGATGCCGATGAAGGGGTGCGACGCATGCGTCGCACGGGTGCGGCCGCAAGGCCACACCCTGGTCCGGCTGCGAGCGCGCGAAGCGCGCGCAGTAGACGGCCGCAGTAGGCGAGCATTAGTCAGACAGGCTCCTAGGGCAGCCGCCGGCTCGGAAGGTTCCTGGTAATGTCGAAGTCGCCG
>DATMQL010000142.1:0-12100 GCA_035566815.1 Steroidobacteraceae bacterium | reverse complement strand
GTAGAACTGTCCCTGTGAGTCGTTGCTCATCGAGTGGTCGTACTTGCCGACCAGCCTCCAGTCCGGAGTGATCTGAAATTTGAAATTGTTCCTGAACAGCCAGGTCCTCAGGTTCGTGTAGGTCGTCGTGCTGGGTTGCTGCATATCATCGTCCCGGAATTCGACGCCGGTCGAAGCCTGGATCTTGTCCTGGCTGTAGCCGATGCGGAAGCCGGCCGCTTTGCGCTTCGTCTCGGCGTCGGTCTGACTGTCGACGAGCGTACCCATCTCCGCGTTGACGCCGAAGTTCCAGTGACTATTGGGGGTGAGTGTCACGCCCGTCGCGTGCGTGAGCCCCGACGCCGAGTCGATGTTCTGGTAACGCTCTTCCACATAGACGGTACTGCTGTCCGACAGGCGCTCTTTCATTCCCGAGACGAGCGTGCCCTGACGCTGGAACACGCCGGTGTCGGCGAGTTCGTTTTCCAGCGAGTAGTTGAGGTAAAGCGTCGTGTGATTCGAGACGACATAGTTGGTGCCGAGCTTGCCGCCTGCCCCGAGACTGCCCTCGGACGCTTCCGCCTGCAGTTGTAGCGCATTCGTGACGCGATACGACCCACCGATACCAACACGTGAGTTGTCTTCCCGGTCCCCGCTCTTCGAGACTGTGTCCTGCGCGAAGGTGTACGCGCGCCAGGTGCTCAACGAGTCGTATCCCAGCTGCGCCACCACATCGCTTCGCTCGCCTTGCTGCTGTGTCGCAGGGACGAGCAGAGAGTTGTCCTGCCGGTCGTCATGCCGAACTCCGGTGCTCACGCTCCAGTTCTTGCTGATTTTGTAGGCAACGTCGAGCTCCTCGGCCTGAGTCGTGAGGCCCTGATCCTGTGACCTGCGATCCGCCTTGGCGTTCACGCTCCAGCTGTCGCCGATCGGTAGCTTCAAAGTGCCGCCGTAGTAGTCGGTGGCGGTTAGCGAGTCGAATCCGGGCGCGGAATAGCCGGCGTCGAGGTGCTGGGTATAGTAGGTCAGGCGACCTTTGCTTCCGGATAGAAAATCACCCAGGCCGAGACTGACATCCGCACGGTAGGCTTCCGCGCTCGCGTTTGTGAACGCGTTCGTGTTGTAGTTCGTGAAGCCGAAGCCACCGTCGGTAGAATAGAACGACGAGGAATCGAGTCCATCACTCCTCCCGGTCTGCAGCTTCACCCAGGAGTCGGCGCTCTTCCGCAGTGTCAGATCCGCACCGCGGAGGCTGTTGCCCTCGGTGCCGGAGTCGTTGGAGCTGGCGGTGACACCGAGCCGGACGTAGTTGTTGAGCCACACATCGGCCTGTCCGCCCGTCGTCCAGGTGTGGATGTTCTCAAAGCCCGGCGTGTATTCGTAGCGGACCACCAGGTACGCCAGCTGTCCGCTGAGCCCGCTGGTGCGAACCAGGAGGTTATCCGCCGCGGTCGACGAGAGCGGCTCGGCCAGGACGATCCGGCCCTGCAGATAATCGATCTCGTAATCGACATTGGGCTGCAGGTTCACGGTTCCGGTCGCGAGCCCGGAGTCCTTGTCGCGCAGCTCGATGCGCACCTGTTCCGAGCCGGTGAGGATGTCCTGCTCGTGCAGGAAGTACAGGGAGCCACCTGTTCCCTGGAACTCGTCGCGACCCGCGATCGTGCCGGGCTGGGCGGCAAACCCATCGAGAGCGATGCGCTTCGCACCGAAGCTCGTCACAGCGTCTGAGACCCAGTGAAGATTTGCCCCGTAAAGCCCGCGATCGACCTGTGTGAGTTCGTTATCGAAGTAGTTGAGCCTGAAGTTGCCCCACAATCCGTAGTCGTCGTGGTGCTCGACCTTCACATAGAATTTGCCGAGTGTCGGCGCGAGTTCCTGGACGGTGCTGTCATCGCCGTATGTTGGGTAGTAATAATTGGGATCGATGCGCCGGAACAGCGAGTCGGGCACCTTGTTCAGGAAGTTACTGAACAAATCCTTGACCGGTTCCTCGCGGGTGTCCGCGCTCGCCGTCACACGCCAATCGCCGCTGAACTTCTGCGTGCCAAAGAACGACAAGCTGCCGGCGACCCGTGCATCGTAGTCGTACGGTGCGTTGGTACCCTGCATCTCCTGCTCGTTCGTGCTCGTGTGACTCTTCGAGACCGTGAGATCCGCCATGCCCACGAAGAAGCGATCGTTCGGCTTGAAATCCAGGTCGCGCAGATAGAGCGTGCCATTGCCGTCCTCATCGAGCACCGCCACCTCGACTGTGTGCGCGCCGGTGGGCAGGACCTCCTCGGCGATGAAGTTGCCTTTCGCGTCGACCGGTACCTGGTGGCCTGCCACCCATACCATGTGCCCGGACGGAATGCCGCCGCCGCGCACGGTGACCGTGCCGCCGCTCACCTGGATGTTATGTTTCGAGAGCGTGCTCTCACCGTACGCGGCAAGCAGCTCCGGCTTCCACTGGACTACCGCAATTTGCGGCGCTGGGTCTGCAGTCGGCTCGGGGTCGGGCGTATCGCCGGGTAGGTCAGCGGCAGCGGCTAACAAATCCGTCAGCCCGGGCAATGGGTCGCTCGCCTCGGCGGAAGTGGTCGTCGCGGTCGCGCCCGGCGCGGCGTCGGTCCCGCCCGCCGCCGCCGGATCTTTGGCGCTATTCTCAGCCGGTGTCGTTGCGCCGGAGCCCGTCCCCTGCTCGTGCCTTGCGTTCGCTGCGGCCACCTGATCCGCAGTAGCCCGGGAACCATCGTGAACCAGCCACAGCGATAGCGGCTTGGTGTCGTCGAATTTGCCATCCTTGTCATAGGCGCGGACCAGATACCATAGCTCCCGCCCCGCAGCCGAGAGCCGCCGCGCGCTCGGCTGCCACTCGGCGGAGCCGTTCGGTTCGATCGCGACGACAGCGAGGGGCGAGCTCTCTGGAGAGCGCCCCGCCTCGAATATCCGCACTTCCGCGTGCGCGATGAAGGCCCCGTAGTTGGTGTACATCTGAAAACGCACCGGCGCCGCAAACAGACTCTTGTCCAGGGCCTTGTGAAACAGGACGACGCTCGGGGCGACCGCGACGCTTAAGCGGCGCCGCGCCTTGAGATTGTCGAACTGGAACCGAATGCTCGCTTTGTTCATCGCGACGTCCGTGCAGCGCTGTACGTCAGCGGAGCTCCTGCCTGGATCGTCGATCGGTACACCGTCCACGGTGATGTGCATCGTATTGACGCCGAAGGGGATCTGCGGTGTGAGTTCGTGTGTCAGGCGCGTGATGTTCACGCCTTCGTAGTCATCGAGTACGGCCGGCTCGTCGTACACGACCTGGACCACGACGTACGAGGACTCTCCCTGCGTGAAGCCCACATTGACCACGTCGCTTGACTGCACGAAGCCTCGGCCTTCGTGCTCGATTTGAGAGGCGGACAAATGCATCTCCTGCGCGACGAGCTCCATCGCTCGGCGAGCCCGGGCGGCGGAGAGTCCGACGTCATCGCCATACACCGCCGCGGTGCGCCGGTCGAGCCGCTCATTGCCTGTATATCCGATGAAGCGCAGCCGCACGTGGGACTTGTCCTGCACATCCGCCATCGCGCGCTGCAAGCTCTCGGTGTAGCCGGCCGGAATGATCGCGCGCCCGTTCGTTAGCTGCAGAGGTGCAATGCTGCCCTCCGCGGGTTCATAGACCCTGGTGACCACTTCGGTGCCTGGATTCGGACAGACCTGCGGCTCGTCGGGCAGCTCCTGCAGGGGGTCGTCGTACCAGAACTGCACTTCGACGCGGCGGTTCTGAGCGCGTCCCAGAGGGGTGTCGTTCGCGGCGAGCGGCGTCGCGGCACCCCGGCCGTCGCTCATGACCGCGGTGCCTGGGAGCTTCAGCGCTTCCTGCACGGTGAGCGCCACGCGGTGCGCGCGCGCCTTCGAGAGCGCGACGAGATTGCCGTAAATGCGCTCATCGCGCCCCGTCAGTGCTACCTCGTCCGTGTAGCCGATGAACTTGACCACCACGTTCGCCTTGTCCTGTAGGTTGTTCAACGCCTTTCTGACCTGCTCGACGAACTCCGGCGGGACCTGCACGGCGTCCTCACCGTAGTGCAGCGGCGGAACGACATTGGTCACGCGCGCCCGCCGCGCCGCGCCTTCTATGAAGCGCAGTTTGCACAGCGTCTGCACCCGGCAGACCTTGACCTGCTTGATCGCCTGTTGCACGAGCACCTCATCGTCCCCTTCGCGCGCCTTCGGCTGGTCGTACCAGACTTCCACCTCCACGCGGCGATTGAGCGCCCGGCCCTCCGCGGTGTCGTTCGAGGCAATGGGGTGCGTATCGCCGGCCCACTCGTAGGCGATGGCCTCCGGCTTCAGTTGCAGTGCCCGCTTGAGGTATTCGGCCACCTCGCCCGCGCGCTCGCGCGACAGTCCGGTGTTGTCCCCGAAGGTTCTGGCGAGCGCCGGCGATAGCGGCTGATTGTCTGCATGACCGACCAGATGCAGGCGCACGTTGCGGCGATCGCGCAAGCCGTCGAGGGCTTTGCGCAGCGCCTCCACATAGTTGTCGGGAATCTTCGCCACCCCGGACTCGAAGTGAATCGGCGGAATGACGTTCTTGAGCTTCACGGTCTCGAAGCTCTCGCTCAGCAGCTTGCGCTTCTCGAGCCGGTCGCCCGCCTCCGTTGTGATCTGCTTGGGATCCCGCGCCCATGGCGTCGCGGGCGGGTGATCTGTCGGCAATTGCCGCTCGACGGGGCTGCCGAGCGGCGTCTCATCCACGGCCTGCGCCTGTGCGCTCGCTGCAAGGAGCGCGAGACAGGTGAGGAGCCAGGAGCTGCGCTTGCGCGTGCTGCTCACTTGACACCTCGCAGTCGCTCGACGGGGTTCTTGGGTGGGCTGCCGCGCAGCCAGAAGACCTCGCGCTCGATCGTGAGCTCATAGCAACAGTTCATCGCACGCCAGGCGTCGCTGATCGTGTGATCCACTGATTCAAGGCGGCGGTCGGCCAGTGGCTTGTCCTCGACGTCCGCGAGATAGGACAGACGCAGGATCGATCGCGACTTGCGCAGCTCCGCGAGCAGCAGGTCCAGTCTCGGGCGCCATTGCAGGCGCATGTCGGCGGTTCCCGGCTCGAACACTGCATCCGACAGATCCAGACTGACGACGCGATGGATCGAGGCGCCGAACTCGAAGCGCAACGCCTTGCCGCGCGTGGCGCGTTCCACCACCACCTGCGGTGTAGTCAGTCGATAACCGCTCGGCAGCGTACGGTCGTCGAGCTTGAGCGCGAAGTTGCTGCCGCGGCCCTCGAGCGGCGTGATCGCACACGTGATGTGGAATCGCCCGAACTCGTCCGTGATGGCAGCGAGACCCCGTGTGGTCACGATCCGCACGCCCGGGATACCGCTCTCGCCCGGGTCCTGGTGGCCACTACCGTTCACATCGACGAAAACCTTGCCGATGATGTCGGTGCAGTCGAACGTAATATCCGGCACCACGACGACCGTGGCGCTGGCCTGAGACGACACCGGACTACCCAGGGTTACGGCCGGAGCTTGGGCGCGATTCACCGCGGTGCGCGCGGCCGCAACGCTTGGCTGTGCCTGGTTTACTGGAGGGCCGATGACTTGGGAGAAGGCCTGGGCGCGGTTCACGAACTGGCCTTCGCCCACGCCCGCGCCCACCGCCAGGAGCAGCAAGATGGTGTGTTGCTGGCCGCCCGCGAAGCTGAGATTGCTCCAGGTGAGCTGGAACTCGGCTAGGGTAGGTTCCGCCGGCCGGTCGTCGAGGCGCGCCGAACCTTTGACGTAGCGGAACCCCGCGGGGAAGCTATCCGCAAGTGCCACGCCCTGAACAGGTCCGCTGAGCACGTTGGTGACGATGATGGTGTAAGGCACGAGCTGCCCGCGTGTCACATCCACCAGCGGCGTCGTCTTGTTGACGGTCAGCGCCCCGGGCGGAATGTTCAGCTGGACCGAGACGCTCGCCGAGGCAGTTTGCGGCGGGTTGCCGTACGTGACGACCCCGGTGTTGGTGACGCTCGTGCCGGTGGCGAGCGTGCGGCCGAGGGTCGCGCGAAAGCGCAGGTCGATCGTCCCTGCCGGCGCGAGCGGTCCGTAGGTCGCCGAATAGTTCACCGTGATGACATTGCCGGTGACCGTCACGCCTGTTGCCGCGCCGTTCACGGTCGCTGTGCCGGTCACGTACGTGAGCGCCCCCGGCCCCGCCGCGTTCAGGTCGTCCGTGATGACGACCGGGCTCACGGGGTACGGCGCGTTGTTGGTCACGTGCACCAGGTAGTCGAGTGTTGCGCCCGGCGCCGGCGGCCCGCCCCCCACCACCGTCACCTGCTTCGTGATCGTGACCGCGCCGCTCGCCACCGTGACCGTGTGCGCGTCCTGACAGTCCAGCACCCCGGGCGTGCCATTGGTCAGCGTGCAAGTGGAAGTCTGGCGTCCGGTGTCGCTGCTCGGGCCGCTATACCATTGAGTTGCGCCGGCCACGTTGGTGAGCGTGATGCCGGTCTGCGTGTTGGCATCGAGCTGCGTCTGGTAGGTGACGATGAGGCGCTGGGTCGGACTGATGACCGACGTGGCGCTCAGCGTGTTGAATGTCAGCGTGCACGCGGGCGCCCCGGCATAGCTCACCGTGTAGTCCGTGCCGGCCGCGAGTGGTCCCTTGCCCGGCACCGGTGTCACGCCGTCGGCCGCGAACACCTGCGCGGAGAGGATCTGCGGGGTCGCTGTGCACATCCCGCCCGTCGCCCCCGTCGGCAGCTTGTCCAGGAGGGTCGCGTTCCAGGCGTCGGTCGTCCCGGTGTTCTGCACGTTGAGGGTAAACCGCCCCAACAGCCCGGGGTACATGGTTGCCGGGCCGCCCTTGGTCATCGTGACCGCGAAGATCGGCACGCTTACCGTGTGAGCGTCCTGGCAATCCAGTACGCCGGGCGTGCCGTTGGTCAGAGCGCAGGTGTAGTTCAGGCGGCCGGTGTTGCTGGCCGGGCCGTTGTACCACCGCGTCGCACCAGCCACGTTGGTGAGCGTGATCCCTTTCTGCGTGTTCGCATCGAGCTGCGTCTGATAGGTGACGATCAGCCGCTGCGTCGGACTGATGACCGCCGCGGCACTCAGCATGTCGAGCGTCAGCGTGCAGGTGGGCGCGCCTACAAAGCTGACCGTGTAGTCCGTGCCGGCCGTAAGCGGTCCCTTGCCGGGCACCGGTGTCACGCCATCGGCCGCGAACACCTGTACGGAGAGGATCTGCGGAGCCGCCGTGCACATGCCCCCGGTGGCACCCGTCGGCAGCTTGTCCACGATCGTCGTGTTCCAGGCGTCGCTGCCCCCGGTGTTCTGGACGTCGAGGCCGAACGTTCCGCGCTGTGCCAGAACCATCGTTGCCGGGCCCGACTTCCGGAACACCAGCACCGGGTCGGGGATCTTCACTTGAAGGCCCGCAGCGATGTTCCCCCCCTCAAGGCTGAAGAACGTGCTGGTACCTGCCGCTAAGCCGCCCGTGCCGAAATTGACGATCCCTTTGAACGGGGTCGTTACCGTGAAGGTAATTGGCCCCTGACCATAACGGTGCGGGTCCGCTGGGTTTACGCAATTGGGCTTCGGCCCAAGCGCGCTGAAAGTCCATCCCGGGGGGCCGCCGCAAAGTCCATCGCCGTCGAAACCAAAAATCGGGGCTGTTGCGCTGCTGAGCTGCAAGCTGCTGATGGCCGAACCCGTGTTGTTGACGACACCAATCATGTTGTCGTCATCGCCGTTCTCGTAAGAGAAGGCAGGATTCGGGGTAGTAGTTGTGATAGACCCGTCAGCGTTGAGGGTGATCAAAACGGTGCAACCCTCATTGGCGCGTCCGTCTTGATTGGCGAGATAGCTGGGTCTCACACCCCCGGTACCACCGGCATCGCCGCCGTTGATAATGCTGCACGTCTGCGTCGGGGACGTCTGCGTCTGGGCAAGCGCAGACTTCGCTCCCATCATCAGAAGGACGATGCCGAAGACAAATAAAATCCTCTTCACAGCGCGCGCTCCGGTGAATAGCCGAGGCGCAGCGGTTCGCGCAGGATTGCGATCCGGCTGCAGCCTGTACTCACATGAATTGCGCCACTAGAAGTCATGTACGTCCTCGTTCCCCCTACCAAAGCATTCGTCGCCAAGAGGGACCGAGGCAGTCCACGGGGTGGACTGGGATTCCGGCGGTCCCGCCGTCATAGGGCCCGTAGCCCGTTAGACCGGTGACTTTGCGTCCCCACCTTTCAGTGGGTTTGCCCTTGTCGTGTCCAGAAATTGCTGATAACTCAGGTCAAACTTTTCTCCTCACGCAGCGGGCAGGAAATCGATCGGATAGATGATGGTGACCGGCGGTACAACCTTGGCGCCGAAGTTGAACGTCCTCACCCGCTCCACCACCTGTGCCGCCAGGTCCGGCGCATTCATGTCGGTGGCGTGCAACTGACACAGCGATACGCTGCCGTCGGGCTCGATCGTCAGGCGCAGGATCATCTTTCCCTGTAGCGTCGAATCCCGCCGCAGCTCCAGGTTGTACAACCGATAGAGCTGCGACTTGTGACGGTCGAATACGATCTGTATTTCCTCATCGGTGCGTCCCGGGCCTGGCCCGCCGCTCACCGGGCGGTTCGCCGCCGCGGCCGTTCCGATGCCGCTCGAGGCCTGCGTAAGGGTCCCGCCGCGAATCGCATTGCGCTCCGTACCGCCGCCCGGGCCGAGACCGCGACTCACGGCCGCAAGGTTGATGCCACCGCTCGTGCCTGGCGCACTGCTGGTGAGCATCGCGCGCTCGGGTGTCCCCGCCGAGCTCTCGGCGTTGTTGATGCGCGCCTGGGCGCCGAGCGCCGGATTGATTTTCGTTTCGGCGAGTGCCGCAAGCTGCTCCTTGAAGACCATGAGGCCCGCCGGCTTCGGTGGCGCCGGAGCTTCGACGGCCGGTTTGACCGGCTCATCCGTGGGCGCCTTGCGCGCCTGCTGCGGTGTCGGCTTCTCGATCGGTTTCTGCACCGCGAGCTTAGGCGGCGGTGGTGGTAACACGCGCGTCGGCGGAGGCGGCCGCGGCAGCGCCATGGTGATGTGGAGCATCTGCTCGGGTGGCTTCTCCTCGGGCGCTTGCGCCAGCGGCAGACGGATCAGCGCCAAGACCAGTGTCAGAAGGAGACACGCGCCCAGCGTTCCCAGCAGCGACTTCTGAAAGCGCCGGTCATCCTCTCCGCCCCAGGTCCAGGGCATGGTGAGCGGTTGGGAGTGAAGTCCGCTGATCTCGCGCTCGATGATCCATTCCCGCTGCCGCCGGTCCTCCTCTTCCTGAGCCTCGAAGAGCGCGTCCTCGATCAGTCCGGCCCGGTACTGTTCATCATCGATCTGTTCGCGAATGCTCCGTCGGCGCGCCTCCAGCTCGGCCACTTGGCTCTCGAAGGCGGCGACACGCTCGCGTACCCGACCCAGCTGAACCTCACCGGTCGTGACCGCCTCCGCAGTTCCCCAGAACAACTGCGCACCGCCGAGCTGGCCCAACTCGCCCAAGGCGTCGCAGACCTGATGCAGCAGGCGGTGCTGGTTGCGCTCGGTCGCGAGCGCCTCCAGCTGCGCATTGAGTGCGCGCAGCGCGCCCACCAGGGCGTCGATATACTCCTGTGACGTGCCGAGCGCCGCGATGAGCGCCTCTTGATCCTTCATCGCCGCATCGTTCGGCGCCTGCGGATTGCACGGCGTGCGCTGCCTCTCCAACGTCTGATAATCTTGCGCAGTTTCGGAATTCATGCCGTTACCTTGTGTGTCCGCTAGAGAAGTCCGCTGGCTTTTGACTCCGCAGCCGGCTTTTCCTTCTGCAGGACCGCGAGCGAGATCTTGCCGTACGCGGCGGCCGTGCACGTCGCCAGAACCTTGCGCAGCACCTCGTATGGCAGATCCTTGTCGGCCATGACCGTGACTTCACGCGAGGTAAGCGCGAGGTCGCGCGCCGCCGCGTCGAGACCGGCGATCGGACGCTGCAGCACGTTGCGCAAGGACTCAACCAGCTGAGTGTGTGGGTCGTTCACCTCCGCGAGGCTCGCGACCACCTCACCCTGCACCAACACGGCGTCCTTGGTGACCATCACGACAACCGACTGCTTCGGGCGCACCTCGATACGCGACTCCGGAATGCTGACACCCTTGGAATTCTGGATCACTTCCACTTCCGTCGAGTACACGAGCAGGAATGCCACCAGCACCGACAGAATGTCGATCATGGGAATCAGATTCAGGTGGGCATCCTCGCGCACCTTGCGCGGCATCAGCCCGAGACCGCGCTTCAGTAGTTTCATGGGGCATCTCCCAGCGCGATGTTGGTGAACAGCGCGACTTTCACGGTATGCGCCCCGGTCGCCGCCTGGGCGGCGACGAGCGCATCCGAAGCCGGCAGCTCCACGCTGCGGATCGCATCCATCACCTGGACGAGGTCGTTGTAGGGAACCTTCCGCTCCGAGAGCACTGACACATCCTCCGAAGTCGGATGTTCACGCTTCACCGCCAACGCGCGTTCGGTCAGCGCATTAAGGTCGTACGCGCCATTCACCTTTTCGATCGTGCCGATCACCTGCTTACCGTCGGTGAGCTCGAAGCCGTCCTGGCGGACGATGATCTCGAGCCGGAACTTCGGCTCTGTAGGGTTCGAGGCCACGGAGCTCGGCAAGTCGATCTCCATGATCGCGATGCGCGAGAACACCGCGGTCATCAGCAGAAAGGCGACCAGCACGGTGAAGATGTCAATCATCGGCACGAGCAACAGTTCTGCCGGTTTGCGCTCTCGGCGCATCAGGAGACTACGCATGGGACAGCCTTAGGCCGACGCCGCCAGCTGCGCCGGTGGCACCAACTCCAGCCGGCTCTGGGCCCGGGCCGCTTGGCGGGCCGCGATCGCGTTCAGGAGGCGAATGGCTGCCGTCTCCAGTCCGTCGCTCAGCCCCGTGGTCTTCGACTGCAGGAAGGCGTGCACAATCAGGATCGGCACCGCCGTCATGAGCCCTAAAGCCGTGCAGTTCATGGCCTCCGAGATACTCGCCGCGAGCAGGTTGGCCTTCTCCGCCGGGTTGACCGTCGCCACGGCGCTGAAGGAATGGATCAAACCGTTCACCGTGCCCAACAGGCCGAGCAGCGTCGCTACATTGGCCGCCGTCGCCAGGTAGTGGGTACGCTTCTCGAGCTGCGGGACGACGTCCATCATGCCCTCCTGCATCGCTTTCTCGACGTCATCGCGCCGCCGCACTGCGCCCTCCAGGGCGAGCCCCATGTTCAGCAGTCGCGCGAGTGAGGAATCGTCCTTGCTCATGAGCTCGCGTGCCTTGTCGAATTCGCCGCTCGTGAGCACGGTTTCGACCTGGGTCCAGGTGCGGCGGTTGCGGGCAGCCATGATCGCGAGCGTGACGTAGCGCTCGATCGTGATCGCGACCGCGACCGCCCCCACGAGCACGATGGGAATCATGAACGCGCCGCCTGCCGTAAAGAACTTGACGATGGGGTATAAGAATTCCATATGCGAACCTCTCGAACGTTTGTCGATCTATCAAACCACTCAACGATTCAATCTCATCTGACGCTGCCGTGAGCCGCCTGGCTCACTTCGAACTCGACTTGTATTCGTAATAGGCCAGCTCGCGCATGAAGACGTCCTTGTCCACCGGCTGCGCTGCCGAGTCGAGGAGCCTCGACACCGTCGGCATCTCGGCGAGCTGAGAGCTCTTCCAGGGCACGAGCACCAGCGACTTCGGGGCGTCCTCGTTGCCGAGGATCGACATGCCCGACATCTTCACGTCGCCGCCGGGCTGCTGTGGCTGGCCGGTCGCGGCGAGCGGGTACGCCTTGTCCTCATCAGTCTTTGCCCTGACGGTCTGTTTCCCCCTTTGCTTGGTTGCCTTGACCGACTGGACCGGTGCCGGCGCACTCGTGACCAGCGCGCCCTCCGCCGCCGCAGGCGAGTTCTTCTCCGTCTCGTCGGCCGTCGCGACGCCCGCAGTAGCGAGGAGCAAAAGACCGATAGTGAGGGTGCGTACCATGATTTCTCCTAGGGTTTGGTCCTGACGTTCAGGTCGGCGATCCACTTCGCCGCCGTCTCGTCATCCGGGACCAGTTTCTGATAGGCCGCGTAGTTGTCGCGTGCGCAG
>DATMQL010000141.1:0-4116 GCA_035566815.1 Steroidobacteraceae bacterium | reverse complement strand
CTCTTTTTCAGCGTACTGGGGCGGAATGCTGTCGCCGTAGTGGACGACGCCTTGCTCGTCGACCCAGCGGTACGTCGTGGTCTTCTTATCAGACGACGCGGCATCCGCGCCGGCAGGCAACAAACCTGCCAAACCGATCATCAGACCTAAGGCCATGCGCGGTGCGCGCCTGGACATGCAACCCCCACCCTTCCACTGATCCAAGCGTTGTATTTTGACCGAGTTGACGCCACTGGCAAGCGTTAACCGGCGCCATAACGCTCTCTGTAGGCGCGCAGCGATGTGAGCTGCTCTGCAGAAATGCGTACTCGTCCGTCCGCGGCGCGTGACAGAGTTTCGATCAGGTCGGCAAGTGTGACGATGCTCACACACTTCAGGCCGTGCTCCTTTTCAACCTCCTGCACTGCAGTGAGGGCACCCTGACCGCGCTCCTGTCGGTCCAAAGCCAGGGCGACCGCGACAGGCTCCGCTCCAGCGCCGCGAATGATGTCGAGCGACTCCCGCACGGCTGTGCCTGCCGTGATGACGTCATCGACGATCAAAATACGGCCGCGCAGGGGAGCGCCGACTACCTTGCCGCCCTCACCGTGGTCCTTCGCTTCCTTGCGGTTGAACGCGTAGGGCACATTGAGATCGTGGTGCTCCGACAGCGCCACCACTGTGGCCGTCGCCAGCGGAATTCCCTTGTAAGCCGGGCCGAAGATCATGTCGAACGCGATCCCGGAACGGAGGATGGCCGCCGCGTAACAGCGGCCGAGCACGGCGGCGGATTTTCCGTCGCTGAACAGGCCGGCGTTGAAGAAGTAAGGACTCTCCCGGCCGGACTTGAGCTTGAAGTGGCCGAAACGCAGGGCCTCCCGCTCCAGGGCGAGATCTATGAACGTGAGCTGATACTCTTGCATGTCATATCATTGCCAGATGCCTATCCCCACCGTCAATGGCCCTGGCCCTGACCCGAGCGTCGCGCGCCGCAGCTGGCTCGAAGCGCTGCGGGTCTATTGGAATCTGCGCGTCCTCTCGATGTTGTTTCTGGGGTTTTCCGCAGGGTTGCCCTTCTACCTGGTGTTCTCCACGCTATCCGCCTGGTTGCGGCAGGCGGGAGTGCAGCGCTCCACGATCGGGATGCTCTCGTGGGTCGGCATTCTCTATTCGATCAAGTTTCTCTGGGCACCGGTGGTCGACCGAGTGGCGCCGCCTTTCCTCCATCGCATCCTGGGCCGCCGGCGCGGCTGGATGCTGCTGGCGCAGATCGGTCTCGCTGCGGGACTGTTCAAACTCAGCCTGAGCGATCCGTCCGCCGGGGTGCGCACCGTGGCCGTCGGCGCGCTGTTTGTCGCTTTTTGCGCGGCGACCCAGGACATCGCCCTCGACGCATGGCGCATCGAGTCTGGCGCGGTGGAGACACAGGGTGCGCTGCTGGCGGCCTACCAGGTTGGCTACAGGATAGCGCTCATTACCGGCAGCGCCGGCGCGCTCACCATCGCCGCCTACTACGGCTGGCACGTCAGCTACGCTGCGATGGCCGCTCTCGTCGGCGTCGGCATCGTCACCACGCTGCTCGTGCCCGAGCCCCGACCGGGAGTGGCGCAAGACTCGGTGGCCCGCGAGGAGCGTGTCGTCATGTGGCTCGAAAGCCGGGCACATTGGCCCCGGCCGCTGCTGGACGCCGGCGAATGGTTCATGGGCGCCGTGGTCTGTCCGCTGTTGGACTTCTTCGGGCGTTACGGGCTGGGGCTGGCGATTCTGACGCTGGTTTTCGTGGGGAGTTACCGGCTGACGGATTTCACCATGGGCTCCATGGTGAACCCCTTCTACATCGACCACGGCTACACCTTGACCAATATCGCGCAGATCGTGAAGGTCTACGGCCTGTTGATGTCGATTCTGGGTGTGTTCATCGCGGGCGTGCTCATTTCGAAGATCGGGCTGCTGCGCTCGCTGGTGCTGGGCGGTGTGCTGCCGCTGATATCGAACCTGGGTTTCGCGCTGCTCGCCACGACTCACACGCCCACACTGCTCGGGCTCGGACTCGTCAACGGGCTCGACAACCTGGCGCTGGCGGTTCAGGGGACGGCGTTCCTCACGTTTCTCTCGGGTCTCACGAGCCCCAGGTACACCGCCACACAGTACGCCCTGCTTACCTCGCTCTACGCCCTTCCGGGAAAGATACTCGAGGGCATGTCAGGTTTTGTCGTCGAGCACATCGGTTATCCGGCGTTCTTCGTCTACACAGCATCACTCAGCCTGGTGGGACTTCTGCTGCTGTACTTTCTGACACGCCGTGGGTTGTCGCGTGCCGGTGTTCTGGCGAACACCCGCGCAGTCGATACGAAGCTGGCGTTCGAAGAGAGTGCCGATGTCCCCCGGCCCTGATCTCGATGTTGAAAGAGTGGTGTGTCGATTGTCAGATCTCGACGAGTCTGGCGCGCGGTCGTTCACCATCGGCACCGGCGACTGGCCCCTGCGCGGTTTCGTGGTTAGGGTCGGCACGGAGGTACGCGGGTATGTCAACCACTGCCCGCACGCCGGACATCCACTCAATCTCCGGCCGCATAAGTTTCTCACGCCGGATGGCGCGCTCATTCTTTGCTCATCGCACGGGGCGATGTTCGAAAAACAGACGGGCTATTGCGTGATAGGCCCATGCGCCGGCCAATCCTTACGTCCTGTACCGCTCAGGGTAGAGGCGGGATTCATCATGCTGGCGGATGGCGTGGACTTCAGCGCACTCGCTGACGTCGGGTAACTCCTTACTCGAACAGGTCGATCCCGTCGAGAGAGCTCGACCGCAGATCACGCTCCTCACCGAACGGCTCCGAGCCGCGACCCTCGGTGTCGCCGCGCTCGATGTCGACCGAGCCACTCCAGTCCTCGGGCGCTTCGGCCGATTCCATCGCGCCTTCGGCGCATTGCGCTTCCCAGTCCTCGAGCTCCATCTCCTCGAGGGTGCCGTCAAAGTATTGAATGTCGATCGTGCCATCGTCGACATCGAGAGCGACAATCTCGAAAGATTCGCCGCCATGCAAACGATACCAGTCGCCGACACTCGGTTGAGGAGTCGTCATCTTGCAATCCTCCTTCAAGCGCGCCCTGAGGGTCGAATTCATGTTGCGCCTCGCTTGCGGCGCTTTCAAGAGCTGATTCGAAGTGCAGCGCGTCAGTCCAAGCGAGGGCTTGTCACCAGCGGTCAGATTCGATTGAACGCGAGATCCCAGACGTCATGGCCGAGGCGCTCGCCGCGCTTCTCGAAGCGTGTGGCGGCGCGCTCGGTTGGCCTCGGGATGTAGGCGCCATCCGCCGCCAGGTTGCGCAACCGTGGGTTGGCTGTCAGAACCGCGAGCATTTCTTCCGCATAGGGCTGCCAGTCGGTTGCCATTCGCAGGACGCCCGCCGGGCGTAACCGGTCTGTAACCAACTCGATGAACGCGCCCTGGACCAGGCGGCGTTTGTGATGCCTCTTTTTGGGCCAAGGGTCGGGAAAGAGAATGACAACCTCATCGAGTGACTGTTGGGGGATTTGGCCCCTCAACACCTCGACGGCGTCGTGGCAGATGACGCGGACATTGGTGAGATGGGCCTCTTCGACCGCCAGTAACAACCGCCCGACACCGGGGCGGTGCACTTCGATGCCGAGATAGTCGCGTTCCGGGTGGTCCGCGGCCATTTTGGCGAGGTTCTCGCCGTTGCCGAAGCCGATTTCGACCGTTCGTGGTGCATGCCTGCCGAACAGGGCGTCACAGTCCAGCGCGCCAGCCGAGAACTCCACCCCGTACTTCGGCCACAGAACCTCGAGCGCACGCACCTGCGCCTCAGTGATTCGCCCCGCGCGGGTCACGAATGAGCGAATCGCGCGAGGGTGTTCTGTATCAATCATGAAGTCCGAAGGGGCGCCATCGGCGCGGGAGTGTGTAGGGGGTGCGCATCCTACGCGAACCCGGGTGGATACCGAAAGCGAGCGGTGGCGGAGACTCGGCTTTAGAGGCTCGCAGCGCGACCGCCACCGCTACCGCTACCGCAGCCGCCACCACTGGCTCGGGTCGCCTACACCTTCCGAGCTCGCACCTGTAGCCGCACTGTCGGGACGTGCACGCGGCCCTGTGGGTCCGGCGGGTGGCC
>DATMQL010000140.1:0-21481 GCA_035566815.1 Steroidobacteraceae bacterium | reverse complement strand
GTGCCGATCAGCAAGAAGCCGCTCGAAGTTCGTATGGGTAGCGGTAAGGGTAACGTTGAGTACTACGTCGCGCGCGTGAAGCCCGGCAAGGTGCTCTTCGAGATGGAAGGCGTGGATGAGGTCACCGCTCGCGAGGCGTTTCGTCTCGCCGGTTCGAAGCTCTCCGTGTCCACCACGTTCGTGAAGAGGCAGGTTCGCTAATGGACGCCAAAGAGCTGCGGGGCAAGTCGGTCGCCGAGTTGTCGGATGAGCTGCTGAAGATGCGCAAGGAGCAGTTTGCTCTGCGCATGCAGCGGGCTACCGGCCAGGCGCCGAAACCCGACCAATTTCAGAAAGTGCGCCGCAATATCGCGCGCCTCAAGACCGTGCAGCGCGAGGTCGCCCTGAAAGCGGCCACCGGAGAGAAGAAGTGAGCGCGGAAGAAAGTAAGGTTGAAGCAAAAGGTGCCCGCACCCTCACGGGTCGCGTCGTGAGCACCAAGATGCAGAAGACGGTCGCCGTCGAAATCGAGCGCCTCGTCAAACACGGCGTGTACGGCAAGTTCATCCGTCGCACCACGAAGCTGCTGGCTCACGACGAGAAGGGCGAGTCGCATGACGGCGATCTGGTGAAGATCGCTCCGTGCCGCCCGATGTCGCGTCGCAAGTCCTGGCAGCTCGTCGAGGTGCTGGAAAAGGCGGCCCCATGATCCAGCTGCAAACCACATTGACTGCCGCTGACAACAGTGGTGCACGAAGCTTGAGGTGCATCAAGGTGTTGGGTGGCTCGAAGCGTCGTTATGCGACGGTGGGCGACGTCATCAAGGTGAGCGTCATAGACGCGATCCCGCGTGGGAAGGTCAAGAAGGGCGAGGTGTATGACGCCGTCGTCGTCCGTACCGCTCACGGTGTGCGCCGTCCGGACGGATCGCTGATCCGCTTCGACGGTAACGCGGCGGTGCTGCTTACCACCAAGCTCGAGCCCATCGGCACGCGCATCTTCGGGCCCGTGACGCGTGAGCTGCGCAACGTGCAGTTCATGAAGATCATTTCGCTGGCACCCGAGGTGCTCTGATGGCGAACAAGATTCGTAAAGGCGACCAGGTGGTCGTGCTGAGTGGCAAGGACAAGGGGCGCCGCGGCGCCGTGCTGCAGGTGTTTCCGGACGGTCGCGTGCTCGTCGAGGGCGTGAACGTAGCGAAGAAGCACACCAAGCCGAATCCGCAGGCGAACAAGCAGGGTGGCATCATCGAAAAGACGTTGCCGCTCAACATTTCGAAGATCGCGATCTGGAATCCGGGCGAGAAGACGGCCGACCGGATCGGGTTCAAGACGCTCACCGATGGCAAGAAGGTGCGCTTCTTCAAATCGAATGGAGAGATGATCGACGCGTAAGCGTCGCTCTCAGGTTAAGAAACTATGGTCAGGCTACAGCAGTATTACCGCGAGACGGTCGTGCCGAAATTGAAGGCCGATCTCAAGATCGACAACCCGATGCAGATTCCCAAGATCATCAAGATCACGGTGAATATGGGCGTTGGCGAGGCGGTCGCGGATAAGAAAGTGATGGACGCGGCGGTTGCGGATCTCACCAAGATCACGGGACAGAAGCCGCTCATCACCAAGTCGCGCAAGGCGATCGCGTCGTTCAAGATCCGCGAGGGACTGGCGATCGGTTGTAAAGTGACGCTGCGGGGCGCTCGTATGTACGAGTTCCTCGACCGGCTCATCAGCATCGCGATGCCGCGTATCCGCGACTTCCGTGGCGCGCCCTCGCGCTCCTTCGACGGCCAGGGCAACTACAGCCTGGGCGTGAAAGAACAGATTATTTTCCCGGAAATCCAGTACGACCAGATCGATCAGATCCGGGGCATGGATATCACGATAACCACGACGGCGACCGATAACCGTCACGGCCGAGCGCTGCTCGAGGCTTTCAACTTCCCTTTCCGGAAGTAAGTAGGAATCTAGACGGCTATGGCGAAGACAAACATGGTCGAGCGCGAAAAACGTCGCGCCAAGATCGTGAAACAATATGCGGCAAAGCGTGCGCAGCTCAAAGAGCTGATTCGCAGCCCGAACACGTCACCCGAAGAGCGCGAGAAGGCGCAGATCAAGCTGCAGAAGCAGCCTCGGGATGCCAGTGCTTCGCGGCAGCGGAAACGCTGTGCCATCACGGGCCGCTCACGCGGCGTATATCGGAAATTTGGCCTGTCACGTGTGAAGATTCGCGAAGTCGCGAATCGCGGCGAGATTCCGGGCCTCGCAAAGGCGAGCTGGTGAGGAACGCCGTATGAGCATGACCGACCCCATTGCCGATCTGTTGACTCGCATCCGCAACGGCCAGACCGCGGGTAAGACTGAAGTGCAGCTCGCTTCCTCCAAGCTGAAGACGGCCGTCGTCAAGGTGTTGAAGGACGAGGGCTACATCGCGGACTACCGCCTCGATGCCGACAGCGCGAAGCCGACGCTCACGATCGGATTGAAATATTTCGAGGGACGTCCCGTCATCGACCGCATCGAGCGCGTCAGCCGGCCAGGCCTGCGGATCTACCGCGGCAAGGACGAGCTGCCGAAGGTTCTGGGCGGGATGGGTACGGTGATCGTCTCCACGCCCAAGGGCGTGATGACGGACAAGCAGGCGCGTGCGATCGGGCAGGGCGGCGAAGTCCTGTGCATCGTGGCGTAACCGGGAAGATCTTTTCATGTCCAGAATAGCCAAAGCTCCGGTCGATCTGCCGCAAGGCGTGACCGCGACCATTGCGGCGGAGTCGGTGACCATCAAAGGCGCCAAGGGCTCCCTGAGCGTCCCGTTGAGCCGGGGTGTCACGGTCGTGCAGGCCGATAAGCACCTCGAGATCAAGTACACGGATCCGGGGATCAGCCGCACCCAGGCCGGCGCCACGCGCGCGCATATCGCCAACATGGTCGTCGGTGTCACGAAGGGCTACGAGAAGAAGCTCGAGCTCGTCGGCGTCGGTTACCGCGCGGCCGTCCAGGGCAAGGCGCTGAATCTGACGCTCGGCTTCTCGCATCCGGTGGTCTTCGCGATTCCCGAAGGCATCACAATCGAAGTGCCGACGGTGACCGAGATCGTCATCAAGGGCATCGATCGTCAGAAGGTCGGCCAGATAGCCGCTGAGATCCGCGACATCCGCCCGCCGGAGCCCTACAAGGGCAAGGGCGTGAAGTACGCGGGTGAGAAGATCGCCCTCAAGGAGGGCAAAAAGAAATGATCACCACGAAGAAAGAGCGCCGTCTGCGGCGCGCCGTGAAGACCCGTGCGCACATCCGCACGTTGGGCGTCGCTCGCCTCACCATCCATCGCTCTGCGCAGCACATCTATGCGCAGGTGACGGATGCGGGCGGAGCGAAAGTGATCGCCGCGGCCTCCACCGTGCAGGAGAAGGTTCGCGAAGGTTTGAAAGGAACGGGCAACGTCGAGGCGGCGAAGGCCGTTGGCCGTGCCATTGCCGAGCGCTCCAAGGCCGCCGGCGTGAGCAAAGTGGCTTTCGACCGCGCCGGTTTCCAATACCACGGGCGCGTCAAAGCGCTCGCGGATGCGGCCCGCGAAGCGGGTCTCGAGTTCTAAAGGTTAGGTAAGACATATGGCGAGACCGGAAAAAGGCCAGTCGGCGGATGAGTTCGTAGAGAAGCTCGTCGCAGTCAACCGTACCGCGAAGGTCGTCAAGGGCGGCCGTCAGTTCGGCTTCACGGCCCTGACCGTCGTTGGCGATGGCGCGGGTCGGGTCGGCTACGGCTTCGGCAAAGCACGCGAAGTGCCGGTAGCGATTTCGAAGGCGATGGCGCAGGCCCGCAAGAACATGATCAACGTGTCGTTGCGGAACGAAACGCTGCATTACGCGATCAGAGGATTTCAGGGCGCGACTCGCGTGTACATGCAGCCCGCCTCTGACGGTACGGGCGTCATCGCCGGTGGCGGCATGCGCGCGGTGCTGGAATGTGCTGGTGTGCGGAATGTCCTCGCGAAGAGCTATGGCTCGCGCAACCCGATCAACGTCGTGCGCGCCACGATCAGCGCCCTGTCGCTGATCCGCTCGCCCGATGACATCGCTGCGAAGCGTGGCAAGACCCTCGAAGAGATTACGGGTTAACGCATCATGGCGGACAAGAGCCAATACAAGGTCACGCTGGTCAAGAGCCTGCACGGGCAGCTCGCGAACATCGCGGCCTCGGCGCGCGGCCTCGGCCTGCGCAAGATTCACCAGAGCGTCGTGGTTGCTGGCACCCCGGAAAACCTGGGGATGATCAACAAAGCGGTGCACTTGTTGAAAGTAGAGAAGGGCGCCTAAATATCATGCTGCTCAAGACACTTAAGCCTGCTCCTGGCGCCAAGCGTGCCCGCTTGCGCGTGGGTCGCGGCGCGTCCGCCGGCCAGGGCAAGACCTGCGGCCGCGGCACCAAAGGACAGCGCGCCCGTAAGGGTGGCTACCACAAGGTCGGCTTCGAAGGCGGCCAGATGCCCATTCAGCGCCGGATGCCGAAGGTCGGTTTCCGCTCGAAGATGGCGAGCAGCCGTGCCGAAGTCATGCTGAGCGAGCTCGGTAAGATCAAGGGCGACGTGATCGATCTCGAGTCGCTCAAGAAGGCCGGTGTGATTCCGGTGTTCGCTGAGAAGGCCAAGGTGGTGCTCTCTGGCAAGATCGAAAGGGCCGTGACGCTCAAGGGCGTCGGGGCGACCAAGGGCGCGCTGGCGGCGATCGAAGCGGCCGGCGGCAAGCTCGAGGCCTGACGCTTTACACCCTCAGTCCTAAACGATACCTAGACACACGTGGCGACCAACACACTCACCAATCCCGCTGCCGCTTTCGGCGACGCTGCCCGTTTCGGGGAGATTCGCAATCGGCTGCTGTTTCTGATCGGTGCGCTGGTCGTCTACCGGATCGGGACGTTCATTCCCGTCCCCGGCATCGACCCGGCGCAGGTGGCGCGGTTCTTCTCGGACCAGTCGAACACCATCCTGGGCATCGTGAACATGTTCTCGGGCGGTGCGCTCTCGCGCCTGTCGATTTTCGCCATGGGCGTGATGCCCTACATTTCGGCCTCGATCATTATCCAGATGATGTCGATGGTGGTTCCGTCGCTCATGGAGCTGCGCAAAGAGGGCGAGTCGGGCCGGCGCAAGATGACGGAGTACACCCGCTACGGGACCGTGATTCTGGCCGCATTCCAATCATTCGCTGCCGCCAGCGCGTTGGTGAAGGGCGGTATGACGGTGGTCGCGGGCTGGCAGTTCCTGTTCGTAGCCACGATCACGATGTCCACCGGCACGCTGTTCCTGATGTGGCTCGGTGAGCAGATTACCGAGCGCGGCGTCGGCAACGGGATTTCGATGATCATCCTGGCCGGTATCGTCGCGGGTCTCCCGGGCGCCATCGGCAGCACCGCCGAGGCGGTGAACAGCGGCGAAATGCAGGGGCCGTTTGCACTGCTGCTGGTCATTCTCGTGCTGGGTACCACGGCGTTCGTGGTGTTCGTCGAGCGTGCGCAGCGCCGTATCACCGTGAACTACGCCAAGCGTCAGGTCGGCCGCCGCATGTACGCGGGCCAGAGCAGCCACCTGCCGTTCAAGCTCAACATGTCGGGCGTGATTCCGCCGATTTTCGCTTCGAGCCTGCTGCTCTTCCCGGCCACGCTGGCGAGCTTCTTCGGGGCGAACGCGGAAGGTCCGTTGGCCTCCGCCATGCAGAGTATCGCCGCGGCGCTGGGCTATGGGCAGCCGCTCCACCTGGTGATTTACGCGCTGCTGATCATTTTCTTCTGCTTCTTCTATACCGCGCTGGTCTTCAATGCCCGCGACACGGCTGACAATCTGAAGAAGTCGAACGCGTTCATCCCTGGCATCCGCCCCGGACAGCAGACCGCCGACTACATCGACAAGGTGCTTACGCGCCTGACGTTGTGGGGCGCCCTGTATGTCACCGCGGTCTGCCTGTTGCCGGAGATCCTGGTTTCCTCGCAAGGCGTGCCGTTCCATTTCGGCGGAACGTCGCTGCTGATCGTCGTGGTGGTGGTGATGGATTTCATGTCGCAGCTCCAGGCGCACATGATGTCGCATCATTATCCGGGCCTTCTCAAGAAGGCCAATTTGCTCGGCTACGGCCGGCAGGGCTCGGGTGGGTAATTTATGAAAGTTCGTCCATCGGTTAAGAAGATCTGCAAGAACTGCAAGATCGTGCGCCGCCGGCGCATCGTCTACGTCATCTGCTCGTCGGACCTGCGCCATAAGCAGCGTCAGGGGTAGAGGTGCGAGCGCATTCGGGCATGTCTCTGAAAGATAAATCTCGCGGGTCGTCCGGCGACCCGCAGGAAAGTTTGGGCGCAGCCCATGAATACATTTCTAACGGTTTTCAAGTAGAATGCCGCGTTTTTTCGCGCGGTCTCACGGGAAAGTAAAGCAATGGCACGTATCGCGGGCATCAATATCCCGATGAACAAGCACGTGTGGGTCGGGCTCACGCACATTTACGGTGTGGGCAACGCTCGCGCGAAGGCCGCCTGTGAAGGTGCGGGCGTAAACCCGCATACGAAGGTGAAGGACCTCACCGAGACCGAGGTAAACGCCATCCGCTCGCAGATTGCGAAGTTCGCGGTGGAAGGCGACCTGCGTCGTGAAGTCTCCATGAATATCAAGCGGTTGATGGACCTCGGCTCGTACCGTGGTATCCGCCACCGCCGCGGGCTCCCGGTGCGCGGCCAGCGCACGCGCACGAACGCCCGCACTCGTAAGGGCCCGCGTAAGCAGGCAGTGAAGCTCAATGCACCGCCGGGCAAGGCATAAGGTTTAAGCATGGCTGATAACAAGCAAGGCGCAGCGGCGGCGAACAACAACGCTGCTAGTGCCAAGAAGCCCAAGAAGGCGCGTAAGAATGTGCTCGACGCAATCGCGCACGTGCACGCTTCCTTCAACAACACGATCATCACGATCACCGATCGCCAGGGGAACACGCTTTCCTGGGCGACCTCGGGCGGTTGTGGCTTCCGCGGCTCCCGCAAGAGCACGCCGTTCGCCGCGCAGGTCGCGGCCGAGAAGGCGGGGAATGCGGCGCAGGAGCATGGCGTGAAGAACGTCGAAGTGCGCGTCGGCGGCCCCGGCCCCGGACGTGAGTCGGCGGTCCGCGCGCTCAATAACTGCGGTTTGAAGATCACCAGCATCTCGGACGTTACGCCGATTCCCCATAACGGCTGCCGTCCCCCCAAGAAGCGCCGGGTCTAAAGGCGAGGAACGAATATGGCGCGTTACGTTGGTCCGAAGTGCAAGCTCGCTCGTCGCGAGGGCACTGACCTCTTCTTGAAAAGCGGCGTTAAGCCCTTAGAAAACAAGTGCAAGTTCACGGTGCCCCCGGGTGGCGTGAAGGGCGAGCGCCGTACGCGCTTGTCCGATTACGGTCTGCAGCTGCGCGAGAAGCAGAAGCTGCGCCGTATGTACGGCGTCCTGGAGCGGCAGTTCAGCAACTACTACGTCGAAGCGGCCCGTAAGGCGGGCGCCACCGGCGAGAACCTGCTGAAGCTGCTCGAGTGTCGTCTCGACAACGTTGTGTACCGCATGGGCTTTGCCTCCACGCGCGCCGAAGCCCGGCAGCTCGTGAGCCACAAGTCCATCACGGTGAACGAGCAGGCCGTGACGATCGCGTCCTACCAGGTAAAGGCAGGCGACGTGGTGCAGATCCGCGAGAAGTCGCGCAAGCAATTGCGCATTTCGGCGGCTCTGGGCATCGCGCAGCAGGTTGGCCTCCCCGAGTGGGTCGAGGTGAACGACAAGGAGTTCCGCGGGGTGTTCAAGTCGGCTCCGAGCCGGGATGACATCCTCCCCGACATCAACGAGAACCTCGTCGTCGAGTTGTATTCGAAGTAATCGCCTTTGGGATTGATGCTTCGCGCCCCCATTGAGTGGGCGCGAAGTGCGTTTTTTCGAGCCGATTGTTTTTCTTGTTTGGGTGTTCGTATCGCCGGTCGTGCAGCCGGCAAGGTGTAACCGCAATGCAGGGATCCATTACCGAGTTCTTGAAGCCCCGCGTGGTCAAGGTGCAACCCGTTGCCCCTCGGCAGGCGCGCGTGGTCATTGAACCGTTTGAGCGAGGCTTTGGCCATACGCTCGGCAACGCGCTCCGTCGCGTGTTGCTTTCGTCGATGCCCGGTAGCGCCATCACCGAGGTCGAAATCGACGGCGTGCTTCATGAATACACCAGCATCGAGGGTGTACAGGAGGACGTGGTCGACATCCTGTTGAACCTGAAGTCTGTTGCGCTCCGCATGCACTCGCGCGACAGCGCCGAGCTGCGCCTCCACAAGAAGGGCCCGGGCCCGGTCACGGCGGGCGACATCCAGACGGATCACGACATCGACGTCGTGAACCCGGATCTCGTGATCGCGAACCTGACGAAGGCTGGCGAGCTGAGCATGACTCTGCGCGTCGAGCGCGGACGTGGTTACCGCCCCGCCGCTTCACGCGTCGCTTTCGAGGAGCAGACTCGCCCGATCGGCCGTCTGCAGCTCGATGCGTCGTTCTCGCCCATCCGTCGTGTTACGTACTCCGTCGATGCGGCTCGCGTTGAGCAGCGCACCGACCTCGACAAGCTCGTCATCGACATCGAGACGAACGGTACGATCGACGCTGAGGAAGCCATCCGTCGCGCCGGCAGCATCCTGAAGGACCAGTTGTCGGTGTTCGTCGATCTGCAGGGTGAGGAAGAGGCCGCCACGAAGGTCTCCGAGATGCAGTTCGACCCGATCCTGCTCCGCCCGGTCGACGAGCTCGAGCTCACCGTGCGTAGCGCGAACTGCCTCAAGGCGGAAAACATTCACTACATCGGCGACCTCGTGCAGCGGACCGAAGTCGAGCTGCTGCGGACGCCGAACCTGGGCAAGAAGTCGCTCACCGAGATCAAGGAAGTGCTGCAGAGCCACGGTCTCATGCTGGGCATGCGCCTGGATGGCTGGCCGCCGGCGGGTCTCAAGCATGACGAAGAGCGGGACGTAATCTAGTCGAAGAATTGGAGGTTTCACCCACGCGCGAAGCGCGGCTATTCTTCGCGGGTCGCTTCGACCTGCAGGAAAGGGCGAAGCCCTAACGAGTGAAAGTGAGCTCGGGGGGCGCGGGCCAATTGAGGCTCGCGCCCACTCGACACGGTCGGAAGATCTAAGGGTTTTATATGCGTCACCATCTCAGCGGGCGGCAACTCTCGCGTAACAGCTCGCATCGGCACGCGATGCTGCGCAACATGAGCGTTTCGTTGCTCCGTCACGAAACGATTCGGACCACGGTCCCCAAGGCGAAGGAATTGCGCCGGGTCGTCGAGCCGCTCATTACGCTCGCGAAGAAGGACAGCGAGGCGAACCGCCGCGTGGCCTTCGCCCGCCTGCGCGATGCCGAGGTGGTCGAGAAGCTGTTCAGTGACCTGGGCTCCCGCTTCCGCGCTCGTCCGGGCGGCTATACGCGCATCCTGCGCATGATGCCCCGTCCGGGTGACTCTGCCGACATGGCGCTCATGCAGCTCGTGGATCGCCCGGCGCCCGTAGGCGTTGAGGCTGCTCCTGAGGCTGATGAGGGCGGTGCGAAGAAGAAGCGCGCCAAGAAGAAGACCGAAGCCGCTGCATCCGATGAGAGCGCCGCCGAGGCCGCTCCGAAGAAGACCCGGAAGAAGAAGGCCGCCGCAGCCTGATGTATTGAGGGCGACCCGATCGGGTCGCCTTTCTCGAAGAATCCTCTCCCAAGCGCTAGCGGGGCTTGAAGCTCCGTTTGCGCCTTTGGTCTAGCTCCCGTAAATTGCGCGCCAACATCGAAGCTGGCGTTGTAGCTGGCCAAATCGGGGCAGGCGAGCGCCTGCGCAATGGGAGAACGCGCATGAGTCTCGGGTCAGAATTCAAAGAATTCGCGATGAAGGGTAACGTCGTCGACCTCGCGGTCGGTGTCGTGATCGGTGCTGCCTTCGGCAAGATCGTGGCTTCCCTCGTCGGTGACGTCGTCATGCCGCCGCTGGGCCTGATCATTGGCAACGTCAATTTCACGGATCTCGCGGTGGCGATCGGCCACGACGCGAAGGGCAAGGATGTGCTGTGGCGCTACGGCGCCTTCATTCAGACAATCTTCGAGTTCCTGATCATCGCGCTGGTGTTGTTCCTCATCATCAAGGGCATCAACCGCCTCAAGCGGCCGCCCGCGGCCGCGCCGGCCGCCGCCCCACCGCCGCCGACCCGCTCCGAGCAGTTGCTGGAAGAGATCCGGGACCAATTAGCGAAGCGCTGAGAACGCCTGGCGAGTCAGGTTCTCGCAGCCGGTTTCCGTGATCGCGACATTGTCCTCGATGCGGATGCCGCCGAATTTGCGCAGGCTCGCCACGCGTGACCAGTTGATCTTGCTGCCCCGGGCATCCGCCCGGGCCGCATCCAACAACTGATCGATGAAGTAGATTCCCGGTTCCACGGTGACGACGAAGCCCTTCTGCAGTACGCGTGTGAGCCGCAGAAACGGGTGTCCCGCGGGTCGGGGGATGTCGCCGCCCTCCGGGCTCTCCATGAATCCACCGGCGTCGTGGACCTCGAGTCCGAGGAGATGACCGATTCCGTGGGGAAGAAACACGCTGGTGATACCGCTCGCAACCGCCTCGTCGGCATCGCAACTGATGATGTCGGCTTCGCGAAGCAGCTTGCCGGTCAGAGCGTGCGTGCGCAGGTGAACGTCGCGCCAGTCCACGCCCGCGCGTAGGCCGGCGCAGATGGTCTGCTGCATCTCGTCCATCTTTTGGATGAGCGTTGCAAAGTCTCCCTCCCGAAGCGCGTGTGTGCGGGTGATATCGCTGGCGTAGCCACCAAACTCCGCGCCGGCATCGATCAACAGTGAATAGCGCTCGGTCGGCGCCTGCTTCTCCAATACCTGGTAGTGGAGCACCGCGCCGCCCTCGTTCAGCGCGATGATGGGGTTGTAGGGCAGCTCCTGCTCGCGCAGTCCGCAGGCCTTCATGAAGGCGAGCTCGATTTCGAATTCGGAAGCGCCTTCGGTGAAAGCTCGCGCGGCGGCGCGATGACCGCTTACGCCCAACCGGCTCGCTTCACGCATACAGGCCAGCTCGTAAGGGGTCTTCGCGGCGCGACCATAGTCCAGGTGGCGCATGAGAATGCGCGGGTTTACAGCGCCCACGCCCCAACTCGCGAGCTCGGGGAAGTCATCGCCGATGTAAGCGACCCTGCCGAGGTCGCTCGGCAGGTGAGTGCGCGCGGCGGCGAGGTCGGAGGCCGGGCGGATGTCGAAATGCCTCGTCCAATAGGCTTTCGGCAGATCCGCGGCTTTGTACCAGAAGTCCGTGGGACGGTGAAAAACGAGCACGGGTGCGCGAGACGGCTCGAAATACACGAAGCAGTCCGGCACGTCGCCGAGCGGCGTCCACACCTTGAATGGCGCGTGGGCCTCGAAAGGATAGGTCCGGTCGTCCTCGAAGACCGTGAGGAGCGAGCCGGAGTGCACCAGCAGCGCGGAGTAGCCGCAAGTCTCGAGCGCCCGTGCCGTGCGGGCTCCCACGGTCGCCAGGTATGGGCCAAAGGAGGTTTCCAGCTCGGCTGACAGGTCCGAGACCAATTCCAGGCTCGATTCAACCGGGCGCATCGGATCGGACATGCTTCAACTCCCGTGGCTCGCAGGCAAAAGATTGTAAAACCACGTCGGCAAGAGTACCGCCCATGTACATTTAGTTGCATCCTCGCTGTCGTATGGACGAGACAACCTGTGCCCAAGCTGTTTCAAAACTCGTAGGGACTCTATAGAATTTGCCAGCGCGACCCGTGAAGGACTCGCGGAACGACAAAAAACTCGTTCGTCTGGTTTTCTCACCACTCTTGCTTCTCTTCGGGGTACCGATCGATGAACACTAAACTTGCTCTTAGCGCACTCGTTGCGGCGCTGATGCTGACGGCCTGCGCGAAGCAGGAAGCCGCCAGCACCGAACCCGCTGCCACTCCTCCGGCCGCCACCGACGCCACGCCGCCTGCTCCGGCTGCTGACGCGCCGGCTGCTCCTGCGGATGCGGCTGCTCCGGCCGCTCCTGCCGACGCGACGCCGCCGCCTGCTGACGCTGCGGCTCCCGCCGCTCCGCCGAAGCAGTAAGCCGCTGATGGGGTAGTTCGCTAGCGAATTACTCCATTTAGCCTAAGGCTGAAACACGGCCCGGACGGATCGCGTGAGCGAACTGTCTGGGCCGTGTTGTTTCGTCAGTGAGCCATGGCCGTAACTGTCAGTGTCCGTGACGCCCGTGCGTCCGAGAGCGATCGCCGCTGGATCCAGGGCGTCTATCGCGATTATCTCGATGACCTCGCTCCCGATACCGGAGTGTTTCCGGTGCTGGGCGAAGTAGGGCATCGTGAGCCGGATCAGATCCTGCGCTGGTTCGGCGATCCCAACGCGTTCCCACTCATCATTCTGAAGGCCGCCGAACCCGTTGGATTCGCGATGGTGGCTCGTGCGGCGCCCTCGGCGGTGAAACCGCGCATCGATTATCGGATGGCGGAGTTTTTCATTGCTCGCACGCGTCGCCGTCTAGGGATTGGACAGACGGCTGTGCAGCTCATTCTCAGTCGCTTTGCCGGGCGTTGGGAGATCACAGAGTACTTGCGTAATGCCGGGGCGGTGAGTTTCTGGCGGCGGGTTGTGGCCACGTATACGCGTGGCAGCTACCAGGAGAGGATCGTTAACGGCGAGGTTCGGCAGGTGTTTGAGTCGGGGAGGAAGCGGGCGACCTAGTCGAGGTCGACCTCGCGCGCGGGCGGCCGACGCTGCGCATTGGGACTCAGCGTCTGCCTGGGTGATGCACGGCACTCTTGTTGGACGAGCAGGCGCTGCAGCCGGCAGCGAGCTTGCCGATTGTCTGGGTCCGCAGGCGGGCCACTGTGCTGCCGGCGCCAATCAATTCCATCGCGGGCCCAACCAGGTCGAGCGTCTTTAAGCGCAGCCGGGGCGACATCAGGCGCCATGCGCTAAAAACCACGCAGCCCGCGACGATGACGCCCACCAGGACGTTTTGTAGCAGCAATTCCATCTCAGCCAGCTCCTAGCGCCACGGCTACACGGTACGTAATGAACGCGCCCGCGTACGCGAGCGCGAACAGGTAGCCCGCCATGAGTAACGGGTAGCGCCAGGAGTTTGTTTCCCGCTTCACGACCGCAAGTGTCGAGAGGCATTGCGGCGCGAAGACATACCACGCGAGGAGCGAGAGCGCTGTCGCGAGGCTCCAGCTACGTGCTATCACGGGCGCCAGCGCTCCGGCGACATCTCCCGTATTGGACATCGCATATACGGTGCCGAGCGCGCTCACCGCAACTTCGCGCGCGGCGAGGCCCGGTACGAGCGCGATTGAGATCTGCCAGTTGAAGCCGATTGGCGCAAAGATGTATTCGAGGCCGCGTCCGAGCATGCCCGCGATGCTGTATTGAATCGCTGGCCCCGTCGCGCCGTCCGGGGGAGCCGGAAAACTCGCCAGGAACCACAGTACAACCATCAACGACAGGATGATCGTGCCCACGCGGCCGACAAAAATCCGCGCGCGCTCCCAAAGGCCGAGCAGCAGATTGCGCAGATTCGGCAGCCGGTACTCGGGAAGTTCCAGGAGGAGCGGACGATTCTCACCGCGCATCACTGTGCGCTTGAGCGCAAATGCCACGCCCATCGCGCTCAACACGCCAGCCGCATAAAGAGCGAAGAGGATGAGCCCACGAAGGTTAAAGATGCCCACGGTCCGTTGTGGGATGAAGGCGCCGATGAGAAGCGCGTAAACGGGCAGGCGCGCCGAACACGTCATCAGCGGCGCGATCATGATCGTGGCCAGGCGGTCCCGACTCGATGGAATCGTACGCGTGGCCATGATGCCGGGAATCGCGCACGCAAAGCTCGAAAGCAACGGAATGAAGGCTCGGCCTGAAAGCCCGACCTTGCCCATGACCCGGTCGAGCATGAAGGCGGCGCGGGGCAGGTAACCGGAGTCCTCCAGCGCCAGAATGAAAAGAAACAGAATGAGAATCTGCGGCAGGAACACCAGCACACTGCCGGTTCCGGCGATAATTCCATCCAACACCAGCCCGCGGAGCGGCCCAGCGGGCATCACGGAGCCGATCGCCTGTCCAAGCGCGCCGACTTCCGTTGCGACGAAGTCCATCGGTACCCGCGCCCAGCTGAACACGGCCTGGAACATCAGAAACAACACGGTCGCCAGCAGGATGGGGCCCGCGACCGGATTGAGAACGACAGAGTCGAGTCGCGACAGCAGGGCGACTCGCGGCGGCACTCGATAGCCTATGGCGTCGAGAATGCGCCGGACTTCACGCTGAGTCGCCTCGATGTCCGCAGCCGTCGTTGGCGCGAGTGCCTCCACTCGTCCGACAGGCTCCGAAAAGCGGTATCCATCGATGGCTTCGATGAGCGCCCGCTCACCGCCCGGGCGAACCGCCACGGTCTCAACGACGGGTATCCCGAGTTCAGCCTCGAGGGCCTGCCTATTGAGCCGGTACCCTCTCTGCTTGGCTACGTCGCTCATGTTGAGAGCGACGAGCATGGGGCGGCCTATCCGTTTGAGCTCGAGAACCAATCGCAGGTTCAGGCGCAGATTGGTCGCGTCGACTACGCATACGAGGAGGTCCGGTGGTGGCTCGGATGCGTGCCTTCCGAGAACGACGTCGCGGGCGACGGCCTCGTCCAATGACGTGGGTTCGAGGCTATACGCCCCTGGCAGGTCGATCAGGCGGAAGACGCGACCGGTGTGAGGGCCCGAGAAGCGGCCTTCCTTACGCTCCACAGTGACGCCAGGGTAGTTGGCGACTTTTTGGCGGCTTCCGGTGAGTCGATTGAAAAGGGCGGTTTTGCCGCAGTTGGGGACGCCCACGAGCGAGAGACTCGGGCCGGACGTCGCGCTCAACCCCACAGCCCGGGGCTCAACACGGACATCAGCGGAGACATTCATTTCTAGGGCTTCGCCCAACTTTCCTGCGGGTCGAAGCGCCCAACCTGAGGGCCTTTCGGCAACCTCTGCCGCTTGTGAGCGCGTAACACGCGCGCCGCAAGCCTGAACCTCGCACCCAGCGGCGCTGCGCGCCGGGAAGAGTTGCGCGGCATGCTCACCGCGAGAGCTCTACCCAGATGGATTCGGCTTCCCGGCGTCGGAGTGCGAGGGTCGTGTTCCCGATGCGGACGACGAACGGATCGCGTCCCGGCCAGGCCTCGGCGACAATCTCGAACTGCTCACCGCTGAAGAAGCCCAGCTCCAGCAGGCGCCGCTCCAGGGGGCTCATTGATTCGCTGGACGTACCTACCCCCACGACCAAGCCGGAGCTTCCGGGCGACAAGGCGCTCAGGCTCACGTAGCCCGGGTTCAGGGCAAGACCCGCAGGGGAGGCGGCAACATCCATGGCCCAAGTATGGATGAGAACGGTTCGCATTTGCAACGTTCCTGCACTATAGCGAGACGTGCGTCCGGGCGGTGGCCGGGGCGGAGCCGGCCGCGGCCTAGCTACCGGTCACCTTGCGGTCAACCCTCGTCACCCGGTGGCGGACGAGCGCCCTTTCTCTTTCTGCTTCTCGAGCAGCGGTCGCAGGTAGCTACCGGTGTGCGATCTCGGGTTTGCCGCGATCTGCTCCGGAGTACCGGTGGCAATGATCTCGCCACCGCCTTCGCCGCCTTCAGGTCCAAGGTCGATGAGCCAGTCGGCGGTTTTGATCACGTCGAGGTTATGCTCGATGATCACGATGGTGTTGCCCTCGTCGCGGAGGCGATGGAGGACGTCGAGCAACTGTGCTACGTCGTAGAAGTGCAGCCCGGTCGTGGGCTCATCGAGAATGTAGAGCGTTCTGCCGGTAGCACGCTTGGCCAGCTCCCGCGACAGCTTCACGCGCTGTGCCTCACCACCCGAGAGCGTCGTGGCGTTCTGGCCGAGGCGGACGTAAGAGAGTCCAACATCCGTGAGGGTCTGAAGTTTGCTGGCGACGGCCGGGACGTTCTGGAAGAACCGCAACGCGTCCTCCACGGTCATTTCCAGAACTTCGTGGATGTTCTTGCCGCGGTAGCGGATCTCGAGAGTCTCGCGGTTGTATCGCTGGCCCTTGCAGACGTCGCATGGGACATAGACGTCCGGAAGAAAGTGCATCTCGACCTTTATGACGCCATCTCCCTGGCAGGCCTCGCAGCGTCCGCCTTTCACGTTGAAGCTGAATCTTCCAACGTCATAGCCTCTCGCACGGGACTCCGGGACGGCCGCAAACAACTCGCGCAGCGGCGCAAAAAGGCCAGTGTAAGTTGCGGGATTCGAGCGCGGTGTGCGCCCGATAGGGCTTTGATCAATGTCGATGACGCGATCGATCTGGTCGAGGCCCTCGACACGCTCACAAGGCGATGCATTGAGGAGCGTGTTGTTGAGACGGGACGTCGCGTAGCCGAACAGCGTGTCGATGATGAGGGTGGACTTTCCCGAACCCGAAACGCCGGTTACGCAAGTAAGAAGTCCAAGCGGAATGTCCGCCGTCACGTTGCGCAGGTTGTTTCCCGTCGCGCTGACGATGCGGAGCTGTTTGTCTGGTGACGGACGCACTCTGACGGCCGGTACTTCGATCTTGCGCTTACCGCTGAGATATTGACCCGTGATGGACGCTGGATTGGCGATGATATCGCGCGGTGTGCCCTGCGCGACGATGTGTCCGCCGTGCACGCCGGCTCCCGGTCCGAGATCGATGACGTGATCGGCCTCCAGGATGGCCTCCTCGTCGTGCTCGACGACGATCACCGTGTTGCCGATATTGCGAAGTTGCTTGAGTGTGCCGAGCAAGCGTTGATTGTCGCGTTGGTGCAGACCGATCGAGGGCTCATCGAGGATGTACATCACGCCCGTGAGGCCTGACCCCACCTGGCTGGCAAGCCGGATGCGCTGGGCTTCGCCGCCCGACAAGGTCTCGGCGCTCCGGTCGAGCGTCAGATAATCGAGTCCCACATCGACCAGGAAGCGCAAGCGGTCGGCCACGTCCTTCACAATCTTCGTCGCGACTTCCCCACGCCAGCCGGCGAGGTTGAGCGAGCGGAAAAACTCCAGCGCCTTGCCCACTGTCAGGTGCGCGGTCTCTGGAAGCGTGCGCTCGGCAACAAAGACGAAACGCGCGGCGCGGTTGAGTCGTGTGCCGCCGCAGTCCGGGCACGGGCGCATGCCCAGGTACTTGGAGAGCTCTTCGCGAACGGTGGGCGACTCGGTCTCGCGATAACGGCGCTCGAGGTTCGGCAAAATACCTTCGAAAGGATGGCGCTTGCGGGTTGCGCGGCCTTTGCCGGTGCTCTCGCGGAATTCGATGACTTCGTCGCCGCTGCCATTGAGCAGGACGTCTTGCACCTTGGCGGACAATTCCGTCCACGGCGTCTCGATGTCGAACTCGTAGCGACGTGCGAGCGCCTGGATGAGTTGGAAGAAGTGCGCGTTACGGCGATCCCATCCCCGGATCGCACCGCCGGCGAGCGAGAGGTGCGGATGCACGACGACCCGCAGCGGGTCGAAAAACTCTTTCGCACCAAGGCCGTCGCAGGTCGGGCAGGCGCCCGCCGGATTGTTGAAAGAGAACAGCTTGGGCTCGAGGGGCGGCACGCTGTAGCCACACGTCGGGCAGGCGTGACGGCTGGAGAACACCATCTCATCGCGCTTCGGATCATCCAGGAAGGTCAGTCTCACCAACCCACCCGACAGGCGTAACGCGGTCTCGAAAGATTCCGCTAGTCGCTGTCCACCATCGGGCTTCACGCGCATGCGATCGACCACCGCCTCGATGGTGTGCTTGCGTTTGGGATCGAGCTTCGGCAGCGCTTCCACCTCGTGGATGCGGCCGTCGATGCGGACACGCACAAACCCCTGCGTCGCCAGGCTTTCGAGCACGTCGGCGTGCTCGCCCTTGCGATCGTTCACAAGTGGCGCGAGCAGTGCGGCCGCGGTGCCTTCGGGCAGACGCATCACCTGGTCGACCATCTGGCTCACGGTCTGCGCCGTGAGGTCGATCATGTGATCCGGGCAGCGGGGAATCCCCGCGCGCGCGAAGAGCAGGCGCAGGTAGTCGTAGATCTCGGTGACGGTACCGACCGTCGAGCGCGGGTTGTGGGAAGTCGCCTTCTGTTCGATCGCGATCGCCGGCGACAGACCTTCGATGGTGTCGACGTCCGGCTTCTCCATCATCGACAGGAACTGGCGCGCGTAGGCCGATAGCGATTCGACATAGCGACGCTGACCCTCGGCATACAGTGTGTCGAACGCGAGCGATGACTTACCGGAGCCGGACAGGCCCGTGACCACGATGAAGCGGTCCCGGGGCAGGTCGACATCGACGTTTTTCAGGTTGTGGGTGCGCGCGCCGCGGACACGAATCTGTTGCATATGAAGGTGTTGAGCTCGTTACCTGTAAGCGTTTTTCCGAAAGCGCACCGCCGCGGGCCGACCGTCGAGTGTACGCGTCTCGGCCGACCCGACTCAAAATTGCATATTCACAGAGGCTATTGAGGTTCGCTCGGGCCGGCCGGCGGATTACAATGCGCACACTGCATTGCCAATCGCTTTCTTCGAGGATTCATCCATGGCCCGTGGAGTCAACAAAGTCATCCTGGTCGGCAACCTCGGCGCGGACCCTGAAACCCGCGCCATGCCCTCGGGTAGTACGGTGGCCAATCTGCGTATCGCCACGAGCGAGAGCTGGCGGGACAAGACTTCCGGCGAGCAGCAGGAGCGCACCGAGTGGCACCGCGTCGCGCTGTTCGGCCGGCTGGCGGAAATCGCCAGCGAGTATCTGCGGAAGGGGTCGCAGGTCTACATTGAGGGCAGTCTGCGAACTCGCAAGTGGCAGGACAAGCAGGGCAACGAGCGCTTCTCGACCGAAATCGTCGGGAATGAGCTGCAGATGCTCGGCGGCCGTGGCGGCGGCGCTGGTGGCGCCGGCGGAGGTGGTGGTGGAGGTGGCGGCTCCGGCCCCTCCCAAGGCGGCGGAGGCAGTGGCGGCGGCGCTGGGGGTGGCGGCGGTCGCGGCGCGCCCCCGGATTCCTATCCCGAGTACGCCGGCCCGGCGGGCCCGAGCGGTGAGAAGGACGATTTCGACGACGATATTCCGTTCTGACAGGCCCGAGCACGGCCTGGGCCGCACGCCTCGAGGGGCGTGGGCTTGGTCGCATCCCATTGATATTGTTGTAAAAATCGGTTCGGCGGCAGCGCCGGGCGGGGACAGCCGTGCGGTACGGCGCGTAAGGCCGTAGAATTTCCCCATAACTCCCTATGTCTCGCCGCTACTTCATCAAAACTTACGGCTGCCAGATGAACGAGTACGACTCCGCCCGGATGGCGGACGTGCTCCACGCTGGCGGCGACCTCACGGCTACTGATAACGCCGCTGAGGCCGACGTGCTGCTCATGAATACCTGCTCGGTGCGTGAAAAGGCGCAGGAGAAGGTGTTCTCGCTGCTCGGTGAGTGGCGCAAGCTCAAAGCGCTGCGACCGGAAATCATCATTGGGGTCGGCGGCTGCGTCGCGAGCCAGGAAGGCGAGGCGATCACCGAGCGCGCGCCGTTCGTGGATCTGGTGTTCGGCCCGCAGACGCTGCACCGGCTGCCGGAGATGATTGCTGAGTTGCGTCGTACCGGACGCTCGGTTGTGGACGTGAGCTTCCCGGAGATCGAGAAGTTCGATCATCTTCCGGCGCCGCGCGCTGAAGGCTCTCGTGCATTCGTGTCGATCATGGAAGGTTGCAGTAAGTACTGCAGCTTCTGCATCGTCCCCTACACCCGGGGCGATGAGATCAGCCGGAGCTTCGAGTCGGTGCTCGAGGAAGTGCGGCAACTCGCGAGCCAGGGCGTGCAGGAAATCACCCTGCTGGGGCAGAACGTCAACGCCTATGCGGGCCCGATGGCCGATGGTGCGTTGGTGGACCTCGCGACGCTCATCCATCACGTCTCGGCCGTCCCGGGCATCGAGCTCATTCGATTCACGACCTCGCATCCGCTCGAGTTCAACGAGAGCCTCATCGAGGCGTACGCGAACGTACCCAAGCTCGCCAACCATCTGCACTTACCGGTGCAGAGCGGCTCCGACCGGATTCTGGCGCTGATGAAGCGCGGCTACACCGCCATTGAATTCAAAGACAAGGTACGCAAGCTTCGGGCGGTGCGACCTGATATCTGCATTTCCTCGGATTTCATCATCGGTTTTCCGGGTGAGACCGAGCGCGACTTCGCGGCGACACTCGCGCTCGTGCGCGACGTGGGTCTCGATCAGTCGTTTGCCTTTCTCTACAGCCGTCGTCCGGGGACGCCCGCTGCGTCTCTGCCAGATGAGGTCCCCCTCGAGGTGAAGCAGGAGCGGCTCGCCCGCCTGCAGGCTCAGCTCGACGCACAACACCGTGCGATCAATGAAAGGATGGTCGGCACTGTGCAACGTGTGCTCGTCGAACGACCGGCGAAGAAGGACGCCCGCGAGCTCGCGGGACGGACCGAGAACAATCGCTGGGTGAACTTCGCTGGTCCTGCGGGGCTCATGGATCGATTCGTGGATGTTGTAGTCACCGAAGCGCGTCCACACAGTTTGCGCGGCCGACTGGCTGCGGCCGCGGCCGCCTGATGCCAGTGGCTGCCTCAGCTCCGTCATCCCCGCGCGAATTCGATCTCGAGCCGTCGGACAATGCCCGGCTCGCGAATCTGTGCGGTCCGTTGGACGAGAATCTGCGCCTGCTGGAGTCACGGCTGGACGTGCAGATCCGTCGCCGTGGCGACAACTTTCGCGTAACCGGTGTCCAGGCGGAAAGCGCCGAGGATACGCTGCGGGAGTTGTTTGATCTCACGAAGAGCGAGGAGGTGACGCCCGAGCGCGTTCATCTCGCGTTACGCGAGCGCGAGTCCGGACGACTTCCGCCGGATGCGAGTCAGCTCGAGCAGGGTGTCAGAGTTCCGCGAGGTGGGATCCGTGCACGCGGCAACCATCAGCGCGACTACCTGGCCCACATCCGATTGCAGGATCTGACATTCGGGATCGGTCCGGCGGGTACGGGTAAGACCTACCTCGCCGTGGCCTGTGCCGTCGAAGCGCTGCAGTCGGACAAGGTGAGGCGGATCATCCTCGTGCGTCCCGCGGTCGAGGCGGGAGAGCGTCTCGGATTTCTTCCGGGAGACCTGTCGCAGAAGGTCGATCCCTACCTGCGGCCGATGTACGACGCGCTCTACGAAATGATGGGGTTCGACAGGGTGACACGCTTCATCGAGCGCAACGTCATCGAGGTCGCGCCACTGGCCTTCATGCGCGGCCGCTCGCTCAATGATTCTTTCATCATCCTCGACGAGGCACAGAACACCACCGTCGAGCAGATGAAGATGTTCCTCACCCGCATCGGTTTCGGCTCCAAGGCGGTCGTGACGGGTGACGTGACGCAGACAGATCTTCCCCACGGCAAGCAGTCCGGCCTGAGCCATGTAATCAACGTGCTGCGCGGTGTTGAGGGTGTCGCATTCAC
>DATMQL010000139.1:0-2064 GCA_035566815.1 Steroidobacteraceae bacterium | reverse complement strand
CCCCGGCCCCGGTCTGGCGATCCGCATCCCCGGCGAGGTCACCCGCTCGAAGCTCGACATCCTGCGCAAGGCCGACGCGGTCTTCCTGGAGGAGATCCGCAACGCCGGCCTGTACAATGCGATCTGGCAGGCCTTCGCCGTCCTATTGCCGGTCAGGAGCGTCGGCGTAATGGGTGATGCGCGCTCCTACGATTTCGTCTGTGCCGTGCGCGCGGTCACCTCGACCGACGGCATGACCGCCGACTATTTCCCATTCCCACACGAGTTCCTCGGACGCACCGCGACCCGCATCATCAACGAAGTCCGCGGCATCAACCGCGTCGTCTACGACGTCACCTCCAAACCCCCCGGCACAATCGAGTGGGAGTGAGGGGTACAATCGGCGGCGACAGCGTAGTTTCGGTGGCGATTTGCGCTGCCGTGCTGCTGCCGTTGCATTTGTTACTGCCTTCGAGCGACATTAGCCTCCCTCTCAAAATTGGCAGATTCGATCTACGTACAATCCTCGGACGATGTAAAGCTGCTTCAGAGAGTGAGAGGGCTGTAGCGTAAAACAGCATGCACATAAGTTGGTCTGCTCTGTGCCCTATTCCGCCGTTCTCCAAGGACTACACTTTACAAGTGAGTCCAATTCACGGATGGAGGTGCTCCTCGGTAGGTCCAGCCGGGATGCCCGCGGCGGGGTTATGACGCGGAAGCACCCACGCCCTTGTCGGCGGCACCAGCGCGCATTGATGCGAGAAACCGGCCGATCACGGCGTATTCGGACTGTGGCGACCAAGCAAGGGAGAATTCAACCCACGCATTCGTCTCGTCGATTTTCTTGAATGCCACGCCCGGGAAACTGGCTTCAGCTTGGCTTTGCTGTGCCAGCGTGACACCGAAACCGGTCGCTATCAGGCTGAAGACGGTTTGTTTGCTGGCGGAAATGGGATGCAGCGGCATTCCGGCGCCCATCATCGAGGCGTAGAACTCCCGCATCGCGTGGCTCTGAGCCCAATCCTGCACGTAAATCGTCTCGCCATGAAAATCGGTCCATTTCAGTATGTCGCGGCTGGCAAGCGCGTGATCCTGCGGCACGGCCGCCACCATCCTTTCGCGATAGAGCGGCTCCATCACGATCTGTGGCCACGGCGCAAAGCTCGGGATGAGCGCCACGTCGATGCGGCGAGCCACGAGTTCCGTGAAGATCTCGAGGTCCGGAAGTTCATGCACGATCAGCCGGACGTCGGGATGATCTTGCCGCCACCGGCCGAGCATGCCGCGCAACGGCTCCCCAAGCGGTGGAGAGCGCACGCCGAGCCGAAGATCGCCAGCTATTCCTCGCGCTGCGCCTCCGGCCGCCGCGGTCACCGCCTCCAGACTCGCCAGCATCCTCTTCGTCTCTGCCAGGACAGGTGCCGCGCCCGGTGAGAGAGCAACGCCACGTAAGCTTCGCTCAAAGAGCGTCAGTCCGAGATTGTCCTCGAGGGTGCTGACGCTCCGCGTCAGCGTCGAAGCCGAGACACCGAGCCGCTCCGCCGCAGCCGTGAAGCTGCCGTGATCGGCCACCGCAACAAAGTATTTCAATGCAACGAGCTGCATGGCCCGATCTTAGTCGAGAGCAGCGGTTCGCGCGCGGCCGCGCTCATTCTCGGGCGCGGCCTCTCAACTTTTAACCTTTAACCGTTGCCGCCGCGCTGGCGATGAACTCCGCCACGGCTTCCGGTTGGGAAAGCATCGGCACGTGCGAGCTCTGAAGCACGAGTGTCTGCGCGCCCATACGGTTGGCCGAGTCCCGTTCGACGGCCGGAGGAATGGTCTCGTCCTGCGCGGCGACAATGTACCAGGACGGCTTCGAGCGCCACGCGGCTACCGACACATTATCGCTGAAGCACCGGGCGGCGAGTGGGCCTTGCGTGGCGTAGACGATGTCGGCCTCTGCGGCCGGAATGTCCTGCACGAAATGCTTGCGCACGCCTTCGGGCGTCAGCGCCACATAGCCCTCGCCATAGGGTTTGATCTCGGCGGCCGCGGGGGCTGGCGTGTAGTCCTTCCACCAGTCGCCGAACGACTGGCCACTGT
>DATMQL010000138.1:0-13326 GCA_035566815.1 Steroidobacteraceae bacterium | reverse complement strand
TACCATCTTCCAGGCGTAAGTTGAGTCGGCCCGCAAGCGTCGCCAATGCCGGCCGGTCCGCGCCAACCCGCCATTCCAGGTCGCCCTGGACGGCGGCCTTGGCCGCGGTCAAATCGGGCCGGAAGCCAAAGTCCGCCAGGGTCGCCGCGGCGTTGGTACTGTCGAGGTTGAACTTCAGGCGGCACGCCGCGCCCTGGCAGTGCACGGTGCCATTCACTTCCTGCGTACTATCGATCATACGTAGATCGGTTAGGTCCACGGCGTTTCCGCCGGACTCGATCGTCGCCGACGCGCTACCGAGCGAGTGTCCTTCCCACACGATGTCATCGACGGACAGCTCTGTCGCGGGCCCCAGCGCCGCGATGAGTTCCGCGCTCGCCGCAAACGCGCCGCCATCGGGCACGTTGAGCCTGGCGAAGTGAAACTGCGCGGGATGGCTGGCATTCGTGACCGCAGGCCAATGCGCCGTTCCAGTGATATCGGGGGAGACGAGTTGCAGATCAGCGCCCGCCTCGGTCCTCTCGGCCAACACCCGCACATTGGCGTAGCCGCGACCGGCAACGAGCATCTCACCCGCAACCAGATCCGCGCGAATAGGCGGTGCCGCAGGCTCCTGCCTGAGTTGCTGCCAGGCTGCCACATACGCGGGCAGATCGAGCCGGCCCAGCCGACCTTCGACCAACACAACCGGCTCGCCGGGCAACACGGGAGCGGCGCTACCGAACTGCACGTTGCCGCGCTCGACCCGCCAGGTCGCGTCGTCGTGTCCAACCGGGCTGTCGCGTCCTGCCAGGCTCTCGGGCCCCGCCGAACCGCCCTCATGCCGCGTCAACGCAAGCAGGCCGCGCACCCGGTCGCCAAGACTCAGGCGCAACTGCGCCTCATCCGCAGTCCCCTGAGCCTCCACATGCAGCGGCACGGCAGCGGCCGCAGCCTTCATGAGCGGCTCAGGAAGGTGGCTCACAACTCCAACCAGGCTCGAGTCAGCCCGAACACGCCAGTGGGCCGGACGCGAATCATTGCCCGCCAGGTAGGCAAGCTCCCCGCTCCACTCGGTATTGCCCGCAGGCGCCAACGTCTCGTCGATGACGGTGCCCGCAGTGGCGGCACGCGCAAGGTGCCGCGCATTCATCACCCCTCGACCCTGAATCGACAGCACCAAGGCGCCGCGCTCGCGACGCTCACCCACATTCAATGTAACCGGACCGCCAAGCCAGGTGCCCACGAGCGTGGAACGTCGCAGATACCCCGAGTCGAACACGAGAGTACCGCGCAGCGCCTCCAGTGGCGGCATTCCAGCGACAGCCTCGAGCCGCGCGCCTTCCAACACCGCAGTAACACGCGCTTTAATGTCGGCCGCAGTCGCAGTGGAAGCGTCTATTCCCGGCGGCAGCGCCAGATTGAAGTCCAGGGAGGCGGCGCCGCGCATCTCGATGTTCTGCACACGAGGCGCGTACTCCTGCAGCTTGGGATGCGAGCGCATCCAGGCGATAGCGTCCTCAATGGTTCCAGACACATGTCCAGTGATATGCGCGATCCGCTCGCCCCGAACATCCCAATCCGCCTTGGTGGCACTCAGCTCGAATGATCCAGCGTGTCCCTTTTCGATAGACGCGTGCATGCGCGAACCACGCCAGTCGATGCGCGCATCGACCTCGCGCGCGTCGGGCCATAGCGCGCCACCCGACAGCACGGCATCACGCAATAACAACGACCCTGAGAAGCCGGCGCCCGGCAACGTCGCGTCGAAAGGCCCGCGCAACTCGATCTGGGCCCGCTCGATACGTCCGGCGGTGAGCTGCGAGAATGTTGCGCCAAAAGCCTGCGCCATACTCGCGCCCGCCAGCCTTTCCAACAGCGTGACATCGGCGCCCGTCAACTCGGCATGCGCGTTGATTTCCGGCACGGCAGCGGCGGAGCCATCGCCGAGCAGCGATCCCTCGACCCTTAGACGAGCCGCCTCGTGTTGCAATTCGAGCTTTACCGTCGCGATGCGCCACGCGCCACCGGCGCGACCGATCAGCAGTCGCGCCTCGACACGCACATCGTCGAGTGCATATTGCGGCGCCCGTGCCAGCTCGAGTCGCGCGGTACGCGTCTTCAGATCGGCGACCTGCTCGACCTCGTCACCGGAAATCTCCCCGGCCAGTCCGGTCAGTGTGAAGCCGCGCCCGGGAGGCGCAATCGACACGTCCACGAGACGCGCAGCGGTTTGCAATCGCTGCCCGGGCGGGCGCGTGCCATTCCAGTCGAACGTGACATTGCGGACCGTTCCGCCCAGCGCCACGCCCGACAGATCTAACTGCGGCGCGAACCAACGCGCCAACGCAGCGACCGACTGAAGGGGCGCCTGCTCGAGGTTACCGCGAACCCATTCTCCGGCAGGCGCGGCGTCGAGGCTGAGGCTAGCCGGCGTCGCGCGACCCGCACCGTTTCCCAACTCCAGCGAATCAACGCGCAAGCGCCAGCCCAGATCCCGTTGCGCCAGTCGCCACTCCCCGCGGACGTGATCGAGGCTCAACAACGTGCGCCCCGGCTCCCCGGGAGCCGCAAACTCGAGCCCTCCGGCAGTGACTTTGCCGCTCGCCTTACTGACCCGCCCGCTCGCAAAGTCGACATTCAACGTGAGATCACCGCCGCCCGCCCGCGGCAGATAGCGATCCGCGCCCGGCACGGCGGCGAGGAGCTCACGCCAACCGGAAAACACGAGCCGCCGCCCCTCGAAGCGCACCGTTCCACTCAACCCTGCGGGTCGCTCCAGGTCACCATCGAGACGCAGCACCAGGCGTGCCGTGCGACCCAGCCGCTCGGGCAGAAAGACGAGGCCGTAGCCACTCCACTCGGAGGTCGCCGCGCGTCGCAGTGACGCCCGTCGAATCTGCAAGACCAAGGGATTCGAGGATCCGCCAGGATCGGCCAGCCGCAATGTGCCGCCTTCCAGGTCAAGTCGCCCGCCCTGCCAACCCTCGAGCAGTCGCACTCCATCCGCGGCGGGCGCGGTGTCAGACGCATTTCGAGCGCGCGACGAACCGCTCCGACTCAAATCAATGTCGGCCGCCACCAGCGTGATCCGGGCGGCCTCGAGCTGCCCACTGCGCAGCGTCTGCCACACATCAAAGCCAACCACGAGCTCCGGCGCCCTGAGCCGTACCGCCGAGCGCCGCGGCTCCCCCAACTCCACGCGCCGGAAAACCGCTTCCGGCCCATACCAACCCCAGCGCAGACCGAGCTCATCGAACCGAATATCGAGACCCGTCTGCGCGCGGACCAACCGCTCGAGCGCAGCACGATGTTGCGGTACCCGGGCTAACGCCAACTCATACGCAAGCAGAACGATACCGAAGAACGCCACGACTCCGGCCGCGACCAGGGCAGCCACTCTCAGGCCTTGCCACGGGGGCGCCCGGGACACCGCTCGGGGCGGCATGGGCTCGGTCTCGACCCTGGACAACATCAAGCGCTCTCAGTGCTTCTCTGCCGGCGCGCAGCGCCGCTAAATGTAGCGGGTCGCTTCGACCCGCAGGAAAGTTGGGCGTAGCCCTAAATTAGAACGACGTCGTATTGATCGACGCCGTAAAGCCCCTCTACCTGAAGGCGGATAGGACGCCCGACCTGTGCCTCGAGCTCGGCCAGCGTGGCGGACTCCTCATCGAGCAGCCGGTCCACGACGTCCTGCTGGGCGAGTATCAGCAGCTCCCGGCTGGCGAACTGCCGGCTTTGTCGCACAATCTCGCGAAAGATCTCGTTGCACACCGTTTCCGGAGTTTTGACGAAGCCCCGTCCCTCGCAAGTTGGACACGGGGCGCAGAGCAGATGTTCCAGGCTCTCACGCGTCCGCTTGCGCGTCATCTCGACGAGCCCGAGCGGCGAGAGACTCACGATGTGAGTCTGCGCCCGGTCGCCGGCGAGCGCGCGCTCGAGGGCGGCAAGCACCTGCCGGCGATGCGACTCATCGTGCATGTCGATGAAATCAATGATGATGATGCCGCCCAGATTGCGCAGGCGCAGCTGCCTCGCGATGGCCACGGCCGCCTCGAGGTTGGTCCGGAAAATAGTTTCCTCGAGATTGCGGTGCCCGACATACGCGCCGGTGTTCACATCGATGGTGGTCATGGATTCGGTCTGGTCGATGACCAGGTGTCCACCGGACTTCAGGGTGACCTTGCGATCGAGCGCCTTGGCAATCTCCTCCTCGATGCCGTGGAGATCGAAAATCGGGCGCGGGCCGGCGTATTGCTCGATCCGGGTGGCCGCATCCGGCATGAACGCCGCCGCGAAGGCAACCATGTCGGCATGCTCGCGCGACGAGTCGACCAGCACCCGGCTCACTCCACGAGCGAGCTCGTCTCGCAAAACACGCAGGGCGAGCGGAAGGTCCTCGTGGACGATCTCGCCCGGCTCCGTTTGCACCGCTCGCACCCGAACGTGGTGCCAGAGCTTATCCAGGTAAGCCATGTCCTCTTGCAGACTCTCGACCGACACGCCCTGTGCAGCCGTGCGCAGGATGTAGCCGCCGGTCGCCCCCGGGGCCAACAACCCCAGAATCGCGTTCTTCAATCTCTGTCGCTCGACCTCATCATCGATCCGCGTGGACACGCCGATCCCTTCGCCCCGTGGCATGTAGACGAGATAACGCGAAGGTAGAGCGACAAATGTCGTGAGACGCGCGCCCTTGGTGCCGATCGGATCCTTGATCACCTGCACGAGGATGTCGTCGCCCTGGTTGACGAGGCGGCGAATGTCCTCGACCTGGGAGAAAGCGGTGGGCGCCATGCCCACGACTGTGTCGTCCGTCTGTGTGTTGGCGATGTCGGCGGCGTGCAGGAATGCCGTACGGTCGAGTCCGATATCCACGAATGCGGCCTGCATGCCGGGAAGAACACGAGAGACACGTCCCTTGTACAGGTTGCTCACCAGCCCGCGGCGGCTCGTGCGCTCGATGTAGATCTCCTGCACGACGCCGTTCTCGGTAACTGCGGCGCGTGTTTCGCGTGGCGCAACGTTGACCAGAATCTCTATACTCAAATAACGTGCTCCGACCAGAACCCGGCTGCGGATGTCGCAACACTCAACAGCGCGTCGTCGTGCGCGCCGTCCCCTCTAACGACGCTAGCGTTCCCCCCAATAAGGTATACCGGCCGCGCGCAACAGCCCGGCGGTTTCGAACAACGGCAAACCCATCACGCCTGAATAACTCCCGCTCAGTGACTCGATGAACACGGCTGCGGCACCCTGAACAGCGTAGCCGCCCGCCTTGTCGCGTGGCTCGCCCGTCTCCCAGTACTCCGCGCACTCCTGCGACGAGAGATCACGAAAACGTACGGTACTCACGCTCAACTGCACCGCCACCCCGTGCGAATCCGCAAGCGCGACGGCCGTCAGGACTGCGTGTGTTCGACCGGACAATCGGCCGAGCATGGCGAGCCCGTCTTCGCGATCCCGCGGCTTCCCATAAATGACATCGTCGAGCACGACAGTGGTATCGGCCGCTAACACCGGGAGGCTCTCGCCCCGTTCCCGAACCGTAAGGGCTTTCTGCCGCGCCATTCGTACCACGTAATCGCGTGGCGCCTCGCCGATCTGCACCGTCTCGTCGATATCGGCGCCGACGACGATATGAGGCACTCCGATCTGGGCAAGCAGCTCGCGCCGCCGTGGTGACACGGAAGCCAGGCAGACCAGGGGTGAGCGGGAATTCATCGAGCGCATCAGTCCCGATGATACGGATGATTCGCCAACACGCCATGCGCCCGGTAGAGCTGCTCAGCCAGCACCACCCGCACCAGCGCATGGGGGAAAGTCAGACGGGACAGCGACCACTTGAGATCGCTTCGAGCCACCACCTCGGGCACGAAACCGTCGGGTCCTCCGACGAGAAAGGCGAGATCACGGCCGTCCTGCATGCGATTCCCCAACCAGGCGGCCAGCTCGCGCGTCGTCATTTCGGAACCGCGCTCATCGAGCGCGACCACGTAGTCGTCCTTGCGTAGTGCGGCGAGGAGCTTCTGCCCCTCAGCCTGCATAGCCTTCTGCGGAGGTTGGCCGGCGCTGCGCGGACCGGGCTCGATTTCCACCAGCGTGATTTTGAGCCCGGAGCCGAGTCGCGTTATGTAATCTTCGTAGGCCTCGCGCACCCACTTCGGCATGCGCGAGCCCACGGCGATCAGGCGCACGCGCATCGCTTTCGGTCCCTTGGGATCAGGTTGCGGGACGCGGCCGACGCGCCGCGGGACGGCGGGCCGGGGAAGTGCGGCTGCGCGATTTCGCCACTTTGGAGCCGGATGAGGGCGAGGGAACGGCTTTGGGCCCTGGCTTGGTCTCGTCCGCGGGTGGCTCGTGGGCTTCGCCCGCATCCCAGAGGCTTTCGAGCCCATAGAATTCACGGACTCGCGGGAGCATGACGTGTACGAGGATGTCCGTGAGGTCGACGAGGACCCATTCGCCGTCGCGCGCGCCTTCGGTGCCCAGAGGCCGGTATCCCGCCTCCTTGGCCTTGCGCGCCACATTGTCGGCGATGGAGCGGACGTGGCGATCGGAGTTGCCGGATGCGATGACCATCGTATCCGCAATGTCTGTCAGCCCTCGTACATCGAGCACCTTGACGTTGACTGCCTTCATGTCGTCAAGCGCAGCCGTGACGGTTTCCTGCAACGGCGAGACGCGCTCCTTGGAGCGGCGCGGGCTAGTACGGGTGGTCATGTGGTTACGTGATTTCTCCTGGGCGGATTGCATGCTAAAAAATGGTCTCAACGCGGCTTGGGAGCATAGCACCTCGTCTCCCGGATGATCTGTCGGACTGCGTCGGGAACGAGATATCGCGGGTCCCGGCCGGCGATGATTAGCTGCCGCAGCTCGGTCGAGGAAATCTCGAGCTGTGTGTTCGCGTGAATGTAGATGCGGCCGGCGGTTTTTTCGTGGAGATCGCGGATGGTGCCGGTGCCGTGATCGACCATGACCGCTCCCAGGGGACCCATAGTCGGGGCCTTCCAGCCCGGACGAGTGGCCACGACCACGTGCGCGAGCTCCAGGATCTCACGCCAGCGGTGCCAGTTCGGCAGGCCCAGGAAAGCATCCATGCCGAGGAGCAGGCACAGCGAGCGCTGGGGGAATTCCGCGCGCAACTCGATGAGCGTATCCACGGAATAGGACACCCCACTGCGGCGAACTTCGCGGTCGTCAACCACGAACGCGGGCTGGTCAGCGACGGCCGCTCTGACCATTTCCAGCCGTAAATCGGCACTCGCATACGGCGGGTCCCGGTGCGGCGGGCTGCCCGTGGGCATGATCCGCACCTCCGTAAGGCGCAGTTCCTGCCACAGCTCGAACGCCGTGCGCAGGTGCCCGTTATGGATAGGATCGAACTCGCCGCCAAAAACACCAATGGGTTGCATCGACGCTGCCTGTGTAACTGGGCGCTATTTCAGCACGGTTTGCGGAGGCCGTAGTGGCGATCGACCGCAGATGTCCGCTGCCAGAAGCGCGATCTCGTCCCATGCATTTCCCGCCAGCCGCCCCTTCACCATGCGATCGGCGCGGCCGGCGCGCACCGTCAATGCCGGGAAAGAAAGACGCCCCGCGCGGCGCAGCCCTTTGTCGAGCGCGGCCGATTGCCGCTGCCAGGTGCGGGGTTTGCCGCCCCCGGCGTTGGCCAGTCCGTTCCACAGATCACGCGTCGCTTTCGTCAGCGCCCACAACACGAGTGTTGGCTCCGTGCCTTCACCGCGCAGCCCCGCGATCATCCGCAAAGCGCGCTCCGCATCGCCGGCGAGCACGGCCTCTCCGAGTTGGAATACGTCGAAGCGCGCGCTATCCGTGACACTGGCCAGAATCGTGTCCGCCGTCACTCGTCCGTCCACCGCCAGCAATGTTAGTTTCTCGAGCTCCTGGTGAGCCGCGAGGAGGTTTCCCTCGGTGCGCTCCGCCAGCAGCTCCAGCGCCTCATCGGTCGCGTCGAGCTTCAGGCGCCGGCTGCGGCCGCGTAACCAACCCACGAGCCGATCGATGTCGATCGGCCAGACCTGCACCCAGGCGCCGTTTGCCTCGACAGCCCGCACCCAGTCGGCGCTCTGCGCGTCCCGATCCAGACGCGGCGTCAGAATCAGGAACACGGTGTCGGGATCCTTCGCCCCGAGCAACGCCACCAGCGCCTTGTTGCCGGCCACGCCCGGTTTGCCGCTCGGCAGCCGGATCTCCACCACGCGCCGCGAGCCAAACAACGACATGTTGCCCGCGGAGGCGCGCACGTCATCCCAATCGGAGCCGCGCTCGAGAAAGTGCGCTTCGCGCTCGGTGAACCCGGTTGCCCGCGCCCGCGCGCGCACGGCGTCGGCGGCCTCCCCAGTCAACAGTGGCTCGTCGCCGGATACGAGGTAGACGGGCAACAGGTGTTGCTCGAGATGAGTCGCCAGGGAGTCGGGATTGAGCTTCACGGGAATACCAAACGCGGTGCAACCAACCAGGTGGCGGCGAGACCGCCGTCCCATTTGTTTAACATTACGGGTGCTTTAACCAGCCATATAGTATCGCGCAAGTTGCCCCCCGGCCGCTCACAGGCTACGCTTATTCGTCCCTTGACAGGTAGCTCCCCCCTTGAGCAGGCGTCTCCTCCGTATTCGTCTGGTCGCGTTTGTCGCGGCCATCACGCTGATCGTAGCGCTGGGTGCCTTTTCGGCGCACGGCTTCGGTGAGCGTGCGCACGAGAACGGACACTGCGATCTGTGCGTCCACTTCAGTGGTACCGCAGGATCTCCCGCACAGGCGACGGTTGTCGGTAAGCCCGTACTCGTCGTACGCGCACCGCTCGAGCGCCCGGAGATCATCCGTTCCGCGCGCCGCCGCGTCGGCACGCAACTGCCACGCGCGCCTCCTGTTTCCTCCGAACTGATCTAAGCCATCTGGCATCGCCCGGTGCGCCTCCCTCCACACGGTCTCATGTGCAGGACTGGGCCGCTGTGGCTGGAGTTCGCGAGTTCATTTCGAACGTCGTAACGGGCTCTTATGGCCTTGCGTTCGAAAGTCTTCAGGAGTGATTTCATGTTTCGAGCGAAGAACAACATAGGCAAGGCGGTTGCCGCGACGCTGGCGATCGTCGCGACTTACCCTGCCTTGACCCAGGCCGCGGAAGACACCGCTGCCCCCGATTCCGCAGCGGCGGACGCGGCGACTCCCTCCGCTGCCTCGGGTGCGTCCGGATCCGGGAACTCGTCCGGCAACTCGATGAGCGAAATCGTCATCACCGCGCAGAAGCTGAATGACGCCCGCGCCGGGATCCAGACGCAGACGGGTGCCTCGACCTACACCATCGACCAGGCTGCGATCCAAGCAACGCCAGGCGGCGACAACACTCTCTTCAACCAGGTCATTTTGCAGGCGCCCGGGGTCGTGCAGGACTCGTTCGGGCAGTTGCACGTCCGCGGCGAGCACAACGGCCTGCAGTACCGCCTGAACGGAATCATCCTTCCCGAAGGCATCAACGTGTTCAGCCAGGCCTTCGATGCGCATCTCATCCAGTCGGTGTCGCTGATCACCGGGGCACTGCCGGCGGAATACGGACTGCGAACCGCCGGCATCATCGACGTCACGACCAAGAGCGGTATCTTCGACCAGCATGGCGCGGTATCGCTGTACGGCGGCAGTCACGGTGAGATCGAGCCGAGCTTCTTTCACGGCGGCTCGGTGGGCAACTTCAATTACTTCGTGACAGGCGACTTCCTGCGCAACGACCTCGGCATCGAGTCGCCCGATGGCAGATCGAATCCCCTCCATGACCACACGACGCAGTATCACGGCTTCGGCTATTTCGAGTACATCCTCGGCGAGAACGATCGCCTGAGCTGGGTCGCGGGCGTTTCGCACGGCACATTCCAGATCCCGAACCTGTACGGGCAGCAGCCTTCGCTCGGGCTCACCGTCAATGGACAGACGGACTTTCCCAGCCAGAATCTCAATGAGAACCAGACCGAGATCACCGACTACGGGATCATGAGCTGGCAACACTCGGTAGGGAAGTTAGATACCCAGACCTCGTTCACCGCGCGCTACTCGAGCCTGACTTTCACTCCCGATCCCCTGGGCGACCTGCTTTACAACGGAGTCGCCCAGTACGCATTCAAACGCGATGTGGCGTATGCGTTGCAGAACGACACCTCGTACCAACTGACCGAGGAGCACACGATCCGTGCCGGGATCTACTTCCAACATGACCGGGCGACCAGCAGGACGAACTCCTCGGTGCTACAAACCGATGCCAATGGCGTCCCGCTCAACGACGTACCGTACACGATCATAGACAACGGCGAGCAGTCGCAAATGATGGAGAGCGTCTATCTGCAGGACGAGTGGAAGATGCTGTCGATGCTGACCGTGAACTACGGTTTGCGTTTCGATCGCTACTCCGCCTTCTCCAGCGGCAGTCAGACGAGCCCGCGCGTAAATGTGGTCTGGAAGCCGCTCGACGGAACGACAATTCACGCCGGCTATTCCCGTTACTTCTCGCCGCCACCGTTCGAGCTGGTGGGCAACAAGGATATCGCCCTGTTCCAGAACACGACCAACGCACCGTTGCAATCCCAGACGACTTCGCCGTTTGCGGAGCGAGCCAATTATTACGACATCGGCGCACAACAGAAGATACTCGACGGGCTTACCGTCGGCGTCGATACCTACTACAAGCAAGCCGTGAACCTCATCGACGAGGGCCAGTTCGGCGCGCCGATCATTCTGACCCCATTCAACTACAGGCACGGGCAGCAATACGGCGCCGAGCTCGCCATCAACTTCACCCAGGGCCCGTTCTCCGCTTACGGCAACCTGGCCTCGACCAGGGACATCGGCAAGGACATTGTCAGCTCGCAGTTCAACTTCTCGACGGATGACCTCAATTACATTGCCGGTCACTACATCCACCTCGACCACGAGGAGCAGTTGACGGCCTCTGGCGGTGTGTCGTACCTGTTCTACGACACGAGAGTCAGCGCGGACCTGCTGATGGGATCGGGCCTGAGAGCCAGCCTGGTATTGCCAGACGGCACGACGATTCCGAACGGGACGAGCCTGCCGTATTACGAGCAGGTCAATCTCGGCGTGAGCCACGCCTTCCATATCCCGGGCGTGGACCAGGGGAAGGATGCGTTGACGGTCCGGTTTGACGTCATCAACCTGTTCGATCAGGAGTACCAGATCCGCAATGGCACGGGAGTCGGTGTAGGCGCGCCGCAATATGGACCGCGGCGCGGGTACTTCGTGGGTGTGTCGATGCCGTTCTAAGTCGAGCGTACTCCTCGATGGCGAGGGCGCGCCGAGGGCTGGGATGCTCGCGGCGCGCCTCTTTCGCGAGAACTCGCGCTGCGCGCCGGAGTTTGCGCACAAGGTCGGTCGCGATACGATACGACATGGCAACCAAACGTCGTGTCAAAAAGAGCAAGCGCTCCATCGCTCCCGCACGAGCAAAAAAGCGCAAACCCGCCACCCGATCTCAGAAGCTGCGCACGCTCTATCCACCGGTAAAGGCGTATCGCACCGGCTTCTTGCGAGTCTCGGAAGTCCACGAGATCTACTACGAGGAGAGCGGCAATCCGCGTGGCAAGCCGGCCGTGTTTATTCACGGCGGTCCGGGCGGAGGCACCGATCCCAAGATGCGCTGCTTCTTCGATCCCAAGCGCTATCGCATCATCCTGTTCGACCAGCGTGGCTGCGGCAAGAGCCGGCCCCACGCCAGCCTCGTGGACAACACGACGTGGCATCTCGTCGAAGACATGGAGAAATTGCGCGAGCATCTCGGAATCGAGCGATGGCTCATATTCGGCGGATCGTGGGGCTCCACGCTGGCTCTCGCCTACGCGCAGACACATCCGCAGCGGGTTACCGAGCTCATCCTGCGGGGCATCTTCATGCTGCGGCGGTGGGAGCTCGAGTGGTTTTATCAGAACCCCGGTGGAGCGGGCGCCCTGTTCCCGGATATGTGGGAACACTACGTCGAGCCGATTCCCGAGAATGAGCGGGCCGACATGATGGGCGCCTACTACAAACGCCTTACGAGCGAGGACGCCGGGGTGTTAGGTAAGGCCGCGCGAGCCTGGTCGGTTTGGGAAGGCGCGACGAGCTACCTGCGCCTGAATCCCGACTATGTCGGGAAATTCCAGGAAGACGCCTACGCTGTTGCCTTCGCGCGCATCGAGTGCCATTACTTTGTAAACAAAGGCTTCTTCCGCTCCGACAGTCAACTTCTGGAGAATGTCGACCGGATCCGCAAAATCCCGGCCGTCATCGTACAGGGCCGCTACGACGTGGTTTGCCCCATGAAGAGCGCTTGGGACTTGCACTGCGCGTGGCCTGAGGCCAACTTGCGCATCGTACCCGACGCCGGCCACGCGGCCTTCGAGGCTGGAAACACGCACGAGTTGATTAGCGCGACGGATCGCTTCGCCAAGTCGCGCTGAGCGGGGAGCACGGCGGCTGCGGGATGCGCAGGCCGCCGGGCAATCACTTACTCTCTCAATGCACGCCTAACACGCGCAGCACGAACAACAGGCCGGCGCCAAACAGGGCCGCTCCGAGGATTACGCACACGGGCAGCGTCAGCACCCACGCGAGAATGATGTTTCTCACCGTGTCGCCCTGAATTCCTGACTTGTTCGCCACCATCGATCCAGCAATGCCGGACGACAGGATATGCGTTGTGCTCACCGGCAGACCGAGAATGTCGGCAGCCTCGATGGTGCCGAAGGCCACGATCTCCGCCGCCGCACCCTGACCGTAGGTCAGGTGCGCCTTACCGATCTTCTCGCCGACCGTCACCACGATGCGCTTCCAGCCCACCATGGTCCCGAGGCCCAGTGCCAGCGCGACGGCAACCTTCACCCAGGTCGGAATGAACGTCGTCAGTCCCTTCAACAGCTTCTGATAGTCGCCGGTCGACTTGGCATCGAACTGCTCCGGCAGCTTCTTGCTCTTGGCCATCTTGGCCAGCGACTCCGACACCACGTACACGTTCAAACGCAGGTCGCGACGCTGGTCGGCGGGGATCGTGTTCAGGTCTGTAACACGACCCGTCACGTCACCGATAACATGGTTCACGGTGCCCAGCGCAGCGACCGTCGCCGGCGATATCGGGTCCTTACGCAGGTAGCCGGTCAGAACCTTACGTGCGCCCACGATGTCCGTGCCGGGCACGGCAGGGCCAGACTTCTGCCACTGCTGCTCGAACGTAAGCGAGTCGGCATGAATTTGCGCGATCGTCTGCGGGGTGGTGTTCATGTCCAGTGAGAAGGTCGCCGGGACGATCCCCACGAGAATAAGAACGATGAGGCCCATGCCCTTCTGGCCGTC
>DATMQL010000137.1:0-4361 GCA_035566815.1 Steroidobacteraceae bacterium | reverse complement strand
CGAAGGCATCATCATGGAGACGGCGCAAGGCGACGGACAGCGCGCCCACGACGCCGGCTCGATTGCCGAGCGTGCTGGTGCGAATCTCCACCGGCCGTGAAGCGAGTTGCAACAGCACGCGCGCGACCTTGTCCGCAAAGTCTGGACGCGCACCAACCGAGCCACCCAGAACGAGCAGCTGCGGATCTACAGTTGCGATGACCGTCGCGGCTGCAAGAGCAGTGAGCCGCGCAGTCTCGTCGACCACGTCCGCGGCAAGCGAGTCTCCCGCTTGCGCTCGCTCAAAGATCTGTCTGACCGAATCGACTTCGGAACCACCGCCAGCCTCCCGATATCGCCGCACGACACCAGTGGCGCCAACTTGATACTCGAGGCAGCCCTGCAGGCGGGCCTCGGCTTGCAGCGGATCGCCACCAATCGGCAGATAGCCGATCTCACCGGCGGCGCCGTTTTCGCCGCGAACGAGTTGGCCGTTGACATAGAGTCCCAGTCCGACGCCGCTGCCGAGCGCGAGGAAGGCCACGTTGGCGACGTTTTGCGCGCAGCCATGCCATATTTCCCCGAGCAGCGCGAGATTGATGTCATTTTCAACGGTGACGGGGCTGCCGAGTTTCTCGCCCAACAGGCCCACGACGTTGAGATGACCCAGGCCGGTGATGTTGGGGGCCATCTCGATGGCGCCGCTCCTGGGATTCACCACCCCGGGGGTGGCCAGGACGATGGAGCGAATTCGGCTGGGGTGTGTGTGGTTATCACGCGCCAGACGGTCCGAGAGCCGAGCGATCTGGTCGAGCGCCCAGGCTCCGCCGCGGCTGTCAGTGGGTTCGTCGGCCTCGGCGAGGACTCTGCCGGCAATATCGGCGAGGGCGACTGTCAATCGTCGGGCTCCCAGGTCGATGCCGAGCACGTGACCGCCTTCTGGACTCAACTCGTACAACACGGCGGTGCGCCCGACATTGCCGCTGGTTCGTCCGACCTGGTGAACCAATCCCTGCTGCTCGAATGCGTCAATGACTTCAGACATGGTCTGTTTCGACAAACCCGTCACCTTGGCGAGGTCCGCGCGCGAGATGGGGCTGCGATGGAGAAGGGCTTCGAAAACGCTCCGTCGCGATAACTGCCGGGTCACGCTGGCCATCGGCGGAGAAGACATGGGCACTCTCATTTGATTCGTCATATCCCCGAACAATCATAGCCCCATAAGGCGCTAACGCCACATATGGTTGACTGAAACGACCCGCCGATGCAATATTGATTCGTCAGGCGACCGAATAAATAGATGCGATAACGCAGAGGTCGGCAGGTGGGGGTATCGGCGACGCCATGTCTCGCGGCGAATGTGGGTGGGATTCCTGCCCGCGCCGCTTTGACGTATCGACGGTCGGGGACGGTACCGCGCGGGTTCGCGATTGCCGTCGTGTGGCTCGCGACGACGCGCATGGCATTCGCGTTTGCGCTCGTGCGGCTGGCGACAACCGGGATCGCTGTTGCGCTCGTGTGGCTAGCGACAATCGGGATCGTTGTTGCGGCGCCAACAACGTCCACCTGGTCCCTGTTGCCGCAGCCTGCCGATGCGCGCCTTGCCGGGTCCGGCGTAGTGAAGATTGCGGATGGAGCCCTGGTCGCCGTGCGTGGCGCGGACCGCGAGCAAGTTCAGCCTATAGCCGATCGGTTCATGCAGTTGGTGGCCAACACGCGCGGCCTGCGGTTAAACGCGGTGGCTAGCACGGCGACTACGGCTGACGCACACCCCGCAATCACGTTCGATGTGGATCCTCACGCGAGTGTCGTGGGGGACACTGGCTATCGCATCGTGTCAGGCGCCCAAGGAATTCAGGTTATTGCGCGCTCGCCGGGCGGCGCGTTCTATGGGGGTGTCACCCTGTGGCAGTTGCTGACGCCGCCGGGCTGGATCCGTGGCACCGCGGCTGAGATTGCTGAGGGCGTCATCGACGATCACCCACGTTTCGCATGGCGCGCGCTGCTTCTCGATTCAGGTCGGCATTTTCAGGGCGTGGCCGACATCGAGAAATTGATCGCCTGGATGTCGCTCGACAAGCTCAACGTGTTGGTCTGGCACCTGACCGAGGACCAAGGTTGGCGCCTCGAGATTCCCAAATACTCCGCACTCACAAAAACCGGTGCATGCCGCAAAGCGGTGGGCCTCGACATCGAGCTGACCGGCGCTCCCGACAAGCCCTACTGCGGCTTCTATACAGAAGCCGAGGTGCGCGACATCGTGCGCTATGCCGCCGACCGCTTCGTCACCGTCGTGCCGGATATCGACCTTCCTGGACACTCGCAGGCGGCGGTAGCCGCGTATCCGTGGCTTGGCGTCACCGGCGAGCGCCCGTCCGTGTGGACGGACTGGGGGGTCAGTCCCTGGTTATTGAAACCCGACGAGAGGACTTTGCAGTTCGTCGACGACGTGCTCGACGAGGTGATGCGGCTTTTTCCCTCGCGATATATCTCCATCGGGGGCGATGAAGCTGACAAACAGCAGTGGGCCGCGTCGCCTGAGCTCCGTGAGCGGATGCGGCGGCTCGGGCTCGCGAACGTGGATCAGCTGCAGGGTTGGTTCACCAGCCAGGTCGTCGACCATCTCCTCGAGCATGGGCGCACGCCGGTCGGCTGGGATGACGAGTTGGTTGTGGGTGCAAAACTTCCAACTACGGAAGTGATTATGTCCTGGCACGGAAACGATGAAGAGCACGTTGCGCTGGAAGCGACCGCGCTGGGCCATGATGTGGTCCTCACGCCCCAGGAGTCGCTCTACTTCGACCACTACCAATCGGACCTGCCCGACGAATGGCCGGGGCAACCCCCCATGGCCACGCTGCGGCAGGCCTATGACACCGCCGTCATTCCGAAGGGGGCGAGCGCTGCGCAAGCGAGGCACGTCATCGGCGTGCAGGGCGCTCTTTGGACAGAGTTCATGTCTGGGTTCGCGAATGACCAACATGCGTTGTTCCCACGTATCGCAGCGTTGGCGGAACTTGGATGGTCGGCAGCGAGCGCTCGCGACTGGAACGGCTTCCTGTGGCGCCTGCCGGCCGAGCTCGCGCGTTACCGCGCACTCGGCATCGGCTATGCCGATACTGCGTTTGCACCGGCGTTCGATGTGACTGCGGGTAGCAAGGGAATGCTGCGCGTCGGGCTTTCCAACCAGGTGAGCTTGGGCGAGATCCGCTACACCACGGACGGCTCCGCGCCGACTTCTACATCACCTCAGTATGTCCGGCCGCTGGAGTTTTCCGCACAAGGGAAACTGACACTGCGCGCTGCGACATTCGAGCCCGGCGGGTTCGAGCTCGCCGCGCCGCGCACGAAAATGTTGGACGGTTCGACGCTACTCAGTCGCGACGGCAGCGAGTTGGCATCCTGTTCAAACCAGCCGGGGATGCGCGTGGGTGGCAATCAGCCGGCACAGGGTCCGAGACCGGTTTACAGGGCGGATATCGGCAACATGTGCTGGCTCTGGCGCCGGACGCCGCTGGCAGGAATCCACCACGTCGCCTTGACTGTCGGACGCGTGGCATGGCGTTTTGGCGACGAGGCCAAGGAAGCCGTCGTACGCCCCAGGGCCAGCGTGGCCGGCGAGTTCGAGATCCATGCCGATTCCTGCACCGGGCAATTGCTCGCCAGATTGCCACTGGCGTCCGCGGTGCGGGAAGACGGGCAAAGCGAGCTCAACGCAACAGTTTCCACGTCGAAGTTGAATGACGCTCATGACCTTTGCGTTTTCGCCACTGGCGATCCACGTAATGGCCAATGGGTGCTGGCGCGAGTGGCATTTTCGGAATAGGAAGTGCCGCGAACGCGCCGCGGGGCATAAGGGATTCAGAAGATAACAGTTTAGAGGTACAGCCCGTGTTAAACACACATCGCAAGCACCCCGTGTCAGTTGCCGTATCGATGGCATTGCTTGCCGCCGCGGCGACAGCAGCCATGGCATCAGAGCAGCCGGGTGCCCCGGCGGAGAACGCCCCCGCTGGGGATTTCCTCGCCCCCGCTGGGGGTTCCCTCGCTGGCCGCTCGGTCGCTAACCGCTCGGTCACGGGGGCGCAGAGTCCGGCGCGGCAGGACGTGCCGACGACACCGGCGTCGGCGCCCGACGCCAAGAAAGCCAAGTCGGACGAGGCAGCCAAGGAAGCGGGCGAGACTGTTACCGTCGTCGGCGTACGGCAGTCGCAGATAAAGGCGATCGAGGTGAAGCGCTTGGCTGATAGTATCCAGGACAGCATTTCGGCGGAGAGCATCGGGCAATTGCCGGACGTGACCATCACGGACGCGTTGCAGCGTATCACCGGCGTGCAAATCAACCGCGACGCGGGTGTTGGATCTTCCGTGGACGTACGCGG
>DATMQL010000136.1:0-3296 GCA_035566815.1 Steroidobacteraceae bacterium | reverse complement strand
GGTGTCCCCGCCGGTGTCCTCAACTTGATTCAGGGTGACCGGGAAGCCGGTGAGGCGCTGGTTGCTGATCCGCGGGTGGCGGGTATCTCGTTCACCGGTTCACTGCCCGTCGGGCAGGCCATCAACCGTGCCGGCGCCGGGCGACTGATGCGTACCCAACTGGAGCTCGGCGGCAAGAACGCGCTGATCGTCCTCGAGGATGCAGACCTCGACGCCGCAGTTGACGCAATCGTGCACGGCGCGTTCGGCCAAAACGGACAGCGGTGCAGTGCCACCAGCCGCATCATCGTGGACCGCAAGGTGCACGACGCCCTGTTGTGCCGACTTGTGCCCCGCGTCCGAGCGATGCGGATCGGCCGTGGCGACCAGGACTGGGCCGACATTGGACCGGTCGTCAACGATGAACGCCTGCAAGCATGCCTGGATGCCGTCGAGAAGGCATTGGCTGCGGGTGCCGAAATCGCCTGTGGCGGAATGACTGTCACGCTCGACACTCCGGGATACTTCGTCGAGCCGACGGTGTTGACGAACGTCGCCTGGGACAGCGAACTGGCCCAGGAAGAGGTGTTCGGCCCGGTGTTGTCGCTGATCGCCTGCGACGGGTACGACGATGCGATGCGGATATCGAACTCGGTCCGTTACGGCATGTCGGGCACCATCTTCACGAAAAACCCGTCGCTGATGTTCCAGGCGTTGCAGGACTTCCAGGCGGGCATGCTGCATGTGAACCGGCCCGGTGTCGGTGCGTATGCCCACCTGCCGCACATGGGCGCCAAGGCATCTCAACTCGGCGCACCGGAGTGCTCGCCGGACGTCTGGAACTTCTACACCGACCTCCGTTCGGCCTGCATCAAGTACTGACGGGTCAGGTCGGCCATGAGGAGATCCCGCCGACCAGCGCCACGAACGCCTCCTCCGGCGGCGTCAGCACACGGTCGGCCCGCCTCGTCAGGTACACCGTTCGACGGGGCGGCGGCGGATCGATTTCCAAAGCGACAAGCATTCCTGACGAGCGCTCCCGGGCGGTGGCGTGTTCCGAAAGCAGTGTCAGCCCGAGTCCAGCATGCACGGATTCCTTGAGTGTGTCGGGTCCCCACAGGTCCCACTGGTCCGCGGCGTCCAATCCCCACAACCGAAGCGCCGCCTCCTGCTGCCTACGGGTTGCGGAGCCCATCTCGCGCATCAGAAATCGCTGGCACGCGAGGTCTTTAGGTCGAAGGCTCCGGCCGGCTAGCGACGTTCCGGCGGGCGCCACCAAAACCATGGCTTCCTCGAACATCGGCTGAGCGACCAACTGCTCCTCATGCGGGGTATCGGCGCACAGGCCGAGTGCGACCTCGCCGCTCAGCAGCCAGTTCTCCACCGTGTCCTCGTTGCCGACGCGAATCTGGCACTCGACCTTGGGCGCCCGCTGAGCGAAATCAGCCAGCAGCCGCGGCAACAGATACGTCCCCAGCGTGGTCGTGCCGGCGATCGACAGCCGACCCGCCTCAAGTCCCTGAAAGCCAGCGGCCGCATGCTCCAAACTCTCCAACAGCTGGAAGATCTTGCGGGCATACTCGACCGCTACATCACCGGCCGCAGTGGTACGAGCGCCCTTTGTGCTGCGCTGTACCAACAGCACGCCGAGCGAAATCTCGAGATTGCGAATGTGGTTGGAAACCGACGGCTGGCTCATGTAGAGCTTCTTTGCGGCTCCCGAAAACCCTCCAGCCTCCACGACGGCGATCAACACCTCGAGTTGCGTCAGACTCACCATTTCGCAGAGAAATGTTACCGGCCGCCAGTACAGCCGTCTGCACACCGGGCTAGCCAAGCTTCTCGGGTTCGCTGACCCCGGTTCTGTCTTGCAGTGACCATTTCCGACACGCAGGCTTCTATTGGGCAAACTCAGCCGAATGGATGCGCACCCATCCAAAGCCGTGTTCGTGCCGCCACCAGAGCATGAAATCCATTGTGAGGACAATAGATGAGCATAGACAGCTGCATGCGTGCATCTTTGGCGACTCCGCGTAGTGCAGCGATGTCGAGTGCGCTGGGGTCGCTTGGTCGCGGGTGGCTGTGCCACGGTAGTGGCGTGAGGCTCTGCCTCGATACGCCCGTATTGGTGAAACTCATTGTCGCGGAAATCGAGTGGACCCAAGAGGAGGTCTGCCCGCTTCAAACCCGCGGGTTCAGTGGTCATCGCGAATCCGGCGATAACAACTCATAGTTGACGCCGAGCATGCGATAGGTCGGTTCAGCCCGTCGGTCGCACGTGATGAGTCGCAGCTTATGCTGGCGTGCAGCCGCGCCGACGAGACCGTCGTAAAGCCCGCCGCCGGCCAAGCCCACTTCGACAAACTCCCGTAATAAGTTCTTTGTATCCGTTGCGGACAGGAAGCGAGACTCCGGAAAATTCGCCTCCTGGAGGCGGAGCGCCGCAACCGGACTTAGGCGGTGTGGTGGAGGCAATCGCGTGAGTACGGAGAGCAACTCCACCGCGGCATGCCCGGACATCCCGCGACGGCATGCGAGGAGCCTAGCTTTGGCGGCAAGGTGAAATGGATTCTCACGCTGCGCCAGTGCAAGTGCCGCGCTGGTGTCGACCAGTACGTGTTCAGCGCTGGTCGGCAAGCCGCACCTCCCGGACCGCGTCGGCATCAAGCTCTCGCCCGCCACTGGGCAGCAGAAGAAGCCCGTCCTCTTCGACGAGCTCGTCGGCTGCCACACTTTCGATGCGGATAGCAGCCCCGTCGAGGGATATCTCCACCTCACCCGAGGTAATACCCGACTGCTCGCGGAGTGACTTCGGGATCACCACGCGTCCGGCATTGTCGATGGTAGTACGCATACCATCATCTTACCATTAATCTGGTGCCAACCACTGCATGTGCCATCGAGCCCTGTCGTTAGACGCCCTATCCCTACTCGCTGCGGTTGAGATCCCGAGATCCGCTGCTGCTGAGATCATTCGGGCGTCATACGTGATGACCGGCTCGCAACGTGTCGCCAGCTCGCGGGGCGGGCTCGATCGCTCACGCGCCGATACGGAGCGGAGGCTGCGATGCTTCGATCAGTGGATAACTGCGGCAGTCCAGATGATGTAGCATTATGCTACAAGTTGTAGCAAAGTGCTGCAGCAGAATGAAGGTGGAGTGATGACGGAGGCGCTCGATCGGGTCACACGGGTGGCGGCCGATTATCTTCACCCCGCCTCTCCTCGTATGAGGGCCTACTCATTTGTCATGACAGGGAGCGTCCTCAGTCGGCGCGGCGGCTCTATTGCGGCGCGGCCGGTGCCCTACCGTGACGGC
>DATMQL010000135.1:0-12121 GCA_035566815.1 Steroidobacteraceae bacterium | reverse complement strand
GCACGCCACCACGACGAGCGATCCAGGAGCGTGGAATCGCCGCGAAAAAACACAGGAATGCGCCCCTTGAAGCGCAGCATCGTGGACAGATGCGACGCCGCATTCCAGCCGAACACCAGCACAGCATCGGCGCCCCAGTTCTCGATAGCCCCCACCAGGCCGGGGTTTCTCAGTCCCCAGAAGTGTCCGGTACCCGGCCGACGGGCCACGTTCGGCACAAATTCGAATTCATAGCCCTCCAGCAGAGGAATGTCCCAGGTAATGGCACGGCCGAATCCGGCATCGGCCACACTGCCGCCCGCCGCCTGCGACCACGTGTAAAAAACCCTCGTGCGCAGAACCGGGGAGCGCGCGAGTATTTGAAATATAGGCGCGTAATACTGGATCGGGTGCGTCGATACGACGGCCAAACGGACATTATTCATGCGGATGCGGGCCGAGCAGGCTCTCGATCTCGTTCGAGGCATACCCACCAGCCTATCGCGGACTTATTACAGAACGACGGTTTACCTGGCACTGGCGGTGTTCGCGGCCGCGCTGGCGCTGGTCATCACCACCTCGTACGGCGTCAGCTTCTCGGGCAGGCAGGACGCGTGTTGTGTCAGCGAGTGGTTGATCAATTACGGGGGTGGCTTCGTTCGCCGCGGACTGGGCGGAGCCGCGATTCTATGGATGGCGGGCATCTCGGGGATGAGCCCGCGCGTGATCGTCTTTGCGATTCTCGCGGTCTCCTACTCGATATTTTTTGCGTCACTCGCCGTCATCGTGTCGCGCATACGGCGTCTCGACTATCTCGAGCTGCTGCTGGCGGTCTCGCCGTGCGCGGCGCTGTTTCCTGTGTTTCACCGGGTTGCAGGGCAAAGGAAGGAAATCCTGCTTCTTGCCCTGGCGGGAGCGGCTGGCGCGACGCCCCTGGGACAGATGAGCAGTGTGACGAAGTATGTCTGCTGGTCGCTCGTGTTTGCCGCGGTGGTCGCGATTCATGATGGGTCGATTTTTTTTCTGCCCCTGTTCGTGATTTACCTGCGCGTCGTGACGCCGCCGTGCTACCCGATGGGTTATCGCGCTTTGTGGCTGATGGTGCCGGCCGCCGGGGTGTTTCTCCTGGGCTATCTCTATTCCGCCAAGGTCGACACAGGGTCGATATGCACCGCCATGAACGCTGCCGCGAAAGGGGACTGGTGCGTTACAGGTAGCGCGGTGGCGTGGCTCAATTCCAACGCGCTGGATGGGGTGCGGTCCGTCATACACGGCTATACGAGTACCGCGACAGTATTTGCCACGGGGACCTTGTTACCGGGCCTGGCCGGATTGATTCCCGTTGCAATCGCCCTGCGCCGGGACGCAGCCGGCTTGCGCCGTCTCATGGATGACTTACCGTTCGGACCGCTCTTTCCCTGGTTGGCCGGGTTGGCCATTGCCGTGGTTTTTTGCGTCGCCGATGACGGCAATCGATGGTTCTACATCACGACGATGATATTGACCCTGGTGCATTTCCGCGCTCGATACAACACGATGCGGGGATCGAATGCCTGAGCTGCCACGCCTCGTCGCCATCGCGCTGCTGTTGGGAAGCAGCGCGCCGGCACAGAGCGCCGCGCCTCGGGTTCTGCACACGGCGGGCTACGAATCTCCGGTGCGCGGTGCTGCGGACGATCTTCTGACAATCGCCGGCGCTGACTTCAAATCCACCGACCGCGTGGTCTACCAGGCCACCGACGCGGACTCTCTCTCCGCCCCGCATCCAACGGACATTCCGCACAGCGCAAGCGCCGAGGCCGGCACGGCGGAGGTCGTGCAGGTCGCGACACCGCCCGACTCGCTGACTGTGCGGTTGCCAAGTGTGATTCAGGCCGATCGCATCTACCGTCTGTGGGTTGTCAACACCGCTGGCGAGTGGAGCGCGGCAATGCCGATCAATGATCCGCGTCCGCTGTGGATCACTCCGAGCTACGTGCACGAGTCAGTGGATGTGGCCGGCCTGGGCCGACGAATCCGGGTCATCGGCCGTAACCTCGCGCCCGCCGCCACGGGCGGCCCCATGCGCGTCAGACTCGAAGGACCGCACTCCTATCTTCTCTCGACTGTTACCGAACCGAACGCATCCGGGCCAATCGCGAGCTACGTCGCCGAAGCGTCCGTCCCCGCGCGCCTTACAGCCGGAATGTATTCCGTGAGTGTGAGCCGCGACGGGCGCAGTTGGATTCGCCTGAAGCAACAACGTCTCGAAGTACGCCCCGACCCCCGGAGCATGCCCCGTTACTCGCTCGATGACCCCCGTTTCGGTGGCTGCCACGCGGGAGATGGGATCGACGACAGCGCCTGCTTCGCGCGGGCGATAACAAGCGCCGCGCACGACGGTGGGGGCACGATAGTCGTTCCGCCTGGAAGCTGGGATCTGTCCGCAACCCGACAGTTCATCCTGCCGCCCGATGTCCAACTCGTCGGCGCGGATCGCTCCAGCACCCTCGTCAGCCACGACGCCGGGCAAACGCTGCCAGGCCAAGCGCTGCTTACCGTGAGCGGTCACAATGCGATCACCGGGCTCACGTTCACAGACACCCAGATTTACCACTCGTTCGACGCGAGCCGGGCGATCATCCAACTCGGCACACAGCCGGCGGACAGGAGCCATGGGCCGCTCGAGCCCGTAAGTGACGTGATCATCTCAGACAACATCTTCCGTCGTGTCGGACGGGCCATCGGCCAGAGCGACCGGGGTATCGAGCGCCTGTTCGTCACCCATAACGAATTCGCCGGGTACGACCGGGGCATAGAATTGCCGGGCAACGGTTTCAATGCGGGCGTTCCGTTCCGCATCGACGATTCGATCATCCGTTGGAATCGCTTCGTGCCGGGCAGTTATATCGACGTGGCAGCGCGGCAGGGCGTCATTGCCAGCGGCATCGGCGCCTCGTACCGACTCGACTTCAGCTCCAATACCGCCGACGGTACCAGCACCGAAGGGTTGCAGGATCCCGGCGACCCGAAAGGTTGGCGCGCGGCGTTCTTCTGGAACATGAACAACAACGACGAGCAGCTGTTGGTCGCGCAGAACCGCATCAGCTGCTCGGGTGACAAGGCGGGGGACGGCGAGGCACTGTCATTCGACGGGAGCGGCAGCCACACCGCATACAATGGCACGCCCCCGGTCACCGCCGCCACAGCTGACACCGTTACCCTGCGTGGCGCCGTGTATCTCGAGCAGGGGGGCAGGCACATCGATCGCGCGAGCTACTACCGGGGCTTCTGGCTGCAGGTGGTGGACGGAACCGGAATCGGCCAGGCGCGCAAGATCAGCGATTACAGCGAGGACGCGGCCAGCGGTCTCACCGTATTCCGCGTCTCGCCAGCATGGGATATCGCGCCATCGACCCACAGCCGCATCGTCATGAGCCGGGAGTACTGGCAACTGTATGTCGTGGCGAACGAGGTCGACCAGAGAGCGCCTCCCTGTGGGAAGTCAAATCTCAACGGCCCCTCGGGGGGCACCATTTCGATCTGGGCACCCTCGGCCGACTCGGTCATCGAAGGCAACCGCCAATATGACACCAACGGCATCCTCTTCTCGATGGCATACACGGTGACCGCACCGTCGTGCCCCACATGCGGCGTCTTCGCGGGCTTCCAGACGGCGTTGGATATACGCGGCAATCTCGTGGACGGTGAATACGATTGGTCTTCCGATTGCAGCCGCTCCGGGATCAGTGGCGTATTTGGCGCGTCGCCGACACCGGAATCGCCACCGCCCGCAGAGGCCATCGGAATTTCCATCTCGCATAACGAGATCCGTCGGGCCGACGGCTTTCACGGGGGAGCGATCGACGTCGCGCCCACCTGGTTTCGAGGGCCGCCGCCCAACGACTGGCCCTTCATGCGCGGCATTGCCATTTTCGGCAACCTGATCCGCGACATCGAGGGTCCCCCACCGTTTGCCGCCTGTAAGTTCGGGCAGCGCGAGCGGGTGGCGATCCGCTTCGAGGGCGCCGGGAATACCCGCAATGCGGTGTTGTCCGGCAACCGCTGCGAGCGGGTCGATTCCGTGATGGATGCGGGCGGCAATCACCCGTTGCGCATCTGTTCCGAGCCCCGGGAAAGCAGCTGCGAGTGCCGGGATCGCTGAAACTAACGCATCATGTTGGAGAATCGGGGCCCGGGCGCGGCTCTGGAGAGCGCCAGTGCGGTCCGTTCGCTCGATGCCCCGGAGTCGCCGGAATGGGCCTGCGGCGCCACACGCCGCGCGAAGACCAGATTCAATAGTCCGACCGCCGCAATGGAGCGCAGCCACATGACATACGAGATAGGCATCTGGCCGCCGAAACCCAGGCAAAGCGGCTGCACGCTGGCCACGAGCACCAGCAGTCGCGTCATCGAAACGCCACCCTCCAGGCTGCATTTCGCTCCGACGAAGCCCAGCAACATTCCGGTCAGGGCCATACCGAAGAAAACACCCGCCCAACCGAAGTTCCAATACAGCTCGCCCAGGTGCGATATGGAGATGTAGGTGTCCGCGTCGCTCTTGAGAATCTTGTGGGTGAACAACTGGCCGACCGCCAGGTCCTCCTTGTCCGGTACCAACAGGCGCGGCACGAATGCCATGGGAATCGCGACCAGGCTGCCGCCGTAAAGATACGGGACATCAACCCCGATGTGCTCCATGAGCAGCTCGATGTTCTGTTTGCTCGAGGAGCGCTCGATGAAGGTCTGCGAGCGGTGTTGTCCCTCGGTGCCGTTGCCGACCTTGTCGGCCGAGGAAAACGCGATTTCCAGCACCTTGGGCAGCTCTTGCAGCGCCTGCATGCGGTTCAGGCCGCGCGCGCCGGTCACTTCCACGCGATACGCCTGGAAGATCGGAAACGCGATGACAATGAAGGCCAGGGCTCCGGCAATCCACACTCGCGGCAGTCGGTTGTCCACCAGGGTCTTGGTGAGAATGACGATGGCGCCGCCGATGAGGGCCTGGAGTTTGATGTCGGTCACGAAGCCCACCGCGACTTGAGTGAACACGACCGCGAGGATCACGACCAGCCAGGGAATTGTGCGAAAGCGCGCGTAGCCGTAAGCGAGCAGGAGAACACCCACAGGCCCGACGAGGTGCCCGAGCATGACGACGAATGTGAGGAAAGGTCCCATCGCGGCGAAGCCGTGCGCCGCGGACGCATTCGTCTTGTCCGGCATGGTGAAAATCTGGAAATAAATCACCGCGGCAGTTCCCACGATCCACAGGATCACCCCGATCGACAGGATCGTCTGCTGCGGCCATTCCTTGACCCGCTGCGGGTCCTGCGGCGTGTAACCCAGGCGCACCCCGACGAAGTATCCAACGAGCACCATGACCGCGCCGCTGAGTATCGCCAGCTCCGCCGCGTCGAGGAACCCCTGGTGAATCGGGTGAATGTCTTCGCCGATCAGCAGGGCTTTCAGGTCCAGGGCGCCAAAGAACAGGAAGTAGAGCGCCATGAACACCGCGAGGATGAAGAATCTTCCATTCAGCGAGCTCAGGGACAGTAACGGCAGGGAGCAGAGGGCGAACATCAGACCCGCGTAGACGGCGCGCCCGAAGTCGATATCGTGGACAGAGGAGCCGGCCAGGACCACGAGCAGCACCATGACGTTCAAAACCACGAAAACCGCGGTCCGATGTTGCGTAATCCACTCGCCCTTGGGCTCACGCTCTGCCATAAATCTGGAACCTTGCTCGCGTACTCTTCCCGGCCCCGTATCTTGAGCGACATTTGTTACACGTTGTGGTGCCCCACTGAGCCCTTCCTGGAGCGACCACTTGCTTCCCTGGATCGAAATACTCCCCGCCTTCGGACACGGCGGACTGGTCGTGACCGTCCTCGCCGCATTCGCCGCCCTTCTGATTACCCGGACTGACGGGTACCGCGGGTCGAAAGACGGGATTTACGCGCTCGCGGGGGTAGTAGCGATTCCGGTGCTCACGGAGCTCGCTCTCACCACGTGGTACCTGTTTTCGCCCACTTATCTCGATCACATCGAAGCCTCCGCGGCATCGGTGACGCAATACTTCCTGCAGGGTACGGCTGTGTACCCGGATCTGGGCTCGTACACGTTCCATGGGCTTCTCTACGGACCTCTGCTGGCGGAGGTCAGCTCGCTGGGTTATCTCTTCGGGTCCGGTGTTTTCGCCTCCAAGCTCGTCGGATGGGTTGCGGCCTGGACCGCCATCGGTCTACTGCTTGCCCTGCCTCACCCGTCAGGGCGTCGCTGGCATTGGGCCGCCGCGATCTCCAGCGTGCTCCTCGTCCTCACCACTTTCGGCAGCGTTCTCACGGCGGATCGAGCTGACTCCCTGCTGCTCCTGTGCGCGACGGCCGGGTTTTTCTGCGTTCTGCGTTATTCCGGGCTGCCCGCCCTGGCCGCCCTGGCATTGCTGGCAGGAGCCGCGACGGATCTGAAGCTCCACGGGCCTGCGTACCTGCTGCCCGCGCTGTACTGGTGGGTGAGCGAGCAACGCGAGCGCCGGGTCGGCCGCTGGTTGCAGGCAACCGGGGTGGTCACCGTCGCGGGACTCATCGGCGTCGGTTTGCCGTTCATTCCGGGCAACGTGGACCTCGATGGCTACTTGGGCTACATCGGCCTGGCCACGAAGCACGGCCTCGCCTGGGGCGAGCTGATCTCGAACTGCGCGTTTCTGCTGAGTCTGTGGGCGCCGCCGGTGTTGATTTTTCTCGCTACACGCGTCATGCCACGGCCTCTACGCACATTCGCCGCGCTTCTTTTCACGGTGGAGACGGTCGTTGCCGTCATCGCAGGGAAACCAGGGGCCGGAAACCACCACCTGCTGCCGTTCCTGTGTTTCCACGCGGTTCTACTGCAGCGAATGCTCGCCGCGGCCAGCGAGGCGCCACACGATGAGGAGCGCGCCGCCCGGGGCGCGGCGGTGGCGCTCGCTGTTGTTCTCGTGGGCACGGCGTGGCCCGCGGGGGCCATTTTCCGCTATCTCTTCCGGTTCGATCTGCAACTGCCCAGACAGGAGGCTACTCGGGCCGAGCTGACCCGGATCGCCGCCCGATATCCGCTTGGCATGTTGGGAGTCTCCGACCTCAGCTCGTATCCCCTGACGAGCTTCAGACCCTGGCTCACCCTGACCGGCACGCGACAGACCGACTACGGCGCAATGATGGACCTGAAGTTGAGTGGCGTGAGTGATGCGCCGCTGGCACTCGCCCTGGCGAGCTGCGAGATTCCTTATCTGTTCATGCCAAGGCCAGGCGTTCCATTCACCCTGCCGAACAGTTATGGCGGCCCGTTATTCTCCGACGCGGTGCGCGCAGAGTTCCTACGACGATATTCGCTTTTGGAAACCGGCACGGATTTCGACGTGTACGGATGTAATCGCGGGAGTGCACATTGATGGTAGCGAAGGCATGCGTCCAATATGGTTGTGGACTCTCGGCTCCGCAGGACTGGCTCAACTTCGACGCGAGCCCCACTCTGCGCCTGCAGAGGCTGCCGCTGGTCGGTCGTCTTGGCGCGGCCGGCGGCACGAGCTTCCCTGCAAATGTGCGCTACGGAGACATCGTGAGGGGACTGCCCATCGAGGCGCGAAGTTGCCGTGCGGTGTATTGCTCCCACGTGCTCGAGCACCTGTCTCTGAAAGACTTCCGGCTGGCTCTCGTCAACACGCGCGGGGTGCTCGCCCCCGGTGGCCTCTTCCGTCTCGTGGTACCCGATCTGCGCGTGGCCGCACAGCGCTACGTGGCCGATCCCAGCGACACGGCCGCCTCCACTTTCATGACCGAGACGTTTCTCGGTGTCACCGAGCGCCCCCGAGGCGTGCGCGGTCTGCTCAGAAGTTGGCTAGGCAACAGCCAGCACCTGTGGATGTGGGATTACCCCTCGCTGCGGCGGGAGTTGGAAACGGCGGGGTTCAAGGACATCCGCGCGGCCCGGATGGGGGATTCCGCAGAAGCGATGTTCGCTTCGGTCGAGGAGGAGTCCCGGTGGGTCGATGCCGTGGGAATCCAGTGCGCGGCTTGAGACACCGTGTTTGTTTTCGGCGCGCGGTTCAGGAAAGGCCGCTCGCAGAAATACCAGAAAACACTCGCCAGCAGGATTTGCAGCACGAGCATCACACCCAGCCTCACGGACTCCCACGCGTGCGGCGCCATCCAGGTCGCCACCTCTGAGACCAGCGTCAGATTGAATTGGTGGATGAGATACAGGCTATAGGAGATTGCGCCCAGCGCGGCGACGGGCCGCCAGATCCAGGACCGGCTTATGGCCGCGCTGAGCGGCCGGGCCCAGTACAGGAACAGGGTAAACCCGCAAATAACGACAAATTCGACGTAAGCCCGCAGTTTCAACTCAACCTCCGGCCGCCATGGAAAGACCCGCCAGGCGGCATAGGCGCCCAACAGGATGACCACCGCCAAAAAGACGGCGCGGATGGCACGCCCCGGAAACAGGCACAACACGTAGAACAACAGTGCACCCATCGAGAAGTGCACCCAGTACTCGAGAAAGAACCCCGTGATCCAGCCGCCCGGCGCCGCGCAGTTCCACGCCAATCCGACGACCGCCAGCGCGGACACGACTATCGGCATGGGCATGCGCCACCGCAGCGCAAGCAGCAGCGCGCCCGCCATGACGAGGTAGAACTGGTCCTCGTAGTTCAATGACCAGAATGCCGCGACCAGCAGCTTGGGATTCTGGGGAGCATCCGCCACGGGATGAAACGGCAGCGTGACCCATTGTGTGAGAGTCAGATTCTGCACCCAGTCGAGCCAGGGCCGCGCCAGGTCCTCGTAGCGGCCCGATGCCACCTTCACCAAGCGCGTCAGGGTGTAGAACACCAGGGCAAAAAAGTACGGAGGATAGATTCTGCGCAGGCGCCGCCACATGAAAGTGCCAAAGCCCATGCCGCTGCGCCTTCCCGCCTCGGCGGCGGCGGCGATGCAATAGCCGCTGATGACGAAGAACAACATCACGGCGTAGTGGCCCAACGGCGCAATCAGGAGATGGTGCATAACCACCGCCAGCGCTGCCAGGCCTCGCAGTCCGTCGATCATCTCGTACCGAAAGGGCCATGCCTTCTGAGCTTGTGCGGGCGATTCCATCACGCGCTCGTAGGCAGAGCTTTGCCGACGCTCGCGTCGCTGCCGCTCGAGCGCGCCTCTCGGATCGTCCGGCGCGCCAGAATGGCCGCCGTAACGAATTGGATGGAGAAGTAGACGGGAACCGCCATTGCAGCACCGCGGATACCGAGTGTGAAAACACCTAACGGCGTCACGATCGCGGTAGCGGCAACAGCGCAGACCTGGGTAAGGAGAACTCGTCGCGTTTTTCCGTAGGCGTAGGACACGCGCTCGAGTACGTAAGAAGCCGCGCGAATGGCATAACCCGTGGCGATCCAAGGCATGAGGCCGGAAGCGCGTCGATAGGGCTGCGCCACGACGAGCGAGGCCAGCAACTCGTGACCGAAGACAAACACGAGCACGCCGACACAACACACCGCGACCACACCGCTGAACCAGAACAGGAGAATCCGTCGTGCCTTCGGGCGATCACCGCGGCTCACGGCAGTCTGGTAGATCGGCCGCAGCGCCTGCTCGGCCGTGCCGTTGACGATCATGAAGGGAATACTCGCCAGGCCATAAACGGCGGCGTAGACGCCAGCGTCCGCGACACCAAGCGAAGCGCCTATGACATAGCGGTCACCCAGAGTACTCGCCCAGCTGAGAATGCCCAACGGAAGGAGTGGTAACGCGTATTGCCACATGCGCGCATCCAACCTGCGCGCGCGCTCGGCGGCGTCCTTCGCGGAGGGTTCGTGCTCCTCCTTCGGCCAGACACGGGACGAGAATACGACAAGCAGAAGGGCCGACACCAGAACGTACGCACCCAACACGGCGACCGGCGACGGGCCGAACAACATCACGGCGCCCGCGGCGGCCAGGGGGCGCGACCATGCGTCGCTGGCCATCCACAATGCATAGCGGCGCTGGCGCCGGGCCGCATTCAACAGGCTCAGATTCGCGGAGCGCCAGCAGTCGGACGCGAGCAACAATGTGAGCAGCACCACAAGTAGGGGCGTACCCTGGCCGGAGGCTACATACGCCACCCCTGCGACGAGGGACGCCGCCACCACCCAGGGGGACATCGATCTGTAGCAACGTAAGACGGAGGCCAACAGCTCCCGCGCGGAGCCTTCCACGGTAACGCTCGGATAAAAGTGGATGGCGGCTTGCGTCAGAGGCGCCGCAACCAGACTGATCGCCAGCACGGAGAGCCCCAGCGCCAGGGACACCGTGCCATACGCCGAGGGAGGAAGGAACTGCGTGAGAATTCGCACGCCAACGACGGTTCCCAGTGCCGTCAAGGCCTGGCCGCCTACCACCCACGCGAGCTCGGATAGTTGCCGCTTCATGCGGCGGCGGCCAGTTCCGCCTTCTGTCTCAACACGTCGCGGTAGAGGCTCTCGACTTCGGCAGCCACCCCGGTCCACGAGAGCCGGGTGCGGGCCGCATCCACGCCCCGCCGCCCCATCTCCCGGCGCAGCGCGGAATCCCCCAATAGCCTTACGATTGCCGCGGCGAGCTCCCGGGGCTCACCACTCGTCACCATTCCCGCGCCGGTGGCTTCGAGCAACGCGGCAATTCCAACTTCAGGCGTCACAACCGCGGGGCAACCCATGGCCATGGACTCCGCGACGACATTGCCAAAATTCTCGGAATAGGAAGGCAGCACGAACAATTGCGCGCGCTCATAGAGCGCCCACTTATGAGCATCGCTCACGGGTCCGATAAAAATGACCCTGGAGGCGACGCCCGCGGATTTCGCCAGCTCTTCCAGCCTTGGGCGATAGTTTTCGTCGTCGTTGCCCGCGATCACGAGCGGGATGTCGGGGACCCATTGCCATGCGCTGATGAGGCGATCCAAGCCCTTTTTCCAGCTGATCCGGCTCAGGAACAGCACGTAGCGCTCGGGAAGACTCGCGAAAGGACCGGACTCCAGCGCGGCGTGCGCCGCCGGCCACTCGACTCCGTTCGGAATCCACACCACCCGCTGCGACCGTAATCCCAACTCACGCAACTCGGTGCCTTCGATTTCCGCCGTAACGTGCACCGCGGCGGCCTGCGCCAGGGTGGTGCGCTCGACGAGATTGATCCAGGCCATCTTGATCCAGCGGCTCTTACGCTGAACCACATCGCGGATCAACATTCCACGCGGCGAGATGACATACGGCACTGCGGCGCGGGCTGCGGCGCGCGCCGCAGCCCGCATGGGCAAAAGAAACACGGCATGTACGTGGACGACGTCGAAGTCGGCTACCGAATCGCGCAACCGGCGCTCGAGCGCGGGAGACCACCACAGGCGCCTCAAAGCGGGCACTGGGAAATAGTGAACCTGGACGCCATCGAGCACAACGGGACGATCGAGCGGCACGTCAAGTTGCGAATCGCCGTCGACGTTGGTGGTGTAAACGTGTACGTCGTGACCCAGCCGCGCCAGCGCCGCGGCCAGCCCATGTACGGAGCGAATCGGACCGCCGTAGCGGACAGCCGGGTAGTACGCCGAAACGACGTGCAGAATGCGCATGCGCGGCTAGACTGCCGCGAGAGCTACGTGAGCGGGCTTTCCGCCAATCCTGAGGGGTAACAATCCCCCCGAGGCCCGGTCGGCTACCACCTGCTCGATGAGGTCGGCAGCGATAATGGTCTGCTGGTCCGAGAAGCCGTAGACCAACGCCGTATCGCAAACGAGGTTCACCAGGCGCGGTACGCCGCCCGTGCACTCGTGTACCAACTCGAGCGCTTCCGGCGTAAAAATGTCCGCGCGACCGCCCGCGACCACGAGCCGATGCCGAACGTAGCCGCGCGTCTCCTCGGTCCGCAGGGCCTCGAGATGATGATCGATGGAAATGCGTTGCGCGAGCTGACGCAGTTCCTGCAATCCGAGTGTGGTGCGTAACTCCGGCTGTCCGATGAGAATCGTCTGTAGCAGGAGGTGTTTACCAGCATTGAGGTTCGAGAGCACACGCAGCTCTTCGAGCCCGGCGACCCCGAGATTCTGGGCCTCGTCGATGACGAGCACCGCGCGACGGCCGGCATCGTATTCGTGCCGGACGTGCGTGACAAAGCGGCGGTACAGC
>DATMQL010000134.1:0-32138 GCA_035566815.1 Steroidobacteraceae bacterium | reverse complement strand
CGATCATCGAGCATGCGGACGTGCGCAGAATGCTGCTAGTGATGAAGTCACTGACCCAGGCCGCGCGGGGACTGGCTTACCTGGCCGCTGCAACGTTGGACGTCGCACATTCCGCAAACGACGCTGGTCAACGCGCCGAGGCAACGCGCCGCGCGGACCTGCTGACGCCGATTGTGAAAGCCTGGTGCTCGGATGTCGCCGTCGAGGTGGCATCACTCGGCGTGCAGATCCACGGCGGCACGGGTTTTGTCGACGACGCCGAAATCTCGCAGGTCTACCGGGACTCCCGCATCGGGCCCATCTTCGAAGGCACGAACTACATCCAGGCGCAGGATCTCCTGAGCCGGAAGGTCATTCGCGACCGGGGCGTGGCGCTGGGAGAGTTGTTGGGAGAGATGGAAAAGGCGGCGCGAGCACTGTCCTCCAGCCCCCTCTCCTACCTACGCTCGGGCCTCCTCGACGGCTGCGCCAGACTGCGCGCCACAACCGCCGATCTCATAGCGAACGCCGCGCACGAACCCGATCTCGTCGGCGCGACCGCCCATCACTTCCTGCAATGGCTCGGAGTTCTCGTGGGAGGTTGGCAACTGGCACTAACAGCGACCCGCGCAGCCGCTGAATCTGACAAAGGCGTGGCACGCGCCACCGCCGACATCGCCGCCTTCTATGGCGCGCACATACTGCCGCGCTACTACGCGCACGAGGCGACGGTAAGAAACGGAGTCGGCGTTGTCGCGAAAGCCTCGATCGCGGATTTCTAGCGACGGCGGCGGGACCTACCACGGACGCAGCAGCACGCCGGCCGCCTCACCCTCCGCCGCCCCTTACGGCCCCTTACGTCAACTTCCTCAACAACTCCAACAGCCGCTCCCGCCCAGCAACCCCGAGTCGCGCCGCGACCCGCTCCTCCCACTGCGTATGCAACTCCAGGGCCCGTTGCAACACAGCCTCTCCATGCTCGGTGAGATGCAACGCCGACGAGCGACGGTCCGGAACACCCGCCTTGCGCAGCGCCAACCCGCGCCGCTGCAACTCGTTCAGCAGCGGCACGAAGTTGGCTTTCTGCAGGCCGAGCGCCGCACACACCTCGGTCTGGCGAACGCCCGGATTCTCGCGGATGAGTGTCAGGACAGCGAACTGCGTCGGGCGCAGGTCCACCTCCTGCATCGCCTCCAGGAACCCCGCGACCGACGCAATCTGCGCTCGACGTAACGCGTAACCAACGTAATCGGCGAGGGGCCCGAAACGCAGCGGCCGAGTCGGCCGGGCCTCGATGACGCGCCCGGCGGTTCCCTCAGACTCGCTGTCGCGCGGTTTTTTCCGCGCGTGATCTGCGGCTCGGCTCACTTGGGCTCCCCCACCTGGCTCACTTTGGCGCGACCGTCGCTGGATCGACGCGAGCACTCTATCCCGGCAGGGATATCTCGGGAACTCAGCTCTGACCAATCGAGTCCAGCAAAGAAGTGCATAAGAGCGGTTGCCTTGCCATCGGAACGAGATAGTTATAATATATAACCGTTAGAGGCTTGACCAGTCAGCGCATGACGCAACTTGAAACCTTTTCGACTGCCGGCATGGAGCCACGCCGCAAAATTGAGTTCTGGAATGATGCGGCCTGTGCCTCATTCACGCCTATCGTATCCGACCCGCTGGACGTGCGGAACTTCAACGGCCGCCTGACACGCACGAAGCTGGGCGATATCCGTCTCGGCGAGGTCTACTCGGACGCGCAAACCGTGCGACACCTGCGCGCCCACGTGGCACGCACCCGAACCCCCATGTTCTTCCTGCAGATGCAACTCGAAGGCGAGAGCATCAACCGGCAGGATGGCCGTGAGGCGAGGCTTGGTCCGGGGGACTTCACCCTGTGCGACACCGCGCGCCCGTACGAGATGTACTTTGAGAAATCCAACCGAATGTTCGTAGTGGGCATTCCCGACACCCTCCTGCGGCGGCATCTCGCCTCGCCCGAGAGCGTGGTGGCCATCCCGATGTCCGGAAGCTCGGGCCTGTCGGGACTGCTGTCGCAATTCCTGCGCGACTTCTGGGCACGCTGCCGCGACGACGTCGATCCGATTGTCGTTCCCCGCATCAGCCGTGCGATTCTCGACCTGATGGCGAGCGCCTACACGACGTTACCGCAGGCGCAGTCCGACCGCTCCTCGCTGGCGACGTCGCACCGCATTCGGATCGTGAACTACATCGAGGCTCATCTCGGCGACCCCGATCTCACACCCATGCGGGTCGCGGAAGCCTGCAAGATGACCCCGCGGTACCTGCATCATCTTTTCTCGGAAGAAGCGGAGACCGTCGCGCGATTCATTCTCCGCCGCCGCCTGGAGGAGTGCTCACGGGCACTCACCATCCCATCGCAGTGGACCCGCACGGTCACCTCGATTGCCTTCGACTTCGGTTTCAACAGTCCGACGCACTTCGGCCGCGTATTCCGCGCCCGCTACGGCATCACGCCGCGCGATTACCGGCAGCGACAAACGGGCCTTCAGAGGGGCCCTTGAGCAAAGCAACGGCAGTGCCACACTGCGCCCCCGCGGACGCATGGGGGCCCTGCATCAGACGAATAAGGGGGAAACAGCATGTCATCCAGTGAGTCGAACAGCCGTCCGGGCCACCTGCGGATCGCGACCGAAGAGGCCTGGGCACCGAGTGGGATGTTGAATCTCTATCGTCGCATGCTGGCCGAGAACACACTCGACGATCCTGGCTTCAAGAGCCTCTGGGGCTTCTACCTCGGCAGCCAGAGCCCGCGTCCCAAGTTCATCATCGATCGTCTGCAGGAACTGGGGCAGCCGCGCATCGACGACATGGACGCGAGCGGCGTCGACAAACAGATCCTCTCCCTCACCTCACCCGGCGTGCAGGTGTTCGACGCGGCAACCGCCGTGTCGATCGCAATCTCCAGCAACGATCAGCTCGCGGACGCCATCCGGAAATATCCCGATCGCTACGCAGGCCTGGCGGCTGTTGCCCCTCAGAACCCGAAGGAAGGCGCCAAGGAGCTCGAGCGTGGAGTCCGTCAGCTCGGCCTGAAGGGTGCGATCCTGAACTCGCATACCCTGGGCGAATACCTGGACGACCGGAAGTTCTGGGACATTTTCGCAGCGGCGGAAGCGCTCGATGTCCCCATCTACCTGCATCCCAACAGTCCCTCGAAAGGTCTCATCGAGCCCTTGCTGGCCCGCGGTCTCGACGGAGCCATCTACGGATTCGGTGTCGATACGGGGATGCACCTCCTGTCCATCATCACGAGCGGTGCCTTCGATCGCTTTCCGCAGTTGAAGATCGTCGTCGGCCACCTGGGGGAGGCGCTGCCCTTCTGGCTCTCCCGCCTCGACTACATGCATCACGCGACGGTGAGCTCGAAGCGCTATGCCTTCATGAAGCCGCTCAAGAAAAAAGTCAGCGACTACATGCGGGAAAATGTGTTCGTCACCAACAGCGGCATGGCCTGGGCACCGGCGATCCAGTTCTGCCAGCAGGTCCTGGGCATGGACCGGGTGCTCTACGCGATGGACTACCCGTACCAGTTCGCGCCGGAGGAAGTGAAAGAGATGGAGCGCTCTTCCCTGTCAGTCGCCGACCAGAAGAAGTTCTATCAAACCAACGCCGAAGCGGTGTTTGGCTTGTAGAACAGGCATTCTTTTCGCGAGCGAAAGCCGCGCCTTTCGCCCGGGGCGCGCAGCCGCGTGTGATAATCCTTCGGTCGGCGCGCTCGCGGCAATCGCCTAGGCGATTGCCGCCAATAATTACAGAGCCACCGACACCGTCTTGACCTCGGTATAGGCCTCGACACCCTCGCGGCTGTTCTCCCGGCCCCAACCCGACTGTTTGTAACCACCGAACGGCATGGCGTAGTCGATGCCCATGCCGCCGTTGATGCGCACGGTGCCCGCCTTGATCCGGCGTGCCAGCTTGTGAGCCAGGCTGATGTCTCGGGTCCAGACGCTGGAAGAAAGGCCGTAGTCGGTATCATTGGCGATCCGCACGATACGATCCAGATCCTCGTCGTCGATCGGCATCGCGCAAACGACGGGCCCGAAGATCTCTTCGCGTACGACGCGCATGTCGCGGTTCGTCTCGGCGAGCACGGTCGGCTGCATGAAGTAGCCTTTGCCTTCGACGCGCTTCCCGCCAACGACAACTTCGGCGCCCTGCTCGGCTCCCGAATCCACGTATCCTGACACGCGGTCGAGTTGCTTCTGCGAAATCAGAGGACCCATCTGCGTGTCCGGCTGCATCCCGGGACCCACCTTCAGCGCCTTTGCGCGGGCCACGACGCCGTCGACGACCTGATCGAACACCTTCTTGTGCACGTAGAGGCGCGAGCCGGCCACACAGACCTGGCCAGCGTTCCGGAAGATGCCATCGGCCGCGCCAGCGGTGGCACGCTCGAGATCGGCGTCGGGAAACACGATGACGGGCGACTTCCCACCGAGCTCGAGGGCGACGCGCTTGAGGTTGCCGGCCGCCGCGGCCACGATGGATTTACCCACCACGGTCGAGCCTGTGAACGAGATCTTGTCGACTTCGGGATGCAGCGCCAGAGCCTTACCGGCCGGATCGCCAAAGCCCGTGACGATGTTCACCACACCCGGCGGGAAGCCCACTTCCGCAATGAGCTCCGCCAGCCGAATAGCCGTCAGCGGAGTCAGCTCCGCCGGCTTCAACACCACGGTGCAACCGGCCGCGAGAGCGGAAGCGATTTTGGCCACTTCCATCGCGAGCGGCACGTTCCAGGGCGTGATGGCGCCGACCACGCCAACAGGCTCGCGCAGCGTGTAGACGTGATGACTCGGCGCGGCGATGTTCGGCGTCTCGCCGATGATCTTCCCGGCCCAACCGGCGTTGTAGCGCAGGCACTCGGAGGCGCCGGCCGCCATGAATCGCGCCATGGTAATCGGCATGCCGTTATCGAGACTCTCGAGCGTCGCGATCTCCTCCGCGTTCTTCTCGATGGCGTCGGAGAGCTTCCACATCAGATTACGGCGACCGGAGGGGTTCATGGTCGACCACGGACCACTGTCAAAGGCCCGGCGCGCGGCCTTTACCGCGAGATCGATATCTTCGGCGCCACCGGCGGCCGCCTTCGCGAATACTTCGCCGGTGGCGGGGTTGATGACGTCGAACATCTCGCCCGACAGGGCGGGAACGAACTTGCCGTCAATGAAAAGGCCGTGAGTGCGGGCCAAAAAGCTACCCACGAGCGCGAGCGGCTCGGTCCGGGGTGAAATCTGTGCGTTCATACCATTTCTCTCTTGCGGGGGGACACCATGCTCGACCCAATCATCGAGCGGCGCAACCGGTAAACACTCCCGGTCAAGCCACGCGGTCGCCCGGCTCGAGGCCCGCGAAAAACCGTTCCAGGTTGTCAGCAACACGCATTCCCATGGCGACACGCGTCTCCAGCGTCGCACTCCCCAGGTGGGGTAGCAGAACCACGTTTTCCAACCCCAGGAAGGCTTCGGGCACCCGGGGCTCGTGCTCGTAGACATCGAGGCCGGCACCGGCGATGACCCGGTTGCGCAGAGCATCGGCGAGCGCAGCCTCGTCGACCACCTCGCCACGGGCCGTGTTGATGAGGAAAGCCGAGCGCTTCATCCGGTCGAGGCGGGCCGCATTCAAAAGATGCCGGGTCTCGGCGCCACCGGGGCAGTGCAGTGACACAAAATCCGCGCGCTCCAACAACTCGTCCAGCGAGGCGCAATGTTGGCCGCCGGTGCGCGCTTCCACTTCGGGGGTAGCTCGTTTGCGCGAATAGTAGAGAACCGGCATACCGAAGCCGTGGTGCGCTTTCTGCGCGGTCGCCTGGCCGATGCGGCCGAAACCCACCAGGCCCAGCGTTTTTCCCGTGACATCGGTTCCAATCATGCGCGTCGGGGCCCAGCCACCCCACTTGTGGTCGCGCACCTGCCGCTCGCCTTCACCGGCGCGACGGGCCGCCATGAGCATCAACGTGACCGCGATTTCGGCGGTAGCGTCGGTGAGGACGTCCGGAGTGTTGGTGACGACGATACCGAGGCGTTTGCAGGTCGGCAGATCGATGTGACTGACCCCGACCCCGTAGTTGCCGAGTATCTTGACCCGACCGCCGCCGGCCGCGAGCACGTCGGCGTTGAGTTTGTCGGTTACTGTGGGGCACACGGCATCGTAGGACGCCAGGGCAACCTTCAACGCCGCCGCGTCGGGAGGCGTGTCGTGCTCGTTTATGGTGACGTCGTAGCGCTGAGACAGGTAATGCTCGACCTCGCTGGGCCAGCGGCGGGTGAGCAGGACTTTTGGCGTTGGCATGGAGTCAATCTCTGGCTGCGCGGCGGTATTCGCTGGGCGTCAGCCCGAATTGGTTGCGGAACACACGGCCGAAGTGGGTGAGGCTGTTGAAGCCGTAGTCGAAGGCGATCTCGGTCACCAGGCGGCCACGGATGGGGGCGGCGATTAACGCACGGGCGCACTCCTCGAGGCGGCGTCGCTGGATGTATTGCGTCACCGTTTCGGATTCAGCGGTAAAAAGATGATGCAGATAACGGACCGTTATTTTACAGGCTCGCGCCACGGTCGTCGGGTTGAGGTGCGGATCGCGCAGGTGCGCTTCGACATAAGAGATGATTCGTACACGATGTGCCGCGACGAGCGATGACTGCTCGTGGCGGGCATGCGGGGAAACTGAATAGGCCGCTGCGATGAGATCGAGCAGCGTGTACGACATGCGCAAGGCGACAGCCGGATCGGCAGCGTCCGCACGACAGCCCCAGAAGCTCTTGATGAAGTCAGACAGCACACCTGTCATGCCACGGTTCCCCGCCATGCGGACGGCGACGACGTCGTCGGGGCAAGCAAGATGTCGGCGCATGAGGTTGTCAGGGATCACGATCACCAGGCAACGACCCGGCACCGGCCAGGTCATTTCGTAGGGGCGTGTCGAGGCGCAGATCGTGAAATCGCCAGGAGAGAGCTTGGCGTCGCGCTCGTCCTGGCGATGAATGCTGCTGCCTTCGAGTTGCAGCACCAGGAAAAACAGCGCCTCGCCCGGATTCTCCGTCGCAGGCATCGGGTGCTCCACCCCATCAGGTGGCGAGCACACTTCAGCCATACGCAGCCCGCCGACCTGCAGCGTGTTGCCTAACGAAGCCATCTCGCGCCCGCGTCCCCTTGGCACTGGTTTACGCCCCTACTTTACCTCGTTCTTCGTCGCATTCGCCCGATAGATAACGTACGCGCGGATCGTCTCGATCTCGTCTTTGCTCATCTCGCCGCTGAACGAGACCATGCCGTTGGCCGAGCGGACGCCATCATGGACGATGCTCTGCCATACACCGGGATCACTCAACGCCACCGAATATCGCAGGTCGGGCAACACTCCCCCACTGAAAGCGCTGTCGCCGTGACACATGCTGCAGTAGGTGTGATAGCGCAACTTGCCCTCTACAACGACTTTGGCGCTCGCCGTGTTCGGCGGCGGCGCAAGCTTCAAATCGGGCGCGGGCGGCGCAGCCGGCATCGTGTCCGTGCCGTTCAACTTGAAGGCCAGGACGCGCGGAATATTGCCTTGGTTGGGCTGCGCATCGTGCGCAAGCTGGCCGGCAGCGAGACCGAACGCCCCACCCCAACCAATCTCCACCACGACATATTGCTCGCCGTTGGCTTCGTAAGTGATGGGGGGTGCCACGATGCCGGTGTGTGTCTGGGTTGACCAGAGGCGCTTGCCATCATCGGCCTGGAAGGCCGCGAACTCGCCCGTGCTCGTGCCCTGGAAAACCAGGTCGCCCGCGGTAGAGACCACGCCGCCATTCCAGGAAGTGTCGTAAGGCACGGACCAGACCTGCTTCTGCGCCACCGGATCCCAGGCCGACAGATGGCCCTTCAGGGTGGTCTTGATCTGCGCGATGATCTGCGGATCTTCGGGCAGGCTGCCCGAATTGAAGTCCACCGCCGTATTCCAACCTTGCATCTTCGGCTTGAACTTCTTGTCACCGATGAAAACGAAACCGCCATCGATCACCGGGATGTAGACGAGGTGCGTCAGCGGATCGTAGGACATCGCCGGCCAGGAGTGCCCGCCGGACGGCCCTGGCTGGGCAGTCCACGGCTTGCCGGTCTCGCCATAACGAGCCTGCGGGTTCTCAACCGGACGTCCGGTCTTCGGATCCAGACCCGTGGCCCAGTTGGTTTGCGTGAACGGCTGTGCCGAGATGAATTCACCCGTCGCACGGTCGAGCACGTAAAAATAGCCGTTCTTCGGCGCCTGCATGATCACCTGGCGCAGCTTGCCGCCAATGGTCAGATCGGCCAATGTCATCTGTTGTACGGCGGAGAAATCCCAACTCTCGCCGGGCGTATTCTGGAAGTGCCACACATACTGGCCGGTATCGGGGCGCACGGCGACGATCGAAGCGGTGAACAGGTTATCGCCACCGCCGCGGACCGCGTGATTCCAGGGCTCGCCGTTGTCGGTGCCGAAGTAGAGCAGATCGAGTTTCGGGTCGTACGCCATGCCATCCCAGGTGGTCCCGCCGCCACCCAACTTCCAGAACTCGCCGCTCCAGGTCGGGCGCGCCTTGCTCTCGAGGACGTCGTCCGAAGCCGCCCCGTCAGTCTTACCGGGCTCGCCAGGTACAGTGTAGAAACGCCAGACCTTCTTTCCGGTCTCGGCGTCATAGGCCGTGATGTAACCGCGAGCCTTGTACTCACCACCCGCGTTGCCGATGATGACCTTGCCTTTGACGATGCGCGGCGCGCCGGTGATCGTGTACGACTGGGGATCGGCGTCCGGATTGTCTATGGTCGAAACAGACCAGACGGGTTTGCCCGTTGCCGCATCCAGGGCGACCAGCCGGCCGTCGAAGGTTCCCACGTAGGCCTTGCCGTTCCATACGGCAACACCTCGATTGGCTACATCACAACATCCCTTCACACCGGAGGTGCCAGGCACCGCAGGGTCGAAGACCCAAAGCTCCTTTCCCGTGGCGGGGTCGAGAGCAAACACCTTGCTCCAGGCAGAGGTGAGGTACATGACACCGTCGACGACGATGGGCGTCGATTCCTGGACGCGATGAGCCGCGTCCAGGTCGTAGTGCCATGCGAGCTTGAGCTGGCTGACATTCTGAGCGTTGATCCGCTGCAGCGGACTGAAACGCTGCTCGTCATAGGTACGCCCGTAAGTCATCCAATTACCGGGCTCGCTGTCCGCCGCGGTGATGCGTGCGGCGTTCACCGCCGCTTTGGCGACCGGCGGCGGTTGTGACTCCGGCGCTGCCGGCGCGGACCCTTTCGAACCGCAAGCGGCAAGCAAGGCAACGAGGCTCAGCGCCCCGCAGCGTGATGCGTACATAGACCCCCTTATCTAGGGCTGCGCCCAACTTTCCTGCGGGTCGAAGCGACCCGCTACGTGTAGCGGCGCTACGCGCCGGGCGGAGGGCCACATCCCGATTCTTGTTAGTATGCCATGCAGACGGACTTCAACTCAGTGTACAGGTCGAGAACGGCACGGCCGTGCTCGCGGCCGAATCCGGACTGTTTGAAACCGCCGAATGGCATGTTGGGGTCCACGAAGTTGTGGCAATTCACCCAGACGGTGCCGGCACGGATCTTCGGCACGAGACGCTGCACGGCGCGCAGATCGTTCGACCAGACGCTGGCACCGAGACCGTAGGGCGTGTCGTTCGCCAGGGCGGCAAGATCATCGAGATCCTCGAATCGCTGTGCCACCAGCACCGGCCCAAAGATCTCCTCACGGACGACCTTCATATCAGGACGCACATTGGCCAGCACGGTCGGCTTCACGAAGAAGCCCGGCGAGGACGGCGCATCACCGCCGGTAAGCACCTTCGCCCCCTCCTTCCTGCCCGACTCGATATAACCCAACACACGCTCCTGCTGTTCCTTCGAGACCAGCGGACCCATGCCGGTTTTCGGATCGAGTCCCGGCCCGAGTTGGATCGATGCGGCGGCGGCAGTCACACCCTCGAGAACCTGGTCGAAAATCTTCTTGTGCGCATACAGCCGCGTTCCGGCGCAGCACACCTGGCCGGCGTTGAAGAAAATCGCGTTGGCGGCGCCGCCCACCACCGTGTTGATATCGGCGTCGGGCAGGACGATGACGGGCGACTTTCCACCGAGCTCGAGCGACACCCGCTTCAAGGTGTCCGTGGCCGACTTGTTGATGAGCTTGCCGACTGAAGTCGACCCGGTGAAGGCGACTTTATCCACGCCCGGATGCGCGACGAGTGCGGCGCCAGTGGTCTCGCCGAGCCCGGTGAGAACGTTGACGACGCCTGGCGGAAACCCTGCCTCGGCGATGAGCTCGGCGAGGCGCAGTGCCGTCATCGGCGTCTGCTCCGCAGGCTTCAGAATACAAGTACAACCGGTCGCCAGCGCGGGCCCGAGCTTCCACGCGGCCATGGCCAGCGGAAAGTTCCAGGGCACGATCTGTGCCACCACCCCGACCGGCTCGCGGGTCGTGTAGGTTTGAAACTTCATGCCCGGCGGCCCGTGAATCGAAGTCTCGAACGTGGATCCTTCGATCTTGGTGGCCCACCCGGCCATATAACGGAAGTAGTCACGGGTACCGGCGACATCGACCACCGTCGCCATGAACTTCGTCTTGCCGTTGTTGATGCTCTCCAGCTCGGCGAGCTCATCCATGTGCTTTTCGATGAGGTCCGACAGCTTCCACAACAGCGCCTGCCGGTCGCCGGGGAGCATGTCACGCCAGGGGCCCTTGTCGAAGGCGGCTCGAGCAGCGGCCACCGCGCGATCGACGTCGGCGGAGTTGGCATCGACGACTGAGGCGATCTCCCGCCCCGTCGCCGGATCGACCACGGAGATACGCTCCTGCGATTTGGCCTCGACCCACTCCCCGCCGATGAACAAGCGTGGCGGGCGCTTCAGGAATTTGGCCACGGCCGCCGACGGCTCGGGTTGAGTCGCGATCTGCGACTGGGAAATCGAGGCATTCACTTAGGGGAACCTCCGGTTCGGGATCGATCTATCGTGCAATGTAGCGCTCCCGTGCGCCAAGCCGGCTCTACCAATGGAGAGATAAAATTCAACCATGAGGGAAGGCGCGGCGGCGGGATTCACCAGGCGGCGCCCATCGGCGGAGCCACTGCCGGCTTCCGATTCAATGAGTTGCAAGAGTGCGGAACATCCTGGCAGCCCAACCGGTCAGTAAGGGGTGGGTGCGTCAGCCCTTGCGCACCGACGGGTATTCCGATTGACTAGAACTTGATCGTGCCCAGCGAATCGGGGGTGAGGCAATGCCTCAGCTGGAAACTTTTTCGACTGCCGAATTACCGCCACATCGGCGGCTCGAGTACTGGAATGACCTGACCGGGAGTGCCTTCACACCGCTGGTGACGGAACCCGTGGACAAGCGTGCCTTCGTGGGTCGCCTGACACGCACCCGGGTTGGCGACATCCGCCTGGCAGAGGCCCGCTCCGAGCCTGCGATCGTGCGCCACTCACGGCAGCACGTGGCCCGGACGCGCGACGCGCTTTTCATGCTCTGTCTGCAACTCGATGGAGTGAGCGTCAACCGCCAGCAGGGACGGGAGGCGGTACTCCGCTACGGCGATTTCCACCTCCTCGACAGCTCCCGCCCTTACGAAGTCTCCTTCCAACAACCGAACCGGATGCTCGTGCTCAGCGTTCCGCACCCCGAGCTGGCGCGGCGCATGCCGAACCCCGAAAGCCTGGTCGGTATCGCCATGTCAGGACGGAGCGGAGTGTCCGGCCTGCTGTCTTCTCTTCTTTGCAACTTCTGGCAGCAGCGGCGCACGGGTGACGAGACGTTTCTTTCGCCGCGCTTCAGTGAGGCAATTCTCGATCTAGTGGCCAGCGCCTACGCCAGCATCACCGCAGCCGCACCCGAAGGCTCGTCAATCGCCATCGCACGTCGCGAGCAGATCCGCAGCTACATTGAAACGCATCTTCACGATCCGGCGCTCACGCCTGGCAGCGTGGCCGCGGCCGTGCACCTGTCACCCCGGCGCCTCCACCAGCTTTTCGAAGCTGACGGCGAAACTGTCGGCGCTTACATCCTCCGTCGTCGACTCGAAGAGTGCGCTCGCGCCATGAGCGACGCCTCGCAACGCAGCCGCACGGTGACCGAGATCGCGTTCCTCCACGGTTTCAACAACGCGTCACACTTCGGACGCGTCTTCCGCGAACGCTATCAATCAACCCCCAGCGATTACCGCCGCCGCTCGACTGCCGCGTAGACACCGGTCGTCACAGGGCTTCCCCGTGCAATACACGGGCTCCTGACCGGGTCTCCTCCCCTTAGGAGCCCAAATGGCTGCGGCGAGCTGACTTTTCATGCTTGCCGACGGCGCGCGTCAACCGCAGGATGGCGCGGTCCGTTCCCCAACCGTGCGCAGCAATGCGTCGGACCGTGCTCCCGGATGTCTGCAAACGGCGCCAGGAACACAGTCCGACGCCGAATAGCCTTACAATTCCGTCGATTACCGCAAGGCAGTACGAATCTTCGTACCCGTTCCGAGGGCATAGTGGTCCAGTTGCGTCGCGCTCCTCCGATTTACGCCGGACTTCTCTATGCCTGGATCGGACTGTTGCTCGTTCACGCCCCATCTGCCCGCGCCGTCTCGTTCGGCGGCAACGTGGCCGTCACGAGTGACTACATCTATCGGGGTTTCTCGGAAACGGACAACAAGGGCGCCTTGCAGCTCGACCTGCATGCAAGCCTCGCCACCGGCACTTTTGCCGGCGTATGGGCGTCCACCCTCGACGATAAATTCAGGCCTTACGCGGCCTACAAAGTCAACGAATACATAGGTCAGCGCTTTGACCTGAGCAGCGCATGGAACACGAGTCTGACGGCCACGAACTACTCCTACGTCGCCGGCCACCAATCTTATTCGAGCGATTACCAGGAGTTCACCGCCTCCGTTGCCTACCTGGATGCCTGGACATTCTCGTTGTCCGCGATCCCGAACGCGCTTCGATACCGGGGCGAATACCGCGCCGGCCGTTACGCGGCCTATGACGCCGAAACATCGGGCCAGTGGCACATTTTCAATGGCCTTTTCGTGACTGCCGGAGCTGGCTATTACCTGTTTTCCGGTTCGAATTCGGCGTCGATCGACAGCCCCACCATTGGCTACGCCTACGGCAATGTGGGACTGGCCTACGAGTGGCATCGCTGGCGCATCGACGTCGGCTACTTTCTGACTCAGGATCGAGCCCAGAAGCTTTTTCCCTATCCCTATGTGAACGACCGCTTTGCCGGGACGCTCAGCTGGCGCTTTTGACCGAAGGACCGTTGAACCTTGCCGTGTTCCCGCGCCACTTACCGGTAAAGGAAATCGGAATGAAAGGCACACCGTACATCGATACGCACCCCCCGGAGCCGAACTACCGCAACGGCTCGTCGACCGCCCGGGAAGTCGAGCTTATCTCCCGCATTGCGCAAGGCGACCGCAAAGCCTTCGAAGAATTGTACGGGCTCTATCACCGCCGCCTGGCCCGGTTCCTGACCCGCCTCACGAAGCGCTACGACGTCGCCGAAGAGGTCATCAACGACACTTTTTACATAGTCTGGCGCAAGGCGGGCGATTTCAGGGGCGAGTCGCAACCATCGACCTGGATTCTGGGGATTGCATACCGAAAAGCGAGAAACGCGTTCCGGTCTTCATCTCGCATCCTGGCCATCGAGAACCCGGATGCCCCCCTTCCCCCACTTACCAGTGACGAATCACTGCGGACCGAGGAACTGCGCGATTGGCTCGTGCAAGCCTTGGTGCAGCTACCGGTGGAGCAGAGGCTAGCCGTCGAACTCTGCTACGAACTGGGTTATTCCTGTGAGGAAATTTCGACAATTATGAGCTGTCCGGTGAACACGGTGAAAACCAGGCTTTTCCACGCGCGCGCGAAGCTGCAGAAGTTGCTTCCGGCGCTGGGAGGCATCACGCCCAAGGAAAACGGCGGCCGCTCAAGCTCGGGGGAAAAGGGTAAGTCATGATTGCGTCCGACGATTCCGCACGGCACGAAGAAGCCTGGCGATCACTGCCATGGCTCGCGAACGGGCGGTTGTCCCAGGCGGAGCGAGACAAGATCGAGCCGCATGTTCGAGTCTGCGCCGCCTGCCGCGAGGAGCTCGCTTTCCAACGCCTCCTCTGCAACGCTCTGACGGAGCCCGATCGCGTGACCTACGCTCCGGGGCCGTCTTTCCGCAAGCTCATGGATCGCATTGACGGGGTGGCATCTCCCGCTCGGAAAGCCGAGGAGCGTGACAAGGCTCCCGCCGCCTCGATCCGCCGTCAGGCTGACAAGCCCATCTCGCTCTCTACATGGCGTCCGCCCGGACTCGCGTGGGCGGCAAGCTTCATCCTCGCGATCGGTCTCGGCGGCATTGTCACTACTGTCTATCGATCATCGCAGCCTCTCTACAAAACACACACGGATGCGGCCCACGCGACCGTAAACGTTCTGCACATCTCCTTCGACCGCTCGGTCACTGTGGGCGAAGCGGAAACGGCTTTGCGTTCGAGCGGCGCCCGTGTCATCGAGGGGCCCGACAGCAGCGGAATCTTTGGAGTCACACCGGACAACCTCGCCCATGGCACAGCCACTCCGGAACGCGTGAGCGAGGAAATGCGTGTGTTGTCAACACGTCTGCATGCCGATCCGCGAGTCCGTTGGGTTGAGCCTATCGCGGCGGACAAAACGTCCGGCGACGCGCAAGCATCGACATTTCGAGGGTCGTAGCCGTAATGCGCGCCATTGTGCACGCCTGCCTCCTGAGCCTGGTGATTGTCAGCGCGGGTACGGAAAACAGCATTGCAGCGCCGCCGCCCGCGACCGCCTCGGCTCCGGATGAGGCGCGACACGCGCGAGTTGTCGTTACATTCGCGAACGAGCCGCGGCAGTCACCCGGGCCTGCGGGAAGCACGGGACGGCGCTACACCGGCGACGGCTACCTGCTTGCACAAAGCGCGCACAGCCAGGCGAAGCACGTCGCCAGCAAATACTCACTGCGTGAAATAGCTAACTGGCCGATCCGCTCACTCGCGATTCATTGTGTGGTTTACGAGATCCCCGACGACCGCTCCGTGAAGTCGGTCGTCGAAGCCCTGTCGAAGGACTCCAACGTGGCCCTCGCGGAGCCCCTGTCGGAGTTCCATACACTTTCGGATACGCAGCAGCCCGGCGTCCCCTACAACGACCCGTTGTACGATCTCCAGACCAACCTCCCCGCGCTGGGAATTGCGGCCGCCCACGAGCACTCGCAGGGTGCCGGCGTGCGCATTGCCCTGATTGACACGGGTGTCGACGCACGGCACCCGGATCTGCGCGGGCGGATCGCCCATTCGAGCTCGTTCGTCGATATGCGGGCGACAACGGCAGCCTCTTACCGCCACGGCACGGCAATGGCGGGACTCATTGCCGCCGTCGCGAATAACCACATCGGTATCGTCGGGATTGCGCCCCTGGCACAACTGGAGGTCTTTGAGGCCTGCTGGCAATTACAACCGGACAGTGACGACGCCGTGTGCAATACCTTCACGCTCGCCAAGGCACTCGCCGCCGCGCTCGATTCCGGGAGCCAACTCGTCAACATGAGTATCGCCGGCCCATCGGATCCGCTCCTGTCGGCCCTCATCGAGGCTGCCATGAAGCGGGGCGTGACTTTCGTGGGCGCGGCAGCCGAGCCGGCTGATGCATTTCCAACCGGAATTCCAGGCGTGATCGCCGCACAGGGAATGCAACACTCGTTACGCTCCGACGCCTTCTCGATACCTGCCGCCCACATCCTGACGCTGCGGCCTGAAGGTCAGTACGACTTCGAATCAGGGACTTCGGTGGCGGCGGCGGAATTGACTGGCGTGATCGCTCTCCTGCTGTCCTCTACGGGAGGCAAGCTGAGCACGAGCTCGATCGTGTCGCTTCTGAAGGAGACCGCAGGGACGAACGGCGCCGCGGCGAGCACGTCGGTCGACGTTAACGCGGCCCTCGCAAAGCTCGATCTGGAACAGCACCGCGGGCGGATGGCCTCGCGTTCGGCACCCTGACCCGGACGAATCTGGGGAGCTGAGGGCCCGAAGGGCCACAGGCCGGGGGTCTACAGGCTGACGGGGCTCGCGGTCTCCCGCGAACCCCGTATGCCCCGCGCCACAGGCGCGTCATAAATGCCAGATCGGGCCCGAAGGCCCGACCTGACACCCCCCTCAATCCACTGCGCGAATTCTCCAGCAGAACTCGGATTGTTACAACTACTTTACCGAACCCACCGCCGTTACGCCATCAACTCCTCCAACATAAACAGTTGCCTGAGCAGACACCTCGGAGCCTCCCGGGACCCGCCCGGGCTCTGACACCGGTTTCCGCGCCTAAGGTCTTGCCACGCCTGGAAATTCCGGCTCCGCGGCCAGCCGCCGCCGGAAGCGCCCGGTCGGAGGCATCGGGTTGCCGCTGTCATCCGCGCCAGCAGGCCGAGCCGCCCCGGCACGGCCTCCCACCCCTGCACGAATCGCAATCCAACCAGCCGGTGCCACGGTGTTTGATTCCAGCGGCGCTCATCGAGTTGATTCGCGGCGGCGTTGAACGTTTGATTTCTGTTGTTTATAACTCACTGCTTCGAGCCACTAACCAGAGCGTCACCGCCGCGCGTTCCGGCATCGCACCATGCTCGCGATGCGCACGTGCCCGGGCCGCAAGAGCTACTGCGCGCGCCATTCAGGCCCTTGTTCCCCTATACGGAACGATGTAGGTCTTTGGTCCAAGTCAAACAGGCCGTAGCACCCTGTCTTAAGAACAAAGTCCGACTATTCAAACTTTGGGCCGACATCACCCATAAAACAGCAACGCCCATCGCAGGACTTTGGGAACTCATGCACGCGGATGCGCAGATTCAACAGTGAGTGATCCGTCTATTGCGTCGCAACAGGACGTCAATAGAGAGACTTCAGGACAGAAGGAAGCCAGTGACCACGGGCCCATCAAGGGGAGGAACGCCAGGTACGACTCCAGGAGCTCCATGGCTCAGAACGGTCACAACACTGCTAAGTGCACTGCAGCATAAAACACGCTGCTGGCGTCGGGTCCGGGGGCATCGCGTCGACGAAGCGCCGTACTCCGTGGCATTGACACTCGAGCTCACGTGGCTCAGCAAGTCAGAACGCGCGCAACTGGAAGCACTCGTTCCCACCAGCAGGCAACTTCCCCACAACGTAGTTGAGTTCCACAGTTATTTTCCGGATCGGATGACCCGGTCGCCTCCGGAGGAGCCACTACCGCCACCGCCGCCATCGCCGCCTCGCTGGCACTGGCCCACCGCGCGTATCGTCACTTTCGCGCTCGTCGTAGTCGCCTCCGTGTCGCTATTTCTGGCCGACCTTGCTCCCAGCGACTACGTCAGTGGCGTCGGTGAGCGCCGGGTCATTCATCTCGATGACGGCTCGACGGTCACCATGAATACTCGATCGCGCCTGCGAGTCTGGCTGACGCCTCGTGCGCGCGACATCGACTTGCTGAACGGCGAGGCGCTCTTCGCCGTAGCACATGATGCCCACCGTCCTTTCAGGGTGCATGTCGGCTCCACTGTCGTCGAGGCGGTGGGGACGGAGTTCAGCGTCTACCGGGGACAGCACGGTACGAAGGTATCCGTCGTCGAAGGCCGGGTGAAGATCTTCGCGTACCAGGGGCCGACGCCTCTCATCCTCAATCCCAACGCGGTGGCCTGGACCGACGTGGGCGCATCCGATTTCGAGCGGCCTCCACCACCCATTCCCGTGTCGGCCCGAGAAGAAGCGCAGGTGAGCAGCGGCGGCGGCGGCTCGGCCGAATTCGACGTGGAACGCAAAGCCGTCACCCAGGAACAGATCGAGCACCATCTCGCCTGGGTCAACGGACAACTCATTTTCGAAGATGCCACGCTCGCGGAGACTATCGAGGAGTTCAACCGCTACAACCGACGGAAACTCGAAATAAGCGATCCAACGCTGGCGCAAATCCACCTCGGTGGCGCTTTCAGCAGCACCAACGTCGATGAGTTCATTGTCGAACTCAATGCCTTGTTCAGAATTTCCGCTGTTCCCGTGGGTAGCCCCAACTCCGGTACCGAGGTGATCCGGTTGAAACGCGGACCGTCCGGCCCACCGTGAATGACGAGCGGCACGGAACGGCCGTTTCGGCGCGTGCTATGATTTTTGGATGAGTAGTGACACTGCGGGTCTCACGTGGGACCTCATTCAGGAAGCCCGTACACGCATCAAGGGTAAGGTCCACCGTACGCCGGTGATGACCAGCGAGACCCTCGACTCACTCGCGGGCGCGCGACTCTTCTTCAAGTGCGAGAACCTGCAGAAAGTCGGCGCGTTCAAGGCTCGGGGCGCCACGAATGCTGTCTTCGCCCTCTCCGAGGCCGAAGCCCGCAATGGCGTGGCTACACATTCCTCCGGTAACCACGCCGCTGCCCTCGCGCGGGCCGCGACACTGCGCGGAATCACGGCGCACATCGTCATGCCGACCAACGCCCCGAAGGCGAAGCAGGCTTCGGTCAGTCGTTATGGCGGGAAAATCATATTCTGTGAGCCGACCTTGGAGGCTCGCGAGAGTACTGTCGCGCAAGTGATCGCGGATACGGGCGCCACACTCGTGCATCCCTACAACGATCTGCACGTGATGGCAGGACAGGGCACGACGGCGGTGGAGCTCCTGGAGGATCATCCGGACCTCGATATGATCCTGTGCCCAGTGGGTGGCGGTGGGCAGTTGAGCGGCATCGCGGTGGCGACCAAGACCCTGAAGCCCGGTGTGCGCGTGATCGGCGTGGAGCCTGCTGGCGCCGACGACGCCTCCCGTTCCTTCAAAAGCGGGCACATCGTGCCGATGATCAATCCCAAGACTATCGCCGACGGACTTCGCACCTCGCTGGGTGAAAAGCCCTTCGCTGAAATCCGCCGTTATGTCGACGACATTGTCACCGTTCCGGAAGAGGCCATCATCTGCGGCATGCGCAGGATCTGGGAAGTGATGAAGCTCATTGTCGAGCCCTCCGGGGCGGTGCCCTACGCCGCCGTCGCCGCCGAAAAACTGCCCGTGAAAGGGCAGAAGATCGGCATCGTGCTGAGCGGCGGGAATCTCGATCTCGACAGCTATCCCTGGATCAGTGCTTCTTGACGGCCGACGCATCCCGCGCAGGGTCGTCGGGCTCCAGGTACTGCAGGATGGTCGCCAGCGAATCCCGGAAGAGCTGGGGCCGCCACGCGCGATAGCGCGCGTACGCGGTGTAAACACTGGATGGATCGCGACCGAGTTGACGTGACACCTCGGTCAGGGTGGCGATCTGATTCTTGGTCACGTGCCACCCGATGAGCGCTCGCGTCAGTGTAAGGCGCCGCTCCCGGGAAGTGGACAGCAGCCGCTTCCGATCGACGCCCATTTTTTTGGCCACCGCCTGGATCACCTGGTCGACCGTGACGGTTGCGGGCGGCTTGCCGGCGTGGCGGCGCAGCCAGCTGAAAAAGTGATCGTCGGAGGGAAGTTGGCTTCGCGGAGGCGAGTCGTCCGGGGCGGAGCCTGGCGGTGCCACAACAGCCGCCAGCGGTTCGAGACGGGCGCTCATGAATTGTTGATAAGTCTGCGCAGGCGTGACGGCCGTGTAAGTCTCGGCCGCCAGGGCGCCACCGGCAACCGCGCCGCCCGTCACAGGCGCGTCGATCACCGGGGCGCCCTCCGTCCCTCCGCCCCCCATTGTTCCACCCGCCAAGAGCTCGAGCACCGGCCCCTGATTCAACCAATCAAGCGACTCCAGCCCGACATACGCGCGGTGACTGCACCAACGATACCCGTCGAGGTCGGCCGTCACGCCCATTTCCGACGGCGCCACGTGCACGTGACGTACGATCTCAAGCAGGTGTGTCGTACCCTCCAACAGGTACGCGCGGTACGGATGTTGGAACAGGTACCCTGCCGTGGCGTACTTCGCGTGATTGTTCCGCGAGTACTGCGTGGCCACCCGCTGTACCAGGCGCCCGACGGGAACATCCGACACCCTCACCACGAGCCGTGCGTCGCGACGGGTCAGGCAAAACGCGAAGATCTCAGCGTTACAGCGCGCCCGCGCCACGGCCAACAATTCGGTGAAATACTGTTTATCCGCGTCGTCCTGGAAGATTTCCTGGCCGCCATTCCCGAACAGAACGACGTAGTGAATACCTCCGGGCCGATGCTGCTTTTTGGGGCGAGTCATCCTTTACCGCCTTTGTTCACGCACTCTCGTAAAAATGCCTCAGTTCCGCGGCCGTGGCGGCCGAGATCGCATCGACTGCCGCCAGGGTATGAGAGCGTCCCTCGAACAGGACCGCGGGGTCCTGCCCCTCATAACCTCCGAGATTGGGACGATGGATGCGGTACCCGAGGAGCTCTCGAAGCTGCTTCGGAAAATGGCGCGCCACCTCCGGTGGATAGGTGAGATACGCGTTCTCGTATTGTTTCAGCCACCCGAGGCAGTAACTGAAGATCAGACCGGTGCGCGGCCTGTCACTGTGGTTCGCGCCGGCGCAGTGGGTGACCGAGCCCAGGTAGACGATCGCCGAGCCTCGCGGCGCCTCCGCCACGATCCGGGCGTCGAAATCCAGATTACGGTTGAGCGCGTTGAACTGACTTCGTGGCCACACACACGTGGCACCGTTTTTTTCGGTGAAGTCGCTCAGTGTCCACATCACGTTGACCAGGTACTCCACCCCGTTCTTCGCGCACGGCCACATTTCCTCGTCACGATGGGGAACCTGTTGCCGTTCCCCCGGATGAATGCGGACCGCCTGGGAAAGATTGAGCTGGTACCAGTCGCAGTGCGGTCCCAGCACCTCGTCCATGATGGCGAGAATCAGAGGGTGCGCCACGAGCGCGTGCGATGCCAGGGACTTCATCAACACCGCACCCAGCCGCGTCGTGTTCCAACCGTAGAAATCCCCCTCGCAATAGGGAGTCGCCACGATCCAGGGCTCGAGCTCACGACAAACACTGTCGATGGTCGTAGGCTCGACCAGGTCCTCGAGAATCACATACCCCTGAGACCGCAGCAGGTCCATCGTCGTCGGCGCATCCGCCGAGCGCACCTGGTAGCGCGCGCTCACGCCGCCACCCGCACCGGCGCCGCCATCGCCGCCGGAAAGAACCGGATGACCGGTCCGGGGATGCCAAACCGTTCCCTGACCCGACGCAACCCGCCGCGAGTCACTTCCGCGACGATCGCGGTAACCTCGTCGTGACGGTCGGGCTGTGTCGAGCCGAGCGACAGCGCCTCCCAGCCGCAGTTCAGCGCCAGCGGCCGCAATGCCCTGTTGGCGACGAACGTGAGCCGCTCGATGTCGAACAGCAACGCCGTCTCCAGCGAGCCGCAGATTATTTCCCACAACAGCGCCAGCCGCTCGCGGCGGCTGGTGAGGCCGGGATTCGTACAGAAGCGTGAGATTTCCCAGACGTCCGCTCCCTGCGGCACGCCGGCGTCACACAGGCCCCCGAACAGGTCCAGCAGCGGATGTGGCCGGTCGGTCCGCAACAATCGCACCGAGGCGCGCAGGCGCGCGTCCGGATCGTCCTTGACGAGAAGATAGATGACATCCTCGCCGTCATATTGATCCAACTCCAACGCGCCGTCGAGCGGCAATGGCCAGCCGAGTCCTTCGACAAACACGCGCCTGCGCTGTTGATGCATCTCCAACAGATCGCGCTCGAACCAATGGCGATTCTCCGCGTTGACTATAAACACCATGTCGCGCTAGCTCCGCACTGCTGTTGAAAACTCCCCTGGCTCAAGGCTGGGATAAAACGATTTCGCGGTAAATGGGGCTGATCAGACCAACCTGCCCGCACGCGGATTACCCGCTCAAAAACCCTGCACCGGCAACGCGCAGCGGCCACCGATATCACTGCCCGAAGCGGGTGCTGGCGCCCGTTTCGGGTGCACGTCGCGTTAGTTGGTTTTCTTCCGAAGTTCCCGCAGCGGCGGGTTGCGCTGCGTTTCCGCCTTGATGACATCACCGAACGAGATCTGGCCGTCGCTCAGGGCGTGCACGATGACCTGCACACGGGTGCAAACACCCAGCCGCCGCTTCGCCCGCTCGATGTGATTGTGGGCGGTGCGCTCGCTGATTCTCAACAGCGAGCCGATCGACCAGTCGTCCTTACCCTGCGCCGCCAGCTCCAGACACTGCCGTTCCCGCTCGCTGAACTGCATGACGCGCGCTTCGCTGCACCCGGCCCGCACGCTGCTCTGCAACATCGCGTCAAACATGAAGCAGGCCATGGTGAAAACGGCCTGGTACGTGCCCCGATCGATGACGCCCGAGTCCGGCACCACGGAGCACGATGCCATCTGGCCTCCCGGCGGGTGAATGGGGACGGTGTAGCCGTGACCCAACCCGCGACCCTCGGCCTCGGTGAGAATCTCCACCTGTGGCGGCGTCAACACGGCGCGAAATTCGGGATCGTCCCAGAAGAACGGCACCATCCTCTCGTCCGCGTAGCGAAACACGGGATCTATGCGATAGCGCCCGCTTTCGCTGAAGTCGCGCACCCAGTCGCCCGGGTAGGTTTGAAACACCATGCCGGCGTTGCGCGGATTCAACGGGTCCACGTGCGAGCAGCAGGCAAAGTGACGCATGCCCAGGTCCTGCAGACTTTTCTCGAACGCCCTCTTCAACTCGGGCAGGGACACCCTGCGCACGTGTTGCTCAACGAAGGCTTCCGCAACATCAAACGGCTTCACGACACACAATCCTTGTAGTCAGTGGCCCGGATGCCCAGTGTTACGCACTCGGCGCGCGATTTACCACTGGCCTTGAGGGCCCAAACTCGATTGCGTGTCAAATCCGGGAGTTGGGGCGGAGGTCGGGGGCCGAAGCTTGGGAAACGTCCCCGGGGAACCTAAGCGCGGCCCGAGAGCGCCTACACGGGCTCGATCCTGCCGATGACAGTGCCCTTGCGCACCACCGTTTCCGCCGGGGCGAGAATCGTCAGGCGCCCGCTCGCCGGCGCGTTCAGCTCCAGTTGCGCCTTTTCAACCGTCAGTTCGGCGACCAGCCTGCCCTGCTCCACCAGCGCGCCGTCCGCATACACCCAGGAGAAAATGACGCCTTCGTCGTCCGTATCCCAAAGATCTTCCGGAACAGTGATATCAGTCATGCGGCAATGCGATCCGGTGTCAGATGTTACGAAAGTGATGTGTTATGACTTGAGCGTGGCTTTCGCGGCCGCCACGATCTTGTCGGCGTCGGGGAGCGCGAAGTTTTCCATGGGCCGCGAGAACGGCACCGGGATATCCGGATTCGCCACACGCACGGCAGGCGCCTTGAGGATCCTCGGATTGCGTTCCGCGATCGTCGCCAACACTTCCGCGGTGACTCCGCAGTTCATGTAGTCCTCGTCAGCGACGACCACGCGGCCCGTCTTCGTCACGGATTTCATGATCGCTTCCCGGTCCATCGGCACGATAGTACGCAGATCGAGCACCTCCGCGGAAACTCCGTCGGCGGCGAGTTTTTCAGCCGCCTGCAGCGCGTGGTGGACGGTAATGCCGTACCCGACGAGCGTCACGTCGGTGCCCTCGCGCCAGATACGCGCCTTACCGAAAGGAATCGTGTATTCCTCTTCCGGTACCGTGGCCATGGCCGTCTTGATGGCGGTGCCCAGCCAACCCAGTCCCCAGATGGCCTTGTGCACCATCCAGATGGTCAGATTGTCGTCGCGCAAACAGGAGTGCATCAAACCCTTGGCGTCGTGCGCGTCAGCGGGTGTCACGATGCGGATGCCCGGTACGTGAGCCAGCGTTCCGATCAGGCACTGAGAATGCTGCGCCGCATCGTTATAGCCACCCCCGTAGCCGATCATCATGGTCATGGGAACTTTGAACTGGCCGCCCGACATGTAGTGGGTCTTGGCGGCGAAGTTGAAAATAGCGTTGAAGCAGACGCCGATGAAATCGACAAAAGCGATTTCAACGATCGGACGCATACCCGCCATGGCCGCGCCGGTGGCGATACCGATGAAGCCGGTCTCCGAGATCGGGGTGTCGATCACGCGATGCGCGCCGAACTCCTCCGCCATGCCGACGGTCGTGCCAAACACGCCGCCTAACTTCGCGACGTCCTCGCCAATGACGAAAATGTTGGGATCCTTGCGCATCTCCGCGATGACGGCTTCGCGTCCCGCGCGAGCCATCGTGAGGGTGCGTGCCGAGCCGCCGGTGCCGGGTGCCTGTTGTGCCATGTCATGAACCTCTATGCGAAGACCCGCTCGAGCGCCTCGTTGGGCGCCGGATACTCACTGTCGCGGCCGAACTGCATGGCCGCATCGACTTCCTGCTTCACCTTCGCCTCGAGCGACTCCATGTCGGCGCCCGGGAGTACCTTCTCATCCAACAGTCGCTTGCGGTAGAGCGGAATCGGATCCTTCTGTCCGGCGACTTCCTCCTTCGAGCGGTAGCCGGCCGAATCGCCGATGAAGTGTCCGTGCAGGCGCTCGGTCTCGATCTCGAGAATGGCAGGGCCTTTGCCGTCGCGGGCATGTTGTATCGCGCGGGCGGCAGCCTCGAAGATCAGATCAGGATCGTTGCCCTTCACGTACTCGCCGGGGCAGTTATATGCCGCCGCGCGCTGCCACGCAGGAACGACCGTCGACTCCTCGGTAGTCACCGACACGGCGTACTTGTTATCCTCAATCACACAGACAAACGGCAGCTTCCACAGGGCTGCCATGTTCATCACTTCGTGAAAAGCGCCCTGATTCACCGCGCCGTCGCCGTTGTATGCCACGGCAATGCCGGGCTTCTTCTGCATCTTGCGCGCCAGCGCGATACCGGCACCGGGGCCCATACCTTCGGCGATGATGCCGCTGCAGAAGAAGTTGACACCATTGTCATACAGGTGCATGTGACCGCCGCGGCCGCCCGAAAGACCCGTCTTCTTGCCGAAGAGCTCCGCGGCCATGCGCTTGAGGTTCACACCCCGCGCGATGGCCACATGGTGCGGACGATGCCCGGCACCAACGGCGTCGTCCGGACCGAGATGAGCGAGGACGCCCACGGCAGTGGGCTCCTGGCCAAACGACTGGTGCATTTCCCCCGGCAGCGGGCCCTTGCCCATGTGGAAAACGGGTTTCTTGCCTTCCCAATACGCTTCGAACACCGCATCGTCGAAGAGTCGGCTCTTCAACATCATTTCGTACATCCAGATCCGCTGCTTCGGGGTCGGTTTCATAACGGTCCCTTGGTACCCGTACGCCTATCGCACGGGAAAGCCGAAAAAAACGGTGCTTAGAATACGCCGCCCGAGACCCGAAGCGCATGCGCTAGGAGAGCAGGTCCATTTCGTTTGTAGGATAGGCTGAAAGACGCCCGGGCCGCGCAGGCTGCGGCGCTTTCAGCAGGCCAGCCGATCAGCAGTGCGGCGCCGCCGGCAAAAAGCGTGGTTTTTGTCCGGGGCGCGTAGCCCGGGGCGCGTAGCCGGCTAGATCAAGAGCCAGTTGCACGTGCACATAAGTAGGAATGTCTCCAAAGATGGATAGCGAGTACGTACGGGGCCGCAGTAGCCTTATGTCTTCTTAGCAAAGAGAACTCCCCATGCGCATGAAGAAGCTCGGCAATACCGGCCTGCTGGTCTCGGAGCTGTGCCTAGGCACCATGACCTTCGGTAATTCGGGCGGCATTTTCGCCCAGATCGGGCAGCTCCAGCAGAACGAAGTCGACGGCATCGTGCGCGGCGCGATCGACAGCGGTATCAACTTCCTCGATACCGCGGACGTCTATCACAGCGGCCAGTCCGAGGTCATGACCGGACAGGCGCTGCGAAATCTCGGCGTTCCCCGCGACCAGTTCGTACTCGCCACGAAGGTGTTGGGTCGAATGGGACCGGGCCCGAATCAGACCGGCCTGTCGCGCGCCCACATCCTGAGCGGGGTCGATGCGAGTCTGAAGCGACTGCAGCTCGACCACATCGATCTCTACCAGATCCACGGCAGCGACCCACACACGCCACTCGAAGAAACGCTCGACGCGCTCGACACGTGCGTGCGCGCCGGGAAAGTGCGTTACCTCGGACTCTGCAACCTGCAGGCCTGGCAGATCACGAAGTCACTTTGGATCTCGGATAAAAAGAATCTGGCGCGCTTCGAGAGCCTGCAGATGTACTACTCCATCGGCGGCCGCGAGCTCGAGCGGGAAATCGTGCCGCTCGCAACCGATCAACGCCTGGCGATCCTCCCGTGGAGTCCGCTCGCGGGCGGCTTCCTCTCCGGCAAGTTCTCCCGGGACAGCAAGGGACCGGAGGGGTCCCGGCGCACCACTTTCGACTTTCCGCCCATCGACCGGGAGCGCGCTTACAACATCATCGACGCCATGCGCCCCATCGCCAAGGCGCACGATGTGTCGGTAGCGCGCGTCGCCCTCTCCTGGGTGGTTCACCAGCCGCACGTGACCTCGACGATCATAGGCGCGAAAACACGTGAGCAACTCGTCGACAACATCGCCGCGACGGAGTTGAAGCTGAGCGCGGAGGAGTTGGAGACGCTGGCGAAAGTATCGGCGCTGCCGCCGGAATACCCGGGTTGGATGTTGGCATTCCAGGGGCGCGAGCGCGGCGAGGCCCTCAAGTAGACGGGCTTCACGGAAAACGCCTGCGGTTCATGAGAGCGTCACCCGCCGGGAGTACTCTTCCTGGCGGCCGTCGGCCGACGGACCCCAGGGACGCCAGGAAACGTAAATAGCGGCCGTGACCACGGATGTCTAAATGGGCGACTGCTCCCGACGCGTGGATGCTGAAGGCAAGTCGTTCGGATCTCGTACGGCACGCGCCTAAGGAATGGGGGCGTGCCGGCGATGCTTCACGCGCAGCGTGGCGCGCAGCGATTACCCCCCGCGCTTGGCGACCAGCAGTGCCGCCCGGCAAATCCGCTCGACCAGTTTCGGAAATTCGATGCCGGCGACTCTAGCCGCCTGGGGCAGCAGGCTGTTGGCCGTCATGCCCGGCAGTGAGTTCGCCTCCAGGCACCAGAAGTTGCCCTGCGGATCCATCCGGAAGTCGATCCGGCTGTACTGCCCCAACTTGAGCGCGGCGTGCGCGCGCACCGCGAGCCGCTGCAACTCGGCGGATTTCTCCTCCGACAGGTCCGCCGGAAAAATCTCCTGCGCGCCACCGGTCTGGTACTTGGCCTGGTAATCGAAAATGCCGCTCGGGGTGATGATCTCGCCCACCGGAAGAGGCTCGCCCTCGAGAATCCCCACGGTGAGTTCCCGCCCGGGGACGAACCGCTCGATCATCACCTCGTCGTCATAGCGTCCCGCGAGTTCCAATGCGTCCGGGAGAGCCGCGGCCTCGCGTACGATCGACAAACCAACAGTGGAGCCCTGTTTGTTGGGTTTCACCACCACCGGCCAGCCGAGAGTCTCGCCGATGTCATGCGCGAGAACGGGGGCCATGAGCCAGTCCGCCGTCGGCACACCGGCCGCGCGAAACAGACGCTTGGAAAGATCCTTGTCCATCGCCGTCGCACTGGCGATGTGATTGCTCCCGGTGTAGGCCATGCCGGCGAGATCCAGCACCGCCTGCACCCGACCGTCCTCTCCCGCTCCACCATGCAGCGCGAGAAAGACGACATCGACGTCGCGTATATCCGAGGCGTTACTCGTCAGAGCGAGCGCCGACTCGCGCATATTCGCCAGGGAGGTGGTGGATGGCGGCACCGGCCCGACGCCGCTGGTGAGCAGCTTTTTCTCAGTATCCGCGGAGAGGCGTCCTGTGACGGTGTCGATTGCTATGACGTCGTGACCGAGACCGCGCAGCGCCGGAATGATCTGGGCCGCACTCGCTATCGAGACATCCCGTTCCTGACTGGTCCCACCGAACAGAACTGCGATTTTCATGTTCCGCATTCTGACAGTAAGCCGGCCGGCCGTGTATGAGCGGTTTCGCAGACAGGCAACAAAGCCACCCCGCTGTCTTCCGTGGACGACAGCGGGGCGAGGCTGGAAGGGCTACACGCGGCGGGCTATGCGCCCCAGGCTACGCGCCCCGATCAGAACGGATAGTGCCGCGGCGTCGTCTGAATCGTGATCCAGCGCAGCTCGGTGAACTCATTGATGCCCGCTTTGCCGCCAAACCGGCCGTAGCCGGAGGCCTTCACGCCTCCGAAGGGCATCTGCGCCTCATCGTGCACCGTCGGGCCATTGATGTGGCAGATTCCCGATTCGATCCGCTTCGCAAGCTCAATGCCCCGCGCGATGTCGCGGGTAAAGAGCGACGCCGACAAGCCATATTCGGTGTCGTTGGCGGCCTTGATAGCCTCCTCAGCCGACTTCACGCGGGTAATCGATACTTGCGGCCCGAAGGACTCCTCCCGAAACAGCGACATGTCCTGCGTCACCCGGTCGACCACGATGCCCTTCATGACGGTCGTGCCGTCGCCGTCGGCGCCACAGAGAACCTTCGCGCCCTTGGCGACGGCCTCGTTGACGAGCTTCATAACGCGTTCCACCGTCGGTTTGCCGACGACGGAACCCAGCACGAAATCTCCCTTACGCGGATCGCCCAGCGGCAACGCCGCTACCCTCTTTGCCAGCTTCGTCGCGAATTCGTCCGCGACTTTCTCGTCTACGATCACACGCTCCGTCGACATGCAGATCTGACCGGAATTCGCGAATGCACCAAAAACGGTCGCATTCACGGCGGCATCGATGTCGGCGTCATCGAGCACGACCAGGGGCGCCTTGCCACCGAGTTCCAGGACGACGGGCTTGAGATACTTAGCCGAAAGGGCGGCAATGATCTTTCCTACCCGAGTCGAGCCAGTGAAGTTCACGCGTTTCACGGCCGGGTGTGAGATGAGGGCCTCGGCAACCGCCTCGGCATCCTTGGGCTCATGGGTAATGACGTTCACAACGCCGTCGCTTAGGCCCGCCTCCGTCAACACGGCGCCGATGAGGCGGTGTGTCGCCGGACAAACCTCGGAGGCCTTCAGGATCACCGTATTGCCACAGGCCAGCGGCATTGCGATGGCGCGGACGCCAAGGATGATCGGAGCATTCCAGGGAGCGATTCCCAGCACGACGCCCGCCGGCTGCCGGATCCCCATGGCCAGGCTTCCGGGCACATCGGAAGGGATGACCTCACCGGAAATCTGGGTCGTCATTGCCGCCGCCTCACGCAGCATGCCAGCGGCAAGATGCACGTTGAAGTGCCCCCAACCGCCCGTCGCGCCGGTCTCGGTCGACAAAATGGCGGCAAACTGCGCCGAGCGGGCTTCCAACAGGTCCGCGGCTTTGTTGAGTAGCGAGCGGCGCGCGCTCGGACCCAACGCCGACCACTTTGGAAACGCCGCGGCGGCCGCGTCAGCGGCGGCTTTGGCGTCGGCCGGTCAAGCCGCCGCGGCACGCGTTGCTACTTCGCCCGAAATGGGATTGAGACGATCGAACGTTGCCGACTTCGCGGCCGGGGTATCGCGCCCGGCAATGAGCAGCTTGACATCTTCCATGGTCGACTCCGGATTTTCAGACAGTGAATGAATAGTCGGTCTGGTTTTTGTTGTAGTCGATGAAGTAATCCAACGCCTGGGGATTGGCCACGGCGTCGCGGTTGGCGGCCTTCTCCGGCGCCACACCCATGAGAATCTTGCGCACCGGCACTTCCATCTTCTTGCCCGTGAGGGTGAAGGGAATCCCCTCGACCTGGTAGATCTTGTCGGGCACGTGCCGGGGCGAGTACTCCCGACGCAATGTAGCCCGGATCTTGTCGCGGATCGCGTCGTCGAGTTGCAGGCCGCTCTTGAGTTTCACGAACAGCGGCATGAAGAACTTGCCCTGCGGGAGATCGAGATTGACGATCAGGGAGTCGTCGATTTCAGGCAGGGTCGCGAGTGAGCGATAGATCTCCGCCGTGCCGATACGCACACCATGACGGTTCAGAGTGGCGTCCGAGCGGCCGAGCACGAAACAACCGCCCCGGTCGTTCATCTTGAAGAAATCACCGTGGCGCCACACACCCGGGTAATCCCCGAAGTAGGAATCCAGGTAGCGTTTGTTGTCCACATCGTTCCAGAAACACACCGGCATCGAGGGCATGGGCGCGGTGACCACCAGCTCACCGACCTGGTTGACGATTTTCTCGCCGCGCTCGTCGAAGGCGTACACGGCACAACCCAATGCCCGTGACTGGATCTCTCCGGCATACACCGGCAGAGTCGGATTGCCCATCACGAAACCGGTACAAACGTCGGTGCCGCCGCTTCCGGAAGCCACCCACAGGTCCTTCTTCACATTGTTGTAGATCCACTCCATGCACTCGGGCGTGACCGGCGAGCCGGCGAGCGTCACGCTCTCCAGCGAAGCCAGCTTGGAGAGATCCTTGGGCACGATGCCCGCCTTTTGCAGGCCGGCGACGTAGGTCGGGCTCGTCCCGAAGAGCTTCGCGCCCGTGTCGTCGACCATCTTCCACAGCACATCGGGAGTGGGCCAGGCGGGATTGCCGTCGTAGAGCACCGGCACGACGTTCGACAGCAGCGAGCTGATGAGAAAGTTCCACATCATCCAGCCGGTCGTGGTGAAGAAGAACAGCCGGTCGCCATCAGCCACGTCGAAGTTGAATTGCACGTGCTTCAACTGCTCGAGAATGATGCCGCCATGGCTGTGACAGATGGGCTTCGGCAACCCGGTCGTGCCCGAGGAAAACAGGATCCACAACGGATGCTCGAACGGCACCTGCTCGAATTTGAATTCGGCCGCCGCAACCGGCGGATTGCTCAGCAGCTCGTCCCACAGCACCGAGTGCGGATGAAACGTCGCACGATCGTCGCGATCCAGGTAAGGCAGGTAGACGACCCGCTCGAGCGAGCCCAACTGGTCGATGATCTTGTGGACCTCTTCCTTCCTGTTGAACGGCTTGCCGCCGTACTGGTAACCGTCGACGTAGAACATCACCTTCGGTGCGAGCTGCGTGAAACGATCCAACACGCCGCGCGTGCCGAAGTCGGGTCCGCAACTCGTCCAGATCGCCCCGATACTGGTGGTCGCCAGCATGGCGATGACCGTCTCCGGGATGTTGGGCATGTAGGCAACCACACGATCACCGGGCTTCACATCGAGCTTGCGGAGCTGCGTGGCGAGTATGCGTACCTTGGTGCCGAGCTCTTCCCAGGACATGGAGGCGAGCGGCGCGCGCTCATTGAGATACATCAACGCGGTGGCGTTGGGGCGCTCGTTTCGCAGGGCCTGCTGTGCATAGTTCAGGCGAGCGCCGGGAAACCATTTCGCGCCCGGCATGTGACGGTCGGCGAGCACGCTGGTGTGCGGGGCGGACGACTGCACGTCGAAGTAATCCCACACCGCCTGCCAGAATTCCTCGAGCTCGTCGACAGACCAACGCCACAGATCCTCGTACGTGGCGAAACTCTTGCCGCGCTCCGTCGCCAGCCAGCGTGTGAAGGCGGTGACCTTCGCTTTTTCAATCCGCCCCCGACTCGGCGTCCACAGCAGATCACCCTCGTTCAGCATCGAGATCTCCGGTCTTGGAAAGAACGCGTGCCGACGGATGGCGCGTAGCAAGACCCCCGGCCGAACACACGACAGCGGTATCTATACCGTTTACAGGCTAGATCCGCTCGATAATGAGCGAAATACCCTGACCGACCCCGATACACATCGTGCACAGGGCGTAGCGACCTTTCCCGGCCATGAGCTGGTAGGTCGCCGTAGTTGCGAGCCGTGCGCCTGTCATCCCCAGGGGATGGCCTAACGCGATGGCGCCGCCATTGGAATTGACGTGTTCGGCATCGTCCGGCAGACCCAGCTCGCGCAGGACGGCGAGCCCTTGCGAGGCGAACGCCTCGTTCAGCTCGATCACATCCAACTGTTTGATATCCAGCTTCGCCAGCGCGAGAGCTTTCCGGGTAGCGGGGACCGGGCCCATACCCATAATCCGAGGTTCAACTCCTGCCGTCGCACCCGCCACGATGCGGGCACGAGGGGTTAACTTAAAGCGCCGTACCGCTTCTTCCGACGCTATGACAAGTGCGCACGCACCATCATTCACCCCGGAAGCGTTGCCAGCCGTGACCGTCCCGTTAGCCCGGAAAGGTGTCGGCAGTTTCGCCAGCTGCTCGAGGGTTGTTTCAGGGCG
>DATMQL010000133.1:0-10952 GCA_035566815.1 Steroidobacteraceae bacterium | reverse complement strand
GCGGTGGTGAAACACCGTATCGAGGAGCTCAAGACCCACGAATATCTGGGTGATCTGGTGCGCGACAAGCTTCACTACTATCCGACGGTTACGCGCGAGCCGCATACGAATCACGGTCGATTGACGACCCTTCTGGAGTCGGGCCGCCTGTGCCGTGATCTGCATCTGCCGACGCTCGATCCTGCGCAGGACCGCGTCATGGTATGCGGATCACCCGCGATGCTCGCCGATACTCGCGCGTTGCTGGATGGTCGAGGTTTCGCCATCTCGCCGCACATCGGCGAGCCGGGCGATTATGTAATCGAACGCGCCTTCGTTGAGCGCTGAGCGTCCTTGATGGGCGCGTCCTGTGGGGGCGGCTTGGGTTTGTTGGCATCGTCCTTCACCTCGCCGTCCTTGACCTGAGGAGCCCCTTGACGCCCTGCCTCGGCGAGTAATGCGCTGCAGTCGGCGTCCTTCGCCAGGCCGGGATCGATGAAGGCCAGCGCTGCAGCCAACGGGGTCGCCAGCACTCCCAGGGCGGTGGCCACGGCCACCTGCCCGGGCGTGTTACCGGGCTTCAACCCTACTTTCGGCTTCGAGAGCGTGCCCCCCACCTCGATGGGTGATTTGATGCGGAAGAAGCGGAATTTCTTCGGCTGCCCGTTGAGGGTCAGGTCGAGGTCCTCGGATCCCAGATCGACCTCACCCTTGCCGGTGATCAGCACTTTCTCGGTGTCGATCACAATCTCCTGGGCGGCGAACACGCCGCCTTCCGCCTTGAAATTGGCGACACCGCAACGGATGCCGGTCTTATCCTGATTCCCGGTCAATAGCAGGCCGAGTCCGTTGGCGGCGTTGATTCCCATGAGCTCGGCGAAGGCTTTGCGGACGTCACCGTGGGGCACCACCACGGTAAGGGTGCCCTCCGCCGTGGCCCCTACTTCGTGAAGTGACTTTCCCCGTCCGTGAAGAATAGCGCGACCTACCATCGTGCCGTCGAGAGGCTCCTGCCCGTCCTTTGTCTTGAACTGCGACAGGCGGACCGCGGTGATGCGCGAGTCGATCGCGATCTCGGGCACGTCGTGCGAACCGTCCACCGTGATGTTGGAAGTCAGTGTGCCCTGTGGGAGGGTGAAAGTGACCGGGGTGAACGTCATCACGCCCTTCTCGAGCCGCAGGGCCAGCGAGATCTGGTTGATCGACATCTTTTCGGTTTTTACAGCTTCAGCGCGGTACTTCACGTTCGCGTCCATACCTCGGATGCGCTTCAGATCCAATTTTGCGTCCGGCAGTAACGTTTCGCCTCGGGCCGCTTTCTCGTCGGCGTTCTTCGCCTCCGCAGTGCGGGTTTCAGCGGACTTCGGCTTCGCACCGTGGAGGTTTTCAGTGCTGCCCGCGTTATCGGGAACGGGCGCGCCCGAGGCGGTAGGCGCGCCAGTCTGCGCGGCGTGCCGGCTGGTGGCGCGGGCTTTTGCAGTGGAGGCCACGGGATTCTGCGCGCGCGCCTGTTGCTGACTCAGCGACGATGGGGTGGTCTTCGCCCGGCTGCCCAGTGTCGGCCCGAGATCCTTGATGTCCAACAGCCGGGTCGACAGATCGGCGCTCAGGATCGGGCGCGCCGCGGCGGTCTCGATCGACATCGTGCCGTGGATATCGCTGTTGCCCAGCGTGCCCTTGAAGTTGGTGAGCTTCAGCAGGGTGCCGTGGCGCTGGAGGTGACCCTCTACCGTGTAGGGCGCGGTGTTGGGTAACGCGAGGCCGCTGAGGTAGTAGAGGTCGGCCAGGTCATCTCCCGAGGCCGACAGGTCGGCGACCACGGAACCCATGTCAAAGGGTTTGGTGATGGTGATGCGCGACTTCACCTTCGTACGGCCGGCGCGGATGTCGGAGGCGACGGTGTAGGGTTTATGGTTCTCAGCGGTGATGAGCGGGTCACCTGTCGCCTTCAGCTCGAAAGGCTGACCGTTGATACTGCCGTCCCCGTTGAGGCTCAGGGACTGGGCGCCGCCGTTCGCAGCCTGGTCGGCGGCGATTTTCCCCTTGAAATGGAGTTTGCGGACCTCGTCCGACACCACGAGACGGCCATTACCGAGGTGGAGACGGCCCAGTATGGGAAGTTTGGCCGGCTTGGCCGACGCCGGTTGCGCGGCGCCCGTGGCGCCGAAATCCCAATTGGCGCGCTCTTTGGGTTCGCGCACCAAGTTGATGTCGCTGTCGTCGAGGCCGAGGTAGGGGAGCAGCACCTCCCCCTTGAATAGCGCCGGGATCGATAACGAAACCTGCAGCTCGCCGATGCGTGCCATGTCGGCAGGCGCGACGGCGGGCTTTACCCAGTCCGGGTTGGCGATGCGGAGTTGGTTCACGACGACACGGGGCGTCCAAGAGAGAAGGTGCAGCTGCAGGCGTCCGTCGATATGCACTGCCCTTCCAATGTGCGCGGAGGCCATGCGTGCTATGGGCCCGCGCAGCGCATCGGCGTTTGCTTCCAACACAGCCAGCGTAATCAACAACACAATGAGAAGGGCACCGACGACGATACCGGTCCACTTGAGCACAGTTGGCACGCGCGCCGGAGAAGCCGTAGGTTCTGTTATTGCCATGGGCTCTTAACGCGCGAAACTGGCGTTGGTTCGGACCTTCGGCGCGAGTCGTGCTTTGTAGCTTACGGACGACGTCCGTTTCCCGAGACAATGCCAGTTGCAGCCGCTTCGTGGCTGAATATCAGCTACGGCGAAGATGCCGTCATGGAAGAGGTACTCTCATGCTGATTCTTACCCGCCGCGCAAAAGAGTCGATTCGCATCGGCGCGCGCGTGCGCATTACCGTGCTGGGCTTCAAAGGAAGCCAGGTTCGCATCGGGATCGAAGCCCCGCCCGATGTGGTGGTCGATCGCCAGGAGATCTGGGAGCGCAAGCAGAACGAAGTGGTCGTCAATGGCGGCAGGAGTCAGCCGGCCGCCCCCGTTACGGCGCCGCTTCCGGATACCTGGCCCGCGGGGGGATCAATGCCCACCCTGCACGAGAAGCCCCGCATCCCGTAACGCTTCGGCCAGGTCGACCTCGATGCGTGCAGCCAGTGGCCGGGCAATGTGCTGCAAATGCAGCGCCGGACCGGTGAGGACCTCGAGTCCCCGCTTGAGCACACTCCCGGCGGCGCGGATTCCGGCCTTGTGCTGATCGAAGCGCTGGGCCGGCGAATACCGGCTCATGCCCACGTAGACCCCGTGGGGCCCCTCGCGACGGTCCTCGTAGTCGAGCAGGACCAGGTAGATATTTGAGCGGCCTTTGCGCTCGGCCTTGAACTGGGCGGTTACCTCGTAGGCCATCGGCAGCCAGTCGACGTAGCGCATGGGCAGCCACTCCGGAATCGAGGGGGCGGCTTTCTCCCAGAGCTTCTCCAGGGCCGCCTCGATGTGGGTGGCAAACTCCCCCCTCATCCACAGCTCGTGGATGCAATGGGCGCCCAGAACGCCTTCACCGCTCCCCAGGGCGCTCTCCAGGCGGCCGAGGACCTCGGACCTGCCGAGGCCTCGCAGCGGCCGGGCCGCCGGGGAGACCGTAATATCGACATGAGCGGAAAGTTCAGGCTGCCGGTGCACATCTGAAATAATAGGGGCTTAAGGACACGCGTGGGGCTCATACCTCGACGCCTCATGGACTTGTGCGATCATCTTCTGCTTATGCGTCTGCCCTCGACTAAGACATTGCGCGCGTTCCAGCTTGCCGCGCGCTCCGGTAGCTTCAAGACCGCCGCCAGCCAGCTGTTCCTGACCCCTTCCGCCGTGAGCCACCAGATCCGCGCGCTCGAGGAAGAGGTGGGGGTCGCCCTATTCCATCGGGGCGCCCGGACCCTGACCCTCACCGACGCGGGCTCAACCTACCTGGCGGAGATCGAGTACCTGTTCGAGCGGCTAGATACCGCAACGCGCGAGTTACGAGCGCGGGCGGGGCGTAGCACCCTGCGTCTGAGGGTTGCGTCCTTTTTCGCCAGCGAGTTTCTTTTGCCCCGGCTGGCAGCATTGCATGCGGCGCAGCCTGAGATCGATCTGGAGATCGACACCGATGGGACGGGCACAGACGTGCATCCGCCGGATGCGGATGTGTCTATTGTGCTGGGGTCAGGTAACTGGAACGAGCTCCAGGCGCATCGCTTGTTCTCGCAGACCTATGTGCCTGCGTGCTCCCCTGCACTGCTCGCGCGGACGCCGCTCGCCTCCATCGAGCAGCTCGACGGGCAGACCCTGCTCGTCTTCGAAGCCCGTAAAGACGGGTGGGAGCGTTGGGCGGAGTCGGCGGGGCTGCAGATGCCGAGACCCCGAAAGCGAATCGCGTTCAACAACATGTCCTCCCTGGTACGCGCCACCGAGCGTTCCGCCGGCATCGGTCTCATTCCAGGGACGTTGAGCGCCGAGCGGTTTCGGGCGAAATCACTGACGCGGCTGTTCGATCATGAGTGGACCACGGAGGACAGTTACTTCCTCGTGCATCGCGCGGAGGTCGCGGCGCGGCCGGAGGTGGTGGCCTTCCGCAAGTGGCTTCTCGATGAGCTGCAGACGGGGATGACGGTACCCGCACTCGCCGGCCAGGTGTCAGCCCTGAGTTGATAGACTAGCCGCTGACGCTCGCCCTGACACTCGCGCGGAAATCAGCCACACGATTCCGCTGATCACGATCGCGGCGGGTACGATCAGAACGGCCTTCCCCAGGGAAGACAGATCCGAGAGCCATCCGATCAGGGTCGGGGATGGCACGTCACCCAGCAGATGAATCACGAACATGCTCAGAGCGAATGCCGAGGCGCGCTCGGTGGGCGATACCATGTTGGCAATGGCGGAGTTGATCGGACCGGTCGACATGAACAGCAGCAGCTCGGCCGCAATGATCGCGGGGTAGTACACCGAAGATGATGCTGCCGTCAGGGCAACAAAGGTCAGTGGCGCCGCTACGAGGGTGATCGCACCCGACATCCACAGGTAAGCCTGGCGCGAGGATTTCACCCAGTAGTCGCCCAGCCAGCCGCCGAGGAAGGTTCCCAGAAAACCGGTCACCACGACGATGGCGCCGAAGCTCGTGGTGGCCTGCACGGCGGGTATGTTGTGCACTCGCTCGAGGAAGTTGGGCATCCAGACTGCGAGGCCGCCCAGCGCGAATGTGTAGGCAGAGTAGCCGAGGACGACGAGCATGTAGGGGGCTCGTTTGAGAAGGCTGAGGTAGATGGCGACGGGACCGGACGCCGGTTTGCTGGCCAGCGGGTGATCGGCCCCTGCCGCGGCGTCGCCCTCACCTTCCGACTCATCTTGCGAGCCGCGCGGCGGGTCCTTCACACGTAGCACGAGGATCGCCAGGAACAGCCCCGGAGCGCCGGCGACGAAGAACGCCGCGCGCCAGCTGAAGTGATGACTCATCAGGCCGCCGACGATGTAGCCCAGTGCGGCACCCACCGGAATGGCCATGTTGAAAACCGACAGCACGCGACCGCGCTGCGCGCGGGAGAACGAGTCGGCCAGTAGTGCGGGCGCGATCGATACGTACGCTGCCTCACCGATGCCGACGATCGCGCGCGCTCCCAGCAGATGAGCGTAGTTCGCCGCGAACCCAGAGACGAGCGTGGCGACACTCCATAGGAATACGCCAAGGGCAATCGGGCGGGTGCGCGAGCCGCGATCCCCCAGCGCGCCGAAAATCGGCGCCGCGACCATGTACACGAGCATGAAGGCGGTCGTCAGCAGACCAATCTGGCTATCCGATAGTCCGAGCGGGGGCGCCTTCAGATCGGGGACGATGCCCGAGACGACGTAACGATCGAGGTAATTCAGCAGGTTGACGAGCGTGAGCACGCTCAGGGCAATCACCGACGACCGAAGCGGAGCGGAGGGAATCCCGGGAAGTGCCACCGGCGCGACGTGGGACGAGCGCGCCGGAGAAGTCGATCGCTCCACGTGAGTTACACCGGCGGGGCCGGTCAGGAACGCCAGCCGGGAGAGCCGTCACCCGAATCCCGCCCGAGCGGATTCAGCTTCAACCGCTCGAGGTATTGCCGCACGCAATCGCGGAACCCCTCACTGCTGGTCACCGTGGTGCCACCAGCCAGCACGAGGATGAAATCCCCTCGGGGTGTACGACTTATTTCCCGCACGTGATTCATGTTCACCAGGCACGACCGGCTGATGCGTAACAGCGGCTGTGACTGTAGTGACTTCTCCGCCTGTTGCAAAGTGCTGCGTGCGTGAAAGGTCTCGCGCCCGACGGTGAGTTTCACATAGTTGCGGTCGGCTTCGACGAGCTCCACCTGTGCGACGTCCAGCATGTGCATCCGGCTGCCGGATTCGGCGAGGATGCGCGGACGGGAGTCCGCCAGCGCACGGGCGCCGCGCTCCAGTTGCGCCAACACGGTGTTCAGCATCGAGGAACGTTCGCCGCCGCTCTCGGATTCACGTCTCCGTCGTACACGTGCAATAGTCTTACGAAACCGCTCATCATCGAAGGGCTTCAGGAGGTAGTCGACGGCACTCACCTCGAACGCCTCCAGGGCGTAGTGGTGATACGCCGTCACGAAAACGATCAGGGGCAAGGAATCGGGATCGAGCGAGCGCGCCAGCTCCACCCCGTTCTGGGAGTCGATCTGGATGTCGAGGAACAGAACGTGCGGCGGCCGCGCACGAATTGCTTCGAGTGCCGAACGCGCGTCACCGTACTCCCCGATGATTTGCAGATCCGGCTCACGCTCGCAACACTCGCGCAGTGTTCGCCGCGCGACCGGCTCATCATCGACGATCACTACATCCATCATCACGTGGGTCCATCACGTAATAATGGAAGGCGGACCTCCGCGATCCACACATTATCGTAACCGGGCATCGCGCTAAAAGTGGCGCGCTCTGCAAACTGGATGGCGAGGCGTTCGCGAACATTACGGAGGCCGATACCCGCGCACCCTTGCGCCTTCCCCGGCGCGATCGTGTTCACGACACGCAGGGACAACATCTCATCATTCACAACGGCCTCAACGCGGATCATCACGGCGCCTTCGTGACCCGCGAGGCCGTGAACCACTGCATTCTCCACCAGTGGCTGCAGGATCAGGCTCGGCACCCACGCCGACACGAGCGCGGATTGCGGCACGCTCACCGTCAAACGGTCGGCAAACCGTTTCTGTTGCAGACCCAGATAGGAGCGCACGAATTGCAACTCGTCCTCGAGCCGTGAAAAGTCGCGCTCGCCCGCGGTCAACAGCCGGCGCAGCAGATCGCCGAGCTGCACGATCATGGATTGCGCGGCGGCCGGGTCCCAGGAAATCTGTCCCCGTATGGTGTGCAGCAGATTGAATAGTGTGTGCGGCGACAACTGCATCCGCAACGCCGCCAGGTTAGCCGCCGTGAGCGCGCGCTGCAGCGCCGCGGAGCGGAGTTGGGCATCGCGCAGGCGTTGATAGAACGCAAACCCCATGACGAGTGTCAACGCGAATCCATAAGCCAACAGGAAGGTCGTCGTGGTGGCGAGCCACATGGGGACATCGTCGAGATTCCAGAACCCCATGGTGCCCTTCTGCATGACGTGCGCCCGCATTTCCGGGTCACCCGATAAGATCTCCGCGATTCCCATGGCCGGCTGGGCCAGCGCAGCGAAGACGAACGCCAGCAGGAATTGCAGTGGGAGCATCCGCCACATCGACTGCCAGCCGATGCGCAACGATGCCCAGACGCAACCCAACAGCACCGGGTACAGCATGAGATGTTGCAGGAGCCGTGCGCAGTACGGCGCGAAGACATGTTTCTCGCCAACCTCACTGGCGATGCTCGCCTGCATGCTGGTGGCGTACAACACATTCGAGCACGCCACGTAGACCCAGAACACGGTAAGGATCACGAGGTACTGCCGCACCTCGCGCTTTGCGACCAAAGCCCACAGGGAGTGCCAGGGGCGGCGCTGCGCTGGCGCTGCCGTTGGCAAGGGTACCGGGTCCGCCGTGGCGGCTCTCGCGACCCTCAGTTCCTCGGACGATAAGGCATTCACCGGGTGTCTCCCGCCTGGGCTCAGTTATGCCCATATCGTACGCCAATGTGACGCGCCTGTTGCAGCGGAGTTGCATATAGGGACGAAACCGTCATAGCCGGGGATGAGCGCGCGGTCTGATGTGCCCGGGCCGGGGTACGAGCCGCAGAAAGACGCTCCACGGTGGGGATTGGCGTTACAACCCGGCGCGTCGTACCGGCCCGGAGGAACGACACCACCGGTACGAACACGTTGTCTTTGGGGATCAGTTCGAGCCCAGGCCGCTACTCCCGCGGGCGTTGTAGGAGTTTCATATGCCCCGTCGCAAGACACAACGTAACTGAATTCTCAACAAGTCGCATCAGGAGAGCTGCAATGAACTTCGCCACTGCCAAATCCAACGGAGTCGTGTTCGGACGCGTCGCGGTGTTGGTGGGCTGTCTGCTCGCGGGATCGGTCGGAGCCGCGCAGGCTGCCACGTCGACGGACGAGGTGCCCAGCGTCGTCGTGCGTTACGGTGACCTCGACCTCTCGACAACCGAGGGCGCCCGTGTGCTCTATCAACGAATCTCGGTTGCAGCGCGGCAGGTTTGCCCCGCCCCGGTTACGAGGGTGCTCGCTCTCGCATTCAAGGATCGCGCCTGCCGTGAAGCGGCGATCGAGCGCGCGGTCAACACAGTCAACAACCCACGACTGGCGGCGATGCGATCCGAACACGTGAAGCGCGGATGAAGTCGCCGCGGGCCCGGGCCGGGAACACTCCCGGCCGGACCCAGGATATTGTCGGCATCAAGGTCAAGCTGCTCGGCGATGCGGTCATCCGGCGGCTCCGAGCAACGACAGCACGAGCGTGAGGGCTGCAAGGTGTTTCATTCGATCTCCCGCACGAGTCGGAACCCGACGCTGCTGCTCCGGTAACCTGCTTCGAAGCGATTACGGGCGACCGCACTGACGCTCGCAGGAGCGGTGAACCAGGAGCCGCCCCGCATGTCATGTTGCGAGCGCGAAATAGAGGCTGGCCGCCAGGATGAGGGCCACGAGGCTACCCAGGAACGCCGTCCACCGCGCGACCGCACGCCGCTTCGAAAGGAACTCATCGAGAAACTGCGCGACCGTGGGCGTTCGCTTGGCGCGATCGAACTCGAGCCCGTGGGTGATCGCCTTGAATGCGCCGCGTGAAAACTCCTTACGCCGCGCCGGGCGCATGCCGGCATCCCGCGCCTCCAGGGCCGATCTCCCGTCGAATGGATGTTGGCCCGTCAACATTTCGTGCGCGATGCAGGCAAGGGCGTACACGTCATCACGAGGATCCGGGCCCTGGTGCGTGAGCATCTCCGGGCTCGCATAAAGGGGTGTCAGCCCGGCTACTCCGAGGCGGTCCTCGGCGTTGCCGACCTGCGACCGAGTCATGACCCGCACGATGCCGAAGTCAATGACCTTCACCTCACCCTTCGGGGTAATGATGATGTTGCCGGGTTTCAGGTCACCGTGAATGATGTCGTTGCGATGAGCAAATTCCAGCGCGGACGCGATGGATTCGATGATCCGCTCCGTCTCGGCGGCCGGCATGCCCTTGAAGTCCGGCGCCAGCAACCGGCGTTTGAGCGGCTCGCCAGTCAGGTACTCCATGGTCATGAAGACGGTGCGACCGTCACGGTTGCAGTCGATGACGCGTACGATGTTGGGATGCGGCAGGCTCTGCAGCTTCTGCGCCTCGCCTTGCAGCAGCGTCAGCGACTGACCAAAGCCGCTCGAAGGGATGGTCAGGAGCTTCACCGCCACGTAGGGATCGCTCGAGTGCGCTTCGAACTTGCGCAGATCGATGGCCTTGTAGACGGCACTCATGCCCCCCTGCCCGATGCTTTCGATGAGTTTGAAACGGCCCTGCAACACACTGCCGGGTGTGAGCGGCGCTGTGCGGCGAAACTCAACATCGGGTGGGTCGGGGGGCGTGGGAGCATCCGGCGCGCCGAATCGCGCGGCCTCCGGAGTGGTGGGCTCCCGCTCGATCAGCACTGTATCGGAGCGATCCTGACTCGACGCCGCGGGCGGCTGCGCCGGGCGCGGCGGCAGAGGTTTGAACGGTGACGGCGGGTCACGCCACTGCAGAATGCGTGCGGCGATCGCACTATGCAGATTGCCGGGCAGCCGGGTGCGGGAGTGCTCGTCGTTCAGCAGCTTCAGCAGCGAGACGGCATCCATCTCACGCTCCGCGAGCTGCCGCTCGACCTCCGTTAGAAGCTTTTCTTTGGACAGCGTGCCGTCGCGAAAGGCGCGCAGTGCCTGCTCAAATCCTGACATCAGGGAGCTTTCTTGCTTTGAGAGTTCGCCGTGGCGAGTCGGTCCCGCCTGGCAGCAGAGACTCGCGTAGTTTACGGCACAGCAGTCATATTGCCTTGCAACAAATTGGGCTTCAGCCCACGGTGGTTGAGGGCTCCGGGAAGGCGCATGATGAGGACGTGTTGGCGGGACGACGAAGAAGCGTTGGCCGGCGGCGGGTGCACCGGTCGCCGGCATACCGGAATTCACAAAACATTCATCGCCAGGGGAAAGCGTCATGGGAATTCTCGATAGCCTCGAGAGCGCGCTCAACAGCGGCGGCGCCCCGACCGCCGGTATGCCGGGTGCGGGTACGCCCGCGGGGGCCGGATCAAGCTCGGCAGTAGTTTCTGAAGTGCTCGCGATGTTGCAAAGTCACGGGGGCGCCGCCAACGGCTTGAGTGTGCTGATGCAGGCATTCGAGAGTGGCGGCATGGGGCACCTGTTTCAGTCCTGGGTGGGGAGTGGCCAGAACCTCCCGGTGACGCCCGCGCAACTGCAGAGTGTTCTCAGTAATTCGGGGATCCTGCAGCAGATCGCGCAGCGCACGGGTTTGCAGCCGGCGGATGTTGCGCAACATCTGTCAACGTTGTTGCCGCAGATCGTCGATCACCTGACTCCCAACGGGCAGGTGCATTCGGGCGATGCCATCGGTGCGCT
>DATMQL010000132.1:0-2981 GCA_035566815.1 Steroidobacteraceae bacterium | reverse complement strand
ACCAGACGGGTAACTCGCTCGATCTCGCGATCCAGGGACGCGGCTACTTCCAGGTCCTGTTGCCCAGCGGCACCCTCGCCTACACCCGCGACGGCAGCTTCCAGGTCACCAACACGGGACAACTCGTCACGGCGCAGGGCTACCAGGTGCAGCCCGCGATCACTATTCCGGCGGGCGCGCAGAGCGTCACCATCGGTAGCGACGGCACGGTCAGCGTGCAGCTCGCCAACCAGGCGGCACCCACGACGGTCGGCACGCTGCAGCTCGCCGACTTCATCAATCCGGCCGGCCTGCAGTCCCAGGGTGGCAACCTGTTGACCGAATCCGCCTCGAGCGGCACGGCCACGACGGGCACACCGGGCGTCTCGGGGCTCGGCACCCTCCAGCAGGGCTCGCTCGAGAGCTCGAACGTCAATGTCGTGGAAGAGATGGTCAACATGATCCAGATCCAGCGCGCCTACGAGATGAACTCGAAGGCCGTGCAGACCTGCGACCAGATGCTGCAATACGCCAACCAGAACATGTAACCGGATCCGATATCTAAATGCGACATCCGACCATTTTCATCGCGTGCCTGTGCGCTACCGCCCTCCTGGCCGGTTGCGGCACGTTGCATCCCGCGAAGAAAGAAAAGAAAGACGACGACGATGGCCTCAGCTGGCTACAGGAGCCCGTACCGCCCGCCTCCAACGGCTCCATCTACCAGGTCGGACGCGACGTGGCGCTGTTCGAGAATCCCATAGCGCGGCACATCGGTGACGTCGTTACGATCGTACTCAGCGAAGCCACCGCCGCGCAGAAGAGCGCAACCACATCGACCTCGAAAGCGACGACCGACACCATGCCCGGCGTGTCGCTGTTCGGATCGCCTGTGACGATTCACGGCGCCTCGGTGTTGAGCGGCAGCGTGAATGATGCGAGCAAGTTCGATGGCGCGGGTAACAGCGCGCAGAGCAACAGTCTGACCGGCTTCATCACCGCGACGGTGGCGAGGGTATTGCCGAACGGCAACCTGTATGTGAAGGGCGAGAAGAAGATCTGGATCAACCAGGGGCAGGAGAACGTCATGCTCAGTGGTGTCATCCGGGCGATCGATGTCGCTCCCGACAACTCGGTCCCGTCCTCGCGAGTGGCTAACGCCCGGATCACCTACGGCGGCAAGGGAGCGATCGCGGATGCGAACGCGGCCGGCTGGCTGTCACGCTTCTTCAATTCACCGTGGACGCCATTCTGATGCGCCGACTCAAAGCACTGCTGCTGGCCTTCGGCGTACTCGCCGGTGCCAGCGTTACGGCGCACGCCGAACGCATCAAGGATCTCGCCACCGTGGCGGGTGTACGTACCAACCAACTGGTGGGGTACGGCCTCGTCGTCGGTCTCGACGGTACCGGCGACCAGACCAGCCAGGCGCCGTTCACGATCCAGAGTATCACCAACATGCTGGCGCGCTTCGGCGTGCCCATTCCCCCGGGCACCAATCCGCAGCTGAAGAATGTAGCCGCGGTAACGGTCACCGCGGACCTGCCGGCGTTCGCCAAGACCGGGCAGACAATCGATATCACCGTGGCCTCCATCGGTAATGCCTCGAGCCTGCGCGGGGGCAGCCTGCTCATGACACCGCTCCGCGGCGTCGACGGGCAGGTATACGCTTTCGCTCAAGGAAGCATGGTGGTAAGCGGCTTCGGCATCTCCGGTAAGGACGGCTCGAAGATCTCCGTCAACGTGCCGAGTGCCGGCCGCATTCCGAACGGCGCCAGCGTGGAGCGCGAGGTGCCGGTGAAGTTCGGCGGCGACGGACACCTGGTATTCAACCTCAATACTCCCGACTTCACGACGGCCTCGCGCGTAGTGAATGCCATCAACAGGATTCTCGGCGCCGGCACCGCGGACGCTCTCGATGCGGTGTCGATTCGTGTCGCGGCCCCTGTCGACGCAAACCAGCGCACGGCTTATCTCGCGACCCTCGAAGGGATCGACGTCGACCCGGGCGATCCTCCGGCACGCGTGATCATCAATTCCCGCACCGGCACGGTCGTTATCAGCTCGCACGTGCGAGTCATGGCGGCGGCGGTCGCGCACGGCTCGCTCTCAGTGACCATCACCGAGCGTGACCAGGTCAGTCAGCCCAATCCGTTCACGCAGGTGCAAGCGGCGACGGTCACCCCGAAGAGCTCGATCAGCGTGAAGGAAGGGGATGCACGCATGTTCGTATTCCAGGCCGGCGTGAATCTCGATGAGATCGTACGGGCGGTGAACCAGGTAGGGGCGGCTCCCAGCGACCTCGTGGCGATCCTCGAAGCACTCCAACAAGCCGGCGCCCTGCGCGCCGAAATGATCGTCATATGACAGTGCCAGTCGGCAGCAGCTCGGCGGACGTCTACACCGACTTCGCGGGCCTCACCGCCCTCAAGAAAGATGTGCGGACCAACGACCCGAACGCCCTGCGCCAGGTCGCGAAACAGTACGAGAGCCTGTTCGCCCGCATGATGATCAAGAGCATGCGTGAGGCGGTCGGTAAGGACCCGATCTTCGGCAGCGACGAAGGGCAGACCTACCAGGAAATGTACGACGACCAGCTCTCGATCGAGATGACCAAGGGGCGCGGCCTCGGACTCGCCGACATGTTGGTGCGACAGCTGCAGAAAGTGACCGGCGCGACCAAAACGGACGCCTCCCAAGATGTGAAGGGCGCAAAGGGCGCGAGCGGTGCGGCCGGCGTCTCGGCCATCGCGCCACAGGCGGGCACGAAAACGACCCTGCGAAAATTTCAGGGCTCCGACTCACGGGGTGGTGGCCCGGGGGGCGCCGTGGCGCCGGTCGCCTCTCCCGAGGCCAAGGCGAGCTTCATCAGCGATCTGTGGCCCTCGGCCCAGGCGGCCGGCCAGCAGCTCGGCGTCGATCCCCGCAATCTCATCGCCCAGGCCGCTCTCGAGACCAACTGGGGCACGCGCGTACCCCGCGATGTTCAGGGCCGCTCCACC
>DATMQL010000131.1:0-10350 GCA_035566815.1 Steroidobacteraceae bacterium | reverse complement strand
GCATATCCGTGATGACCACGTCAAAGACGCCCCGCTCGAGCTCCTCGATCGCACGTTCGCCGCTCTCGACGAAATGCATATCCCATCGGTCGGCCAGGTGACGCAGCCGGGCGCGCAGCGCCTCGACCATCGGGATCTCGTCATCGACAAATAAAATGCGTTTCATGCGGCCTCGGTGAGGGTGCGGCCCGCAATGGGCAGCCGTACGCTGAGGACTCTCTGTTGAAGGGAGGCACAGCGCGCGGTTGCGGCAGCCAGCAGGTCGTCGAGCCGCTCCTTTTCAATCGGGCGGCTCCCCGCTGTTGGAGAGACCGGCTTTGCTGATGTGGCGCTGTCCATTGCCGTCGCAGTGAAACGGAAAAGGCGTTGGCTTTGCCGCGACGGCGCTCTCAGTTAAGCAAAGTTTTCCCGCACTGCTGGCACGGACGTCGTCAGGCGGTCTTGGCCACGGCTCGTCCCGCCAGCACCCGCCCGATCCGCTCGATCGCCTTCTCGAGATTCGTCATGCTCGTGGCAAACGAAATGCGGATGTGTCCCGGCGCTCCGAACCCGCCACCCGGCACCACCGCGACGCCGCCTTCATTCAACAGCAGTTCGGCGAACTCGCCGTCTTCACGGCAACCGAGTGAGACCATCGCCTTCGAGACATCGGCAAACGCGTAGAACGTGCCGGCACCCGGCAGGCAGCTCACGCCCGGCAGGGAATTCAGCCCCTGCACGACGAAATCATGCCGCGCCTTGAACGCCTCGTTCATCTTCGCGACGCACGTCTGATCGCCAGACAGTGCGACGGTTGCGGCCTTCTGCGAGATGCTCGACGCGTTCGAAGTCGACTGGCCCTGGATCGTCCCCATGGCCGTGATGATTTCCTTCGGACCGCCGCAGTAACCGATGCGCCAGCCCGTCATGGCGTACGCTTTCGAGACGCCGTTGATCGTGATGGTGCGGTTGTATAGCTCAGGAACCGCGGTCAACAAACTACAGAAGGGTTCCGGTGCCCAATAGATCTTCTCGTACATGTCATCCGTACCGATGATGACACGCGGGTATTCGAGCAACACCTCACCCAGTGCGCGCAGTTCTGCTCGGGTGTACGCGGCGCCCGTCGGATTACACGGGCTGTTGAGTAGTACGAGGCGGGTCTTCGGCGTGATGGCCGCCGCGAGCTGACGCGGCGTGATCTTGTAGCCCTGCGCCGGGCCCGCGAAGGGCATAACCGGATGGCCATCGGCGAGCATCACCATGTCCGGATAGGAAACCCAGTAGGGCGCCGGGATGATGGCCTCATCACCTGGGTCGAGCACGGCCATGCAGAGATTGTAAATCGTCTGCTTGGCCCCACTTGAGACCAGAATCTGCGAACGCTCGTACTTGATGCCGTTATCGACATCGAACTTCGCGATGATTGCGTCTTTCAGCTCGTTGATGCCGTCGACGTTCGTATAGCGCGTGAACCCGCTCTTGATCGCGTCGATACCCGCTTGCGCGATGTGCGCGGGCGTATCGAAGTCGGGCTCGCCGGCGCCCAGACCGATTACGTCCTTACCTTCCGCTTTGAGGCGGGCGGCACGGGCGGTAACGGCTAGCGTAGGCGAGGGCTTGACGCGCTGGACGCGTCGTGAAAGAGATAGGGTCACGGGAATTCCTGTGGTGCACCGGAAGTCGAGCGGCGCAGCTATATTACGGGATCAGGGCACTGGTCACCAATCTAGTGGCGCTCACGCCACGCTTGCGTTTTGGCAAAAGGGCCGCCACTGATTTCCGCCCTGACATTGATTCCAGTCGTCTTGGCTGCATTGGACCTTGCATGGAAAAGATTCCGTTCAAACTCGAAGCCGATTATGAGCCCGCCGGCGACCAGCCCCAGGCGATCGAAAAGCTGGTTAGCGGGCTGAACGAAGGCCTCGCGCACCAGACGCTGCTGGGAGTGACGGGATCTGGAAAAACATTTTCCGTGGCGTCCGTAATCGAGCAAGTGCAACGCCCCACAATGGTGCTGGCACATAACAAGACACTCGCGGCGCAGCTGTACGGCGAATTCCGCGAGTTTTTTCCACACAACTCAGTGGAATATTTCGTCTCGTACTACGACTACTACCAGCCGGAAGCGTATGTCCCGTCCTCGGACACATACATCGAGAAGGACTCCTCAGTGAACGAGCACATCGAACAGATGCGGCTCTCGGCCACCAAGGCGCTGCTCGAGCGACCCGACTCGATCATTGTCGCGACGGTCTCCTCGATTTACGGCCTCGGCGATCCGCAGGCCTATTTGTCGATGATCCTCCACCTCGTACGGGGCGACCGCCAGGACCAGCGCAAGCTGCTGCGACGTCTCGCGGAGATGCAGTACACGCGCAACGAGTTGGATCTGACACAGGGAACGTATCGCGTGCGCGGTGACGTGATCGATATTTTCCCGGCGGAGTCCGAGCGCGAGGCCGTGCGCGTCGAGCTCTTCGACGACACGATCGACTCGATCAGCCTGTTCGATCCGCTGACCGGTGCGATCTCGCGCAAGGTGCCGCGGTTCACCGTGTACCCCGGCACTCACTACGTTACGCCGCGCGATCGATTGATCGGCGCGGTGGACCAGATCCGTGAGGATCTGCGTTTGAGGCTCAAGGATCTGCGCGACAACGGCAAACTGCTGGAGGCGCAGCGCCTCGAGCAGCGCACGATGTTCGACATGGAGATGATAAAAGAGGTCGGGTATTGCGCCGGCATCGAGAACTACTCGCGCTACCTGTCCGGGCGCGCCGACGGCGAGCCCCCGCCGTGCTTGTTCGATTACCTGCCGAACAACGCGCTGCTCATCATCGACGAGAGCCACCAGACGATTCCGCAGCTGGGCGCTATGTACAAAGGCGACCGCTCGCGCAAGGAAGTGCTGGTGGAGTACGGATTCCGTCTCCCGTCGGCGCTCGATAACCGCCCGTTGAAGTTCGAGGAGTGGGAATCCATTGCGCCGCAGATGATTTTTGTGTCCGCCACTCCCGCGTCCTATGAGTCCTCGCACTCCGCGCAGGTGGTGGAGCAGGTGGTTCGCCCGACCGGACTCGTCGACCCGGAGGTCGAAGTCCGCCCGGTGGGAACGCAGGTGGACGACGTCCTTTCCGAAATAAAGAAACGCGTGGATAAGAATGAGCGCGTGTTGATCACCGTGCTGACGAAGCGGATGGCGGAAGACCTGACGGACTACCTGCACGAGCACGGTACGCGCGTGCGTTACCTGCACGCTGATATTGAAACCGTGGAACGTACCGAGATCATCCGGGACCTGCGGCTTGGGAAGTTCGATGTGCTCGTCGGCATCAACCTTTTGCGCGAGGGCCTGGACATGCCCGAGGTATCGCTCGTGGCGATTCTCGACGCCGACAAGGAAGGCTTCCTGCGCTCCGACAACTCGCTGATCCAGACGATCGGCCGCGCAGCGCGCAATCTCAACGGTCGCGCCATCCTCTACGCGGACAGAGTGACCGGCTCGATGCAACGGGCCATGGACGAGACCGATCGGCGCCGCCGTAAACAGGTCGAGTACAACGTCACCCACGGAATCACGCCCCGAGGTATCCAAAAGGCGGTCGCCGATATTATGGAAGGCGCGCGCTCGTCGGCGCCCATGCCCACGGGCCGCAAGCGCGGCAAACAGGGTGCGGAAACCATGGCGCCTGCGGATATGCGGCCTGAGGTGCTGGTGCGGCAGATCAAGAAGCTCGAAGCCGAAATGTTCAAGAAGGCGCGCAACCTCGAGTTCGAGGACGCAGCGCGGCTTAGGGATGAGATCGAGCGCATGAAGCAGATCGAACTGGGGCTGCCGAGTAAGTTGGCGGGCTGACGCGCCGAAACGGTCGCGGCAATTCCCGTGCGTGGAGGCACCGGCACGCGCAATTGCTGAATCGTCGGCACCGTCTGCGCCGACGCACTGCTTGGCCGGCAACCGTGATCCGGTTCGCACCGACGCGACAAAACCGACGCGTGCGGAACGATTCCTGCTTCTTACCCTCCCATGAATGGCCCAGGCCAAGCGTCCGCAACCCGCGCAGTCCTCCTGACAGTCGTCATTGTCGTCGCCGTGTTGCGCATGGCGGAGGAGGTGTTCATTCCGCTTGCCCTGGCGATCCTGTTTACCTTCCTGCTGGCCCCGCTGGTCGGGCGGCTCGTGGAGTGGGGCGTCAACCGCCTATTGGCCGTGATCGTGTCCGTCGCCATCGCGCTCACGCTGGTCTGTGCCCTGGCCGACGTGGCATTCAACCAGTTCGCCGATCTCGCGCACGAACTGCCCGGCTATCAACGCCAACTGCACCAGAACCTCACCCATATCCGGGGCGCCGTCCGGGGTGGAATGGCCGAGGCCACCAACGCCATCGAGCAGTTGGGTAAGGAGTTTCAGCGCGTCGCGCCGACCGAGCCCACGCCGAACGACATCCGGAAAGTGCAGGTCGTAGAGCCCCCGCCGACGCCCCTGAGCACGCTCAGAGACGTGGTCGGGCCTGTGCTCAAACCCTTCGGCACCGCCCTTGTCGTCATCACGCTCGTGGCCTTTATGTTGTTACGGCTCCATGACCTGCGAGAACGGATCATCCGGGTGGTGGGCCGGCGCAATCTGTACGCCACGACGGAGGCTCTGAGCGATGCCGCCCAACGCGTAAGCCGTTATCTCTTGATGCAGTTGTTGATCAACAGCTGGACGGGCGTGTTTGTCGGCGTCGGGCTGTGGTATCTCAATGTGCCCAACCCGGGCCTGTGGGGTGCGCTGGCCCTGGTGTTGCGTTTCGTTCCGTACGTCGGTATCTGGACGGCGGCTGTGATTCCGTTCCTGCTCTCCTTTGCCGTATCGGATGATCTGTCACGGCCGGTGTTGGTCCTGGCGCTGTTTGGTGTGCTCGAGCTCTTCAACTACGCCGTGCTGGAGCCGTGGCTGTACGCGAACCACACCGGTATCTCCCCGGTGGCATTGCTCCTCGCCGCCGCCTTCTGGACCTGGCTCTGGGGTATCGCGGGGCTTTTATTAGCCGTCCCCATGACGGTGTGCGTCGCCGTGATGAGCAAATACATTCCCCAACTCGAATTTCTCCGGGTCCTCCTGGGAGATGAGCCGGTGTTGGAGCCGCACCAACGACTCTACCAGCGGCTGCTGGCGAGTAACCGGGACACCGCCGATTCCCTGCTGGACGACACGTTGCGCTCCTCCGGATCGATGCTCGAAGCGGCCGATGTCGTCATCGTCCCGGCGATCCGGCTGATGGAAAGCGACTACGACCGGCGTGCATTGGGAGCTGCGAAACGAAAGAACGTGCTGGAGCACGTCAACCAATGGGTCGAGGAGCGGCTCGATTCCCTTGATAGTCTCGATAGGGCCGCGAACAGGGCCGAGAAGGGGCTGGGTCCCGGCGCGCGCTGGATCCTGTGCGTCCCCGCAGCCGATCGAGCCGACGAGATCGTGGCCAAGCTGCTGACGAGCGCGCTCCTGGAGCGCGGCATCGGCGCCGCTTTCGTGAAGCCAGAGGCGCTGGAGCAGATGCCGCTGACCGAAAGCGGGCGGTCTGTTGATACAATCGTGGTGTCCGCGCTACCGCCTGAGGCGGTCGCCCCGGCGCGCGCGGTTTGCCGGAGTGTCCGCGGCCGATCCCGGGACGTACCCTTGATGGTCGGGCTCTGGGACCCGGAAGGTGACGTGCAGAAACCCCGGCAGCGGCTCGAGGCCGCCGGAGCCGGCCATGTGGTCGTGAGCTTTGCCGACTGCCTGGACGCTCTCGAGGCCCTGGCCACGCCCGCGGCGGCACCGCGGTCTGCCGCGAGCACGCCCAGGAGCCCGGCGCTGCAAACGTAAGTACTTGGAATGGCTCATGTTAGCTTGCGCAGAAGGCGCCGGTCTTGTATCGTTCGCGGCCCTCGTTGAGGGAAGCCCCGCAGTCGCGTAGCTCAGTGGTAGAGCACCTCCTTGACATGGAGGTGGTCGGTGGTTCGATCCCACTCGCGACTACCAGATGACCAAGGCGTTCCGGATCAACATAGATCCGGAGCGCCTTTTTTGACCCTGGGTTGTGGGCCTCCATCAGCGGTGGCGCGTGAAGCGCCCGCTTTACGCGTCTCGTAGGAATGAGACGTCCATGCCCGTTGTTACTCTGCCCGATGGCAGTCAGCGCCCCTTCGATCACCCCGTGACCGTGGACGAAGTTGCCGCGAACATTGGTGCGGGCCTGCGTAAGGCCGCGCTCGCCGGCCGCGTGGATGGGAAACTCGTCGATACGTCCTATGTGATCGATCACGACGCGAAGCTCGCCATCGTGACCGAGAAAGATCCGGACGGCATCGATGTCATTCGCCACTCGACTGCGCACCTGTTGGCGCAGGCGGTGAAAGAGCTGTTCCCCGACGCGCAGGTCACGATCGGCCCCGTGATCGAAGACGGTTTCTACTACGACTTTTCCTACAAGCGTCCTTTCACGACCGAGGATCTCACCGCCATCGAGGCGAAGATGAGCGAGCTCGTGAAGGCGGACCAGAAGGTGAGTCGCCGCGTGATGGCGCGCGACGAAGCCGTGAAGTTCTTCACCGGACTCGGTGAGATCTACAAGGCCGAGATCATTGCCAGCATCCCGGAAAAAGACGAGATCAGTCTCTACGGGCAGGGCAACTGGGTGGACCTGTGTCGCGGTCCGCACGTCCCGTCCACCGGGAAGTTGAAAGCGTTCAAGCTCATGAAGGTTGCCGGCGCTTACTGGCGCGGTGATTCGCGGAACGAGATGCTCCAACGCATCTACGGGACCGCGTGGGCGGACAAGAAGCAGCTCGACGAATATCTGCACCGGCTCGAGGAAGCGGAGAAGCGCGATCATCGCCGCATCGGCCGCGATCTCGATCTCTTCCACATGCAGGAAGAGGCGCCGGGTGCGGTGTTCTGGCATCCGAAGGGTTGGGCTGTTTTCCAGTCCCTCATCGCCTACATGCGGCAGCGTCAGGGCCCGTCCGGCTACCAGGAGGTCAACGGACCGGAGCTCATGGACATGTCCCTCTGGGAGCAGTCCGGGCACGCCGAGAAATTTGGCGAGAACATGTATGTCACCCGGACGCCCGACGAGCGCGTCTATGCCATAAAGCCCATGAACTGCCCTGGCCACGTGCAGATCTTCAAGCAAGGGCTCACAAGCTATCGTGACCTGCCGGTCCGACTGGCGGAGTTCGGGAAGGTGCATCGCTATGAGCCTTCGGGCGCCTTGCACGGGCTGATGCGGGTTCGTGCGTTTACCCAGGACGACGCCCACGTCTTTTGCACCGAAGAGCAGATCACCGCGGAGTCCGTGGCGATCACCAGGCTTCTGCTCGATATTTATCGCGATTTCGGCTTCGAGGACGTGCGCGTGAAGTTCGCGGACCGCCCCCCGAAGCGGGTGGGCGACGATGCCGTCTGGGATCGTGCGGAGGCGGCTTTGAAAGCGGCGACTGCAGCCGCAGGAATCGAGTACACCCTGAACCCCGGCGAGGGCGCCTTTTACGGCCCGAAACTGGAGTTCGTCCTCAAGGATGCCATTGGACGCGACTGGCAATGCGGCACCTTGCAGGTGGACTTCAACATGCCGGTCCGGCTCGGGGCGCATTACATCGACGAGCACAGCGCGAAGCGCACGCCCGTGATGCTTCACCGGGCCATATTCGGCTCCCTGGAGCGCTTTTTTGCGATTCTGCTCGAGCACCATGCCGGCCGCCTGCCGGCCTGGCTGGCGCCGGTGCAGGCCGTCGTGCTCGGGATCACGGATCGGCAGGACACGTATGTCAAACAGATTACGGAAACCCTGAAAAATCAGGGGTTTCGGGTCGAGTTCGACTTGCGTAACGAGAAGGTCGGCTTTAAGATTCGCGAGCACACGCTTCAGCGTGTTCCGTATCTATTGGTAGCGGGCGACAAGGAAGTGGCCGCAAATCTGATTTCAGTGCGCACACGAAGCGGCAAGGACCTGGGCACGATGACTGCCGAGACGTTCACAGAACGTCTTCGCATCGAGCTCGACAGCCGCGGGCGCCAATTGGTGGAGGGTTGACGTATCGCTAGTGCAACGAAGCGCGTTCGGCGCAATGAGGACATTACTTCCCCGCAGCTGCGTGTGATCGCAGCGGATGGATCGCAGGCAGGAGTCATGTCCAGGTACGACGCGCTTCAAATGGCGCTCGCAGCCGAATTAGACCTCGTCGAGGTGTCGCCAACGGCGGAACCGCCGGTAGTGCGCATCATGGATTACGGGAAATTCCTGTTCGAGCAGAACAAGAAGACCCACGCGGCGAAGCGCAAGCAGAAGCAGATACAGGTCAAGGAAGTGAAGTTTCGTCCCGGTACGGGAGAGGGCGATTACCAGATTAAACTGCGTAATCTGATCCGCTTCCTGACCGAGGGTGATAAAGCCAAGGTAACCTTGAGGTTCCGTGGCCGCGAGATGGTGCACCAGGATATCGGACGCAGGCTGCTCACGCGCGTGTCCGACGACTTGGGCCCGCATGCCGTGATCGAGCAGACCCCCCTGATGGAGGGTAAGCAGATGGTCATGGTGTTTGCACCGAAAAAGAAGTAACAGCCCTAAGTCTTTGAAACGACAGGGTCGTTAAAAAGGCTAGGGTTGTTCGCCCGCAAGCGGGTGCGCGACGGAACGTAGTTCCGGCGCGGCGCCTTGTGAGCGGTAGCCATACAACAGGAGAACGTCGATGCCCAAGTTGAAAACCAACCGGGCTGCGGCGAAGCGTTTTCGCAAGACAGCGAAAGGCTTCAAAAGCTACGCAGCCGGTCGTCGCCATAACCTCGGACACAAGGATCCGAAGGTCAAACGCCACGCGCGCTCAGGCGGTTCCAGCCTGGTCGACAAGACGGATACCGGCAGGCTCGTACAGCTGCTCCCGTATCACAAATAACGCGCAATTGAGGCAGATCTAACATGGCACGAGTCAAACGTGGCGTGACGGCCGGGCGCCGTCATAAGAAAGTTCTTACCAAGGCGAAGGGCTATTACAACGCCCGGCGCAAGGTCTATCGCGCAGCGAAGCAGGCGGTCATCAAGGCCGGCCAGTACGCTTACCGCGACCGGCGCGCGAAAAAGCGCGAGTTCCGCGCTCTGTGGATCACGCGTATCAACGCTGCTGCGCGCGTCTACGGTCTGAGCTATAGCCGAATCATCAACGGCCTCTTGAAGGCTGGAGTCGAGGTCGACCGCAAGATGCTCGCGGATATCGCCGTACACGATATTGCGGCGTTTGGCGCGATCGCGCAGCAGGCGAAGACCGCTCTCGGCATCGCCTGAGCAAAGGAGCTAGGTCTTGCAGGACCTGACTTCGCTCATCCAACAAGCGCTCGATGAGGTCGCCGGCCGCGGCGACCTCGCGTCGTTGGATGAGGTTCGCGTCCGCTGGCTCGGCAAGAAGGGCACGCTCACCGAGCAGCTGCAGGCGCTCGGCGCTCTGCCTAAATCCGAGCGTCCCGCCGCCGGCCAACGCATCAACGAGGCCAAGGAGCGCGTCAGCGCCGCCCTCGATGCGCGCCGGGCCGAGCTGGAGCGCGCGGAAGTCGAGCAGAAGCTCGCCGCCGGGCGTATCGATGTCACTCTTCCGGGACGCGGCGAGGAGCGGGGCGGTCTGCACCCTGTAACCAAGGCGCGTCTGCGCATCGAGATGTTGTTCCGTCGTGCCGGCTTCGATGTTGCGTCGGGCCCGGAAATCGAAGACGACTTCCACAATTTCGAGGCTCTCAACATCCCGCCCGATCATCCGGCGCGGGCCATGCACGACACGTTCTATTTCCCCGACGGGCGACTGCTGCGCACTCACACCTCGCCGGTGCAGATTCGCGCGTTGCTGGCCCAGGGAGCGCCGATCGCGGTCATCGCCCCGGGGCGCGTCTATCGTAACGATCACGATATGACCCACTCGCCGATGTTTCATCAGCTCGAGGGCCTGGTCGTCGGCGAGAACGTCAGTTTCGGTAACATGAAGGCCGCTCTGCATGGCTTCCTGCAGGCGTTCTTCGAGCGCGACCTGGCAATGCGCCTGCGGCCATCCTACTTTCCGTTCACCGAGCCGTCCGCGGAAGTCGACATGTCCTGTGTGTTCTGCGAGGGCAAGGGCTGTCGTACCTGTAAGCAGACCGGCTGGCTCGAGATCTCCGGCTGCGGCATGGTGCATCCTAACGTGTTGCAAGCGAGCGGCATCGATCCCGAGCGCTACACAGGCTACGCTTTCGGCGCCGGTATCGACCGGCTCGCCATGCTCCGCTATGGTGTGAACGATCTGCGCATGTTCTTCGAGAACGATCTGCGTTTCCTGCGGCAGTTCCGGGCGTTTTGAGCGATGAAGGTTCCTTACTCATGG
>DATMQL010000130.1:0-17300 GCA_035566815.1 Steroidobacteraceae bacterium | reverse complement strand
AGACCTACAATCCCGGTCACCCAATGATCCGCGGAGCATCACCCATGTCGGTAACCCGAAAATCCCTCTTTGTCATTGAGCGCAACCACAACCGCGACCTGACGTTGGAAGATATCGCGACGGCCTGCGGAGTCAGCAAATATCACCTGGCACATGCATTCGGTCAGACGACAAATCGATCGGTTATGCAATACACACGGGCGCGACGCCTGACCGAGGCAGCGCGGGCGTTAGCGCGGGGAGCACCCGACATCCTCGACCTCGCCCTGCAAAGCGGTTACTCATCCCACGAAGCGTTCACGCGCGCGTTCCGACAACAGTTCGGCGTCGCGCCGGAATCGGTGCGCAGCACGGGCTCTTTGGATGGACTTGCCGTTGTCGAGCCCATGACAGGTCCAGGTCACGGTGCTGTTGAAGTAAACAGCCCGCGTCTCGCAGACGAACCGGAAATCCGGGCTGTCGGATTGCAAGCCCACTATACCTATGACGCGATCGCGGGTATTCCTGGTCAATGGCAGCGGTTCATGACCCTTGCACCCGGTATCCCGCATCGACGCCCCGGAATTCCGATCGGCGTGGCATCGAATGTCGATGCGGACGGAGGCTTCGACTACATCTGCGCGGCCGAAGTGTCAGCGTTCTCGACCCTGCCGCCGGACTGTGTTCGCGTGTCGATTCCAGCTCATCGCTACGCCATCTTCGAACACCGGGATCATATATCCACCATCCAGCAAACCTACGCGGCCATCTGGGATGAATGGTTACCCGCGCACCAGTTGGCGAGCGCCGATGCGCCCAGCATCGAGCGGCACCGGGAAACTTTCGATCCCCGCACGGGTGATGGCGGCGTCGATATCTGGATACCGGTAGTCGCCGGAAAGGGGTAGGCCAAACACGGCGCTTGAGGCACAATCAGGTGGATGGGGGGCTCAACAACACAGGTTTCCAGGCTGTTGGCGGCAATTCTGTCCGGAGCCGGCGCGCTTTTTCTAACGATCAGCCCGCGAAACACCGGCGCCGCCGAAGAGTGGCGCGCACGGGTTTCCGCCAAGCTACAGTCGGTCTATGACGCCCGTCTGAACGGCACTGTCGACGTCGGCAACTCCGCCAACATGGCCCGCTTCGACGAGAAAGGGCGAGTCGAGGCCGACGTCCACTACGACTGCTCGTCCGGCGCGCCCACTGCCGCCCTCGCCTCCGCTGGACTGTCGGTAAACGTCGCGACCGTTCTGCCGCCCGTGTGCGTCGTCGAAGGTTGGATCGCGCCTGCTGCGCTTCCGAGCCTGGCGGCCGTTGCCGCCGTGACGCGTGTGAAGCTCCCTTCTTACGCCAGCCACGTTCCGCGCCCCTCGCAAAAGTCCACGGCGGCATCTCCGGCCGCCAGTGTGATCGATGGGAACGGACTCACCATAATGCACGCGGACCAGTTCGTCGCCCAAGCCGGCGGCGGCGGAAGTGGCGTCGTTGTCGGCGTGCAGTCGCAAGGTATTGCCAGCCTCAGCACCATACAGGGGCGCCACGAGTTGCCCACCGTGACTGTAGTCACGAGCGCCGCCGGCGGCACGAACAGCCAGTACGCCGACGAGGGCACGGCTTTGCTGGAGGAAGTGCACGCCGTTGCGCCGAATGCGGGCCTCGCTTTCTGCGAGTCACAAACCTTTGTCCAGTACACCGCCTGCCTGCAGCAGTTCGTGAAAGCCGGCGCCTCAGTGATGGTCGATGACTACATGTTCCTGGATCAGGACCCCATGTCGTCGGGCGGCACCGATGTGCAGGCACTCAGCCAGTTTCTCGCGCAGAATCCCAACGTCGCATTATTCACGTCGGCCGGCAACGCCAGCGGCAGCTATTGGGAAGGCGCTTATACCCCGGTAGCCGCCTCCCCGACCTCATCTCCGTTGAGTTGTCACGGCAGTTCCCAGGTCGACAACTTCGTGAACCAATTCGCCGGTGGCGCAAGTCAGATCCTGACTATCACCCCATCGGGCGCAATCTCGGTCCCGGTAACGTTCGCCTGGGCGGATCCCGCCGGGCAAAACGTCAGCAACTTCGACCTATACTGGACGAATGCGACCGACCCCACCGGGTCCGGGTGCCTGTCGTCAACCGGCAGCGCGAATGCTGTGATCACCCAGTCCATCACCCTCTATCCGGGAACCAACATTGTCAGTATCGCCACACCCGACGCCTCGCTGGCAGGTAAGTTCCTGAAGCTCTGGGTCGGTGGCGATGGTCTCACCGCCCTTTCCGTCTCGACACCGGGCGGCTTGGTCTCGCCGCAGGCGTTCACCCCCGGCGTGATCACCATTGGGGCCGTCAATGGCTCTGACGGTGTCGGCAACAACATCGAGGCCTTCAGCGGTGTCGGACCTATCACAGTCGCCTTCCCCAGCCCGGCGAAAATCCAGGCTCCTGTCCTGGTCGCCCCCGATGGAATCAACGTCGACGCCGCGGGAACGTACTTCGCATCCACACTGTTTCCGGACGGTAATTTCTACGGCACTTCCGCCTCGGCCCCAAATGCCGCCGCAGTCGCGGCGCTGATCCGGGGCGCATTCCCGAATCTGACCGTTGCCCAGCTCATGTCGGCTCTTGAAACGGGAGCGACCCAACTCGGCGCGAGCGTACCCGACGGCACTTTCGGCTACGGACGCATAGATGCCATGGGCGCGCTAGCCACCCTACCGGTTCCAACGATCACGGCCTTGTCCGACGTCTCGATCGACGCCAGCTCAGCAACAACATCCACGGCCCTTCCCTTCACCGTGAGCGGCACCGGAGCTCTGCACTTTTCGGTAGCGAGCACCAACAGTACTTTGGTCCCCGCGGCGGTGGCTGCCGCCGGGAGCCCCGGAATTACGGTTTCTCCTGCCAATTGTGGTGCCGCGACACTGACCTGTTCTCTGACGGTCACAGCCGCGCAGTACCAGGGAGGAACTGCAACCGTCACGGTGTCAGCAGTGGACGGCGCCGGTAGGTCGGCGCCCGCAACGATACACGTCACCGTCACGAATCCGCAGACAGCGCCTCCTCCGCCCCCTCCCGCGGCCACCAGCTCTAACAGCGGTGGCGGTGGCGGTGGCTCGCTGAGCTGGTGGGATATCCTGGTAACGGCTGCGCTGGTCCTTATTCGTCCAGGAATGCGGCGGCGATCTCGCCCCAGGTCTGCAGTTGCTCAGGAGTGTCAGCTACGTGCAACCGGGCGGCGGGTAGGGTTGCGGCTAACTGTTGAGCCGTTGACACGGGGTGTACCGGATCTCCGCTCCAGGCCAGGAGCAGGATCGGCACCTGCAAGGTAGCCAGGGTGGCCAGAGGTGGTAAGTTGGACTGCGCCGCTCCACGCAATATTGACGGCAACCACTTCTCGGATACCGTGAGCCGTGATGGATCCCCCGTCACGTTGGCGAACACCGGCGGCACCGGGGCCTGCGCCAGCGCCGCCTCGAAAGCTTCCAGGCCTTGACGCTCGATCAGGCTTGCCGCCTGTTCGTACATGCCCGCTTGCGCAGTACGGCTCTCCCACGCCGTGGGAGGCGCGCTCAGAATCAGGCGGCGGAAACGGTGCGGCGCCTGCATGGCGGCGTGCAACAGGGTTCCGGTCCCCATCGACGCACCGATGGCATCTATCGGACCGTTGCCGACGTCGATGTCGTGCACCAGGTCCAGAAGGTCGCGCGCAAGCTCAGCCCACGTGTAGTGGTCAGGACGTAAAGGATCTTCGCCACCGGTGGAGACGCCATGTCCGCGGGCGTCGAATCGCACCAGCCGCCGCCCCGTCCGGGGTAGGGCACTCCAATCGAGCATGCCGTGCCGCTCGAGATACCATCGATCACCCGCCATTCCGTGAGCGAAAACCACCAGCGGCCCGTCGCCGGTCGCGGTCCACCCCAAACGCGCGCCGCGCACGCGGCTCCAACCTTCCACCATTCAGAACTTATACCCGAACTTCAGCCCCAGCACCCGCGGCCGTGTGATGACCTCCGCCGGAACGAACTGCGTGGTCGAGGTAAATACGCTCTTATTTACATTGGTCAGGTTTTGCGCATACAGCTCGGTCGTCCAGGTGTCCTTGGCGATACCGGCCGAAGCATCGAACTCCGAATACGCGGGGTTCTCGAACCTGAGCAAGGTGGTGCTCACGTTGGCCCCCGCCGAGAGCGTCGGGTTGCTGCTGGACTGAGTGTAGGAGTGCCCGGTGTGGGTAGCCCCGGCTTGCACGAAGGCATTGTAGGAACTTATCGCCCACTGGTACCGCAAGCGCACGTTGAACTGCAGCGGCGGCGCATTGGCGGCCGGACCGCCGATCGCGCCGTATGGACTCTGAATGTTGGGGACTGGCTGTCCGTATTCCGCTTTGGTTGCCGGATCCGTCAGCAGCGCGGGATTGTTCGCAAACAGCGTCGGGGAGTTGGTCTGCTCGCTGTGGTTCCAGGAGGCCCCGCCCTCCGCCGTCAAGCCCGAAGTAATCACCGCGATCAACGATGTCTCGACACCGCGCACCCGGTAAGTCGGCCCGTTCGTGCCGAAGCCGACATTGCCGAGCACACCCGGATCGAACAGATTCACCTGGACGTTGTTCCAGTCTTCCTGGTAAATCGCCCCGTTCCATTGCAAGCGGTGGCCGAACCACTGCGTCTTCCAACCGAGCTCGTTATTCGTCAGGGAGTCGGAGGTAAACGAGCTCGGCGAGCAGTACAGCGGGACACTATTGATGCCTGGTTGGTAGCACGCGGTCGACCGGTTGAATCCGCCCGGACGGAAGCCCTGCGACCACGTGTAGTAAGCGAGCACATCCGGGAAGATGTGCCACGTCAGATTCGCCCGGCTCTTGAATCCCTTGTAGGTGGTGCGGAGATTTTCGTCATTGATACTCGTCGCGGACGCCAGGCACGGCGCGGCGCCGGCCTCATAACAACCGAAGCTGCCCGTGACCGCGCCCGTCTCGGTGTTGTTGAAATGGTAGTAGCGCGTTCCGGCCGTAATGGTCAGCACCTTGGGAATGATGTCGAAGTCGAGCGAGGTAAAGGCCGCCGCCTGGCGATAGCCGCGCTGGACATCGTTGAAGAAGGCGACATTGTCGTTGCGTATGTTTGGATTCGAAACGGTCGCGTCCGGCGCGGGCCCGACATCCGTCAAACATCCGGTAGTAACGGTATCAGTGCACGCCGGCATGGTCTTGTAGAGCCAGTTCAACTGGTCCTCGATCTTCAATTGCTCCCAGAAGGCGCCCACGATGCCGCGCAGGCGCCAGTCATCGGGCGTGCTGAGCCGGATCTCATGGCTCTGGTGAGTATTGCGCTCGGTCTCGTTCCAGGTGGCGGACGGCGAGAAGCAGGTCGACGCCAACCCGTTGGCCGGCTCCGCGCCGTGGCACTGGTAATAGTCCGCGTATACGCCGCGCGCGTAGTTGGTGTAATCCTGCACCTGGCTGACATTGCGCACGAGGTACGCACCCGTGTACACGGCTTTCAGAGGGCCGATTTTCCCGTTGATGGTCCAGGCGGTATTCTCGAACTTGTCCTTGTCGTATGAGTTGTTGAACAGCGTGACGGACTGCTTGGGCAGCGGCTGGCCGTCCGAGCTGTTCGGCATCTGGTAAAACACACCTTCGGCATCGAGGTTCTGATAGCTCTGTGTCAGCAGAGCGTTCCAGTCGTCGTTGATGTTCCAGAGGGCGGAAACCCTTATGCCGGTGTAGGTCGCGGGATTGATCGCGCGGCCTGCAATGGCGTTGTTGTTGATCGGGGCGGCACTCGGAGGAACCTGACAAGGCGTCCCGCCCGCCGCGGAGCTGCAACCGTCCGGATAATGCGCATAGCCAATGCCCAGATCGGTCGACTTGCGAGTGAAGGTGGCCGGTACGTTGTTGATGTAACCGCCACGCCTGTCGTTGTAGATCACGCCGCGGACCGCCAGCGTGTCCGCGATCAGAGGCACGTTGAGCACGGCCGTGATGTCGGTATTGGGGTCGCCACCGGCCGTGATCCCGTAACCGGCGGTGACACTACCCTCGGTCACGTTGATCTTCGGCTTGTTCGTAATGTAGCGGATCGCGCCGGCCTGGGCCCCCGCGCCGAACAGAGTTCCCTGGGGCCCTTCGAGGACTTCAATGCGCTCGAGGTCCGCTGCGTAAATATCGAGATTCCGACCCGGGAGCTGGCCAGACTGGTCGTCCAGATAGATCGCCACGTTCGGAAACCCGCTGATGGAGCCGCCGGACTGGGTCCCGTCGCTTCCGACACTGAGCCCTCTCATGAAGATCTGCGACTGGCCAGGACCCGCCGAAGGCGCCGTCACATTGGGCAGATACTTGATGAAGTCATCAAAAGTCGTGGCATGCAGTTGTTCGAGGGTGTCGCCGGTGAGCGCCTGGATCGCGATCGGAACGTTTTGCACGTTCTCAGTGCGGCGCTGCGCGGTCACCGTCACTTCCTGGATCTCGTCAGCCCCTGAATCGGTGCCCGCTGCACCCGCCGCAATGGCCTGACCCGTCGTGCTGCCACCGAGAATAGCAGCGATCGCACAAGACACTTTAGAACGTGCGTGCATGAGGGATCCCTGTTCGACTTTATAGATAGATCGGCAACACTCACCCCGCACAGCCGCCGTCCGTATTTTTTTAATGGCGATCCGGCTTGCCCGGCAACTCATCGGGAGGCCCCATAGTTACCACAGTTTTTACTCACAGGAAACTATTTTTAATGGCACGGTCGGCCGGCACTGCCGCCACCGCGCGTTCCCTGGATGTCACGAGCGAGTCAGGTATCATCCTATGAACACCCTCCAACACACGGCCGACATAACGAGTCAATAGGATGAAGACATTCGCATACCTGCCTGTCGTCACCGCGCTACTGATGGCGCCGATAATCCAAGCGACGGAATCCGCTCCCAGCGTGGTGGTGGATCGTGCCGATGACACAGGCTTTGTCCGCGTGGAGGTCAAGAGCTTCAGTTCGCTCAATGCGCGGCAGCAACAGTTGGCGTACTGGCTGACCCAGGCGGCCATCGCTACCGATCCCATCGTCTACGACCAGTTTTCGCGTTTCGGAGTACGCCAGAAGCGGTTGCTCGAAGGCACTGTCGCCCATACAGCACCCTCGAAGTACGACAAGATCCGGACTTTTACCAAGTTGTTCTGGGCCAACCGCGGCAACCACAACGAGACCACCTCGCAGAAGTTCTTACCCACCTTCAGTTTCGAGGACCTGAGCGCAGCCGCACACGAGGCGCAGACCGCCGGTGCATTTGCTACTTCTTATGGCGATCTGCCGCCACTGAAGGACAGCGCAGCGCTGGATAGGGAGCTCGTAGAACTGCGCGCGTCATTCTTCGACCCACAATTCGAACCGATGCTGACAGCGAAGAGTCCCGGACCCGGCAAGGACCTCATCCAGTCGAGCTCCAACACCTTCTACGCGGGAGTCAGCGAGACGGATCTGAAGGGCTTCAAGGATCGGTACCCGCTCGACTCGCGGGTGATCAAAGGCAAGGACGGAACATTGGTAGAACAGGTCTATCGCGCGGGTACTGCAGACGGCAAGGTCCCTCCGGGCCTGTATGCGGTGTATCTGCGCCGCGCGAGCGTCTATCTCTCCAAGGCACAACAGGTCGCCGATCCCGCGCAAGCCAAGGTGATCGGGGATCTGATCCGGTTTTATCAGACCGGCGAGTTTTCCGATTGGCTGCAGTTCGGCACCGACTGGGTGCAGAACGATGCCACTGTGGATTTCGATGACGGCTTCGTTGAAATCTACCGCGACGCTCGTGGCGCGAAGGGGAGCTCGCAGGCCTTTGTCAGCATTACCGATGCTCCTACCACGGCACTGCTGTCACGCCTGGCGGCGAACGCCGAATACTTCGAGCAGCGCGCCCCCTGGGATGCAAAGTACAAGAAACAATCCATCAAGCCGCCGGTGGTGAAGGCTATTGAGACGCTGGTCGAGACTGGCGATTTCGGAGTCACGACCATTGGTGACAATCTTCCCAACGAAAATCAGATACACGAAAAATACGGCACCAAGAACTTCCTTTTCATGAGCAGCTCGCGCGCGCTCAACAGCGCCACCGGTCATGTCGTGTTTGCCGAATTTGCCGCTTCGCCCGAGATTGCGGCCCGCGACTTGAAGTATGGCGAGGAGGCTGGCGATCTGCTGACAGCGCTGCACGAGGTCATCGGCCACGGTTCCGGGCAATTGAGCGAGCGACTCAAGGGAGGCTCGGAAACCTATCTCAAGGAATACTTCTCCACGCTCGAGGAGGCGCGCGCGGATCTGATGGCGCTGTGGAACGTCTGGGACCCGAAACTGAAGGAGCTTGGCCTGATCTCCGACCAGGAGGAAGTCGCCAGGGCGATGTATGATCGCTCGGTCATGGCGCCACTGACCCAGCTGCGCTCCATCCGCAAGGGCGATACGGTCGAAGAGGATCACCAGCGCGACCGTCAATTGATCGTGAATTTCATTCGCGCGCGGATTCCCGACGCCATCGAGCAATTCGACCGCGACGGCAAGACCTACATACGGGTACGCGACTACCAGAAGGCGCGCCAGGGTGTAGGCATCCTGCTGGCCGAACTGATGCGCATCAAGGCCGAAGGCGACTATGCGGCCATCAAACTCCTGATCGACAAGTACGCGGTTCATTTCGACCCCGCCCTGCGTGACCAGGTCGTGGCGCGCTACCAGAAACTCGGCCTCCCGACCTATTGGGCTGGCATCAACGCGCGGCTGTCGGCGCGCACCGGCAAGGACGGCGCGGTGGAATCAGTGCAACTGGACTATCCCACCTCAACCGAGCAACAATACCTGGGCTACGGCGCAATGTTCGATCGCTCGCTACGTACCGCCACAGCGACCAAGGAATAGACTACGCTGTCATGAATACGCGTAAATCCTCCGTTGCACACGATGCAGGCTACGCCGGACTCACAAAGATTGCGAACGGTCTTCCGAGCTCCTACTACCTGGACGATGCGCATCACCAGCGCGAGATGGCCAGCATCTGGCGCAATAACTGGGTGTATGTGTGTCGCTCCAGCGAGATCCCCGCGCCGCGATCCTACAGAACCTTCGAGCTGGGCAATCAGTCCATCTTTGTCGTGCGCGATGAAACTGGTGCACTGCGCGGCTTCTACAACACCTGCCGTCATCGCGGAGCGGCACTTTGCCAAAACACCCGTGGGAAGTTTCCGCCCGCGGGAATCGTCTGCCCGTATCACAACTGGCGCTACGGACTGCAGGGACAGCTGCAACAAACCTCGTCGCATCTACATCCCGAAGGCTTCGAGCTCGAGAACTTCTCCCTCTACAAAATCGCCGTTACCGAGTGGAATGGCCTCGTGTTCGTCGCGCTGACCCATGAGCCGCCGTCCTTCGGCACCCATTTCGATCAACCGCTGCAGCGATTCGACAGCTGGCGCCTGGGCGAGCTCGTCTCGGGTCACACGTTTCGCAAGGTTATTGCCTGCAACTGGAAGGTGTTTTGGGAGAATTACAACGAGTGCCTGCATTGTCCCGGCGTACACCCACGCTTATCGCAGCTCGTGCCTATTTTCGCGCGGGGATTGCAGGACGAGCGAGATGATCCTCATTGGCAACAGCACGCCGGCAATGACGATCCGAAGTACCGGGGCGGCCTGCGCCATGGCGCGCTGTCCTGGACGATGGATGGCAAGCCGGTCGGGGTCCCGTTTCCCGGTTTGAGTGATTCGGACCGGCGGACCGGCCAGATTTACATGACCTGCCTCCCGTCGGCATTCATCGTGGCCCATGTCGATTACGTGCGTATCGTGAGGCTGCGACCTCTTGCAACCGAACAGACCGAGCTCAGTGTTGAATTTCTGTTTCGGCCGGAGACTTTGCAGGATCCCGCCCGCGACATCTCGGGCGCCGTGGAATTCACGAATATCGTGATGAAGGAAGACGCTGACGTGTGCGAGCTCAACCAACGCGGCTTGCACGCGGCTCCTCACCAACACGGCGTGGTCATGCCTGAAGAGCATCTGATCGCTGCCTTCCAGGAATGGGTCAAAGCGCAACTGGCCGCACTGGCGCCGCCGGGCGCGACCACAGCCAAGAGCCGATGAGCGTGCCGACCAGGCTCAGAACGCCGAAAAACCAGATCATGGGCAGGTACCCTGACGGATTGCCCAGGCCGGCATGCGCCTGATCGTTGAGCCAGCCAACGATCACATTCGCCACGGCCATGCCGATGTTCTGCAGAATGGTCATGAGGCCGAGTGTGGCTCCGAGCCGGTGCACGGGTACTTGATCGGATACGGCGGGCCAGATGACCGCCGGCACGAGCGAATAGCTGACCCCGACGAGCGCTGTGGTCGTCCACAGCGGCCAGCCGGTAACTCCCAGGATGTAGAAACTCGCGGTCAAACAGGCCATGCCAAAGACGAGGAGCGCGGCTCTATGCCGCGTTCTGTCGGCGAGCCATCCGAATACGGGACTGGCGAAAATCGCGGCGAAGAAAACCCAACTGTTGGCTATACCGGCTTCCTGCAGCGACAGCCCCTTGGCTCCCTGGAAATATTCAATGGAGAACGTGCTGCGAAATGGGAATACCACCGCATAGAAAAGCATGCCCATCAGGAGCAAGCCCCAGAGGCGAGCGTCGAGCCCGGTGGGCAGCTGCATCCTCCGAAGCTCTTGCATCGGGCCTGCGGCGAGCACGCGCCGGCGATCGATCATCGCGTAACCCATTGCCGCGAGCAGGCTCATTCCGGCGACGGCGGCCGACAGCACCAGGGGTGGCTGCCATCCCCGGTCGTAAAGCGGCTTGAAAAGCTCCGGCGACAGATCCGCGAGATAGGACCCGAGGCGCGCAACGCTGAAGAAAATCGCCATTGCGACACCCAACCTGCGCCCCATGAACCAGTGCCCGAGCCCGGTGAGCATCGCGACAAACGCCGTATCACCGCCGACCCCGAACAGGAACCGGCCGAGCATCATGACCCCCAGGTGGGGGCCAATCGCCGTCAGCAACGTGCCAACAAAGCAAATTGCCGCCGCCCATGCCGACACGCGCGCCGCGCCGTATCGATCCGCCAGGATACCGCCCAGCAGTGCGATGAAAATGTTCGGCAGGCTGTAGATGGCGTTGAGGGACCCTACATCCGCGTAGCTGAAACCGAGCTGCCGGTGCAGGAGGTCCGCCACGGGCGCGATTGCATCGTAAACGTAGTAGCTGCCAAGATTGGACAAGCTGATCAGGCCGAGGACCCACCACCTGGTCCCGTTATCGTCCCGGGGAGCGCGTGCCGATGAAGACTTGCCTGGCACTCATGATGTCCGGCGTATTTCTCGTCCTTGGAGCTTGCAGCGGGCACGGCACCGAGTCAATGCCCGCTACAAACAATGACGAAAGGATTCTCAACGTCTACGCCTGGAGCGACTACATCGCTCCCGCGGCCATCAGCAACTTCGAAAAGGAAACCGGCATCGAGGTGCGCTATGACACCTACGACAACAATGAAATCCTCGAGACGAAGTTACTCACGGGCCATTCAAACTACGACATCGTGATACCGTCGGAGAACTTCTTCGATGGCCAGTTGCGCGCCGGGGTATACCGCGCACTCGACAAGCAGTTACTGCCCAACCTCGCGAATGCGGACCCGGAGATCATGCGCCGCATGGCGATCCATGATCCCGGCAACCTGCATGCCATTCCGTACATGTGGTCCACGACCGGCCTTGGATACAACATCGAGCGGGTACAGGCGCGGCTGGGACCGGATGTGACGAACAGCTGGGCGTTGCTCTTCGATCCACGCAACGCACAGAAACTGCAGGATTGCGGCATTGCCGTCGTCGACTCACCTCTGGACGTCATCGAATCGGCCATCATTTATCTCGGCCGGGACCCCAACCAGCGCCGCCCCGAGGACGTCGCCGCCGCGTCCGCGTTACTACAAAGCATCCGCCCCTACATAACTCACTTTGAGTTCAACCTCATCGCGCCCATGGCCAACGGCGAATTGTGCGTGGCCCTTGCCTGGTCCGGCGATATAACAGCGGCGCGCCACCGTGCGTTGGAGGCCGCTACCGGCGCGCGCATCGCCTATTTCATTCCGCGGGAGGGAGCACTGATGACGCTGGACATGATGGGGATTCCCGCCGATGCCCCTCACCCGCGCAATGCCGAGATCTGGATGAACTACCTGATGCGCCCCGAGGTGACCGCGGCTATCTCCAACTACATCAAATACCCGAACGGCAATGCCGCCTCATCGCCCCTCATCGACACCGCTCTCAGCAGCGATCCAGGTGTTTATCCGGATGCCGCAACCCGGGCCAGACTGGTGACCAATTCCGCGGTAACACTGGAATACTCGAGGCTCGTGACTCGCGCCTGGACCCGGTTTCGCACCGGTCAATGAATCGAGCCGAGCCCGGCGGCTCGGGCGACTACGAGCAACCCCGCCCCAACGGCAACAACCCCGATAGCTCGCGCGACACGATCCCCGCACGGCGCGAGACGCTCAACCGTGGTGGCCGCCGCCACGGCAGCCATGACGCGAAGGTCCATGACATCGATGACCAGTAGGATCACCGTCAGACCGGCACAGCAGTAGCTGCAGTGTAGTCCGAGGCGCAGCCCGTAACGCCACGCCCCACCGGCGTCGGCCGGCACCGTACAGCCGCACGAAGGCACCGCCCGGCAGCAGGCAAGCTGACGCGCCTTCCACGCCGTGAATTGGAGGGAGCCGGCGATCAGAACGATCACACCCACCGCAACCGGGACGGCGCTCGCAAGCGCCGGCCGCCGCATCTCGATCTCCGCCAACCCCACGCCCAGGGCAAACACGGCCACTCCGCACACAGCCCACACGAAGAAATAGCCTCCGCCTACGAACGCGGTCAGCCAACCGAGGTGAGCGTGGCCTGCCCTGCCAACGGCCTTACGGTAGCGCCAAAGCGTTGGCACCAGGGATGGCAGCATCATGGCTACCATCATTACGACCCACATGCCGAGAAACGAAGCCGCGGCGCCCGGCCACGTCTGACCGGGCATCCGCATCCAGGCCATCGACATTGCCCAGCCGCCGGGCATCGGCATCTCTCCCATGGCCGACATGGCCTGGCACCACACAACCGTCACCGCCGAACTGGCGGCGAAGAGCAGCGTCGCGACGACCAAGAACGCTTGCTGGGAATCTCGCTCGGGCAACACCCGTCGCAAGGCCTCCCGTCCCCCGATTGCGTCAATGACACTCACGACGGGCCTCACCGCTTGCCGTATTCGTCATGGCGGCGCCACCAGATGCCTTTCTCGTTGCGTCCGATGGGGGCTCGGTCGAGCCACTGGTACATGCCCCAAAGGCCATCCAGCCCGCGCGCATAGGTGGAATAGGTGTGATAAACAACGCCGTCCTCGAGCACGAACGCGCTCACACCCGGCCTGTCGCGCGTATACGTGGCCACGTCGGTTCCGGTCGTGGCCGCCATCTGCACGACAGGTGCGGACGGCTCACGTGGCGTCGCCGGCTCACGCGCCATTGCTGGCTCACGTCGGTAGTTGTATTCGATACCCCCCTCGCGCTGTTGCTCCTCGGTGAACGCGATGTTGAAGTCGGCGTTGAAGTCACTGCCGAACGAGGACGCCCAGGGAAACGTCCACCCCATCCGCCGCTTGTACCCCTGCAGCTTCGCGAACGGCGCCCGAGACACCGCCCAGAGCATGACGTCATGGTTTGCCAAGTGAACGGCGAAGCCATCGAATCCGTCTGCGATCGCCGAGCAGGACGGGCAACCGGCCGTGTAGTCGGGCCCGAACATGAAGTGGTAGATGAGGAGCTGCGAACGCCCCCGGAAGAGGTCTGCCAGGGAGACGTTCCCCACGTCGGTCTCGAACCGATACCCCTTATCGATCCGCACCCACGGCAGCTCCTGGCGCCGCTGGGCCAGCTCGTCGCTGCGCCGTGTGTGCTCCTTCTCCGCCTCGAGCAGTTCCAGCCGTGCGGCGAGCCACTCCTTACGCGTCCCGGTCATATGTTTAGTCATCGGTCATATCTCCTTTGCGCAGGCGTTTGCCTGTCGTGAGATAGTTTTAACGTCCGGTACCGAAAGGTGGGAGTTACAAGAGTGACGGGATTCCGATGGACTCGCTGATCACAGCCGCGGCGCTTGCGCTCGCCGCCGGGGATCCCCTAGGCGCATTGAAGCGGATCGCCCTGCGCGACGACGCGTCGGCTCTCGCGCTTCGAGGCATCGCGATGGCGCAGCTCGGCGATCTCGCTCGAGCGAAAGCGCTCCTGCGAAGCGCCGCGCGTGCTTTCGGTCCGAAAGAAGCCATAGCCCGTGCAAGGTGCGTGGTCGCCGAGGCCGAGATCGCCCTCGCCTCGCGCGACCTGAGTTGGCCCGCGAAAGCACTCGACGCGGCACGGGTAACGCTCGAAGGTCACGGCGACAGCGTAAACGCCGCGCACGCACGGTATCTGGAGGCCAGGCGCCTCCTTCTGATCGGGCAAGTCGAGGAGTCCGAACGAACTCTTGCCAATCTAGACCCCGCGCCTTTGCCTCCCGCTTCGAGGACCGCCCACGAACTGTTGGTCGCGGGAATCGAGATGCGACGCCTTCGGACGAAGGATGCGCGGGCGGCGCTCGCCCGGGCCGAGCGCGCAGCACGCCAAGCACGCATCCCTGCACTGATGGCAGAGGTCGAAAGCGCACTCCTCCTACTGAACACGCCCGCCGCCCGCCTGATTGCGAACGGGATGGAGCGACTCCTCCTCCTCGACGAAGTCGAGGAGTTGCTGGCGTCGAAAGCATTCATAGCGGACGCCTGCCGTAATGTCGTGCGTCACGCAGGCACGGTGATCTCACTTGCAAAGCGTCCGGTGTTGTTCGCGCTAGCACGCGCGCTGAGCGAAGCGTGGCCGGAAGACGTCCCGAGGGACATGCTCATCGCGCGCGCATTCAGATTAAAGATCGCGGATGAATCGCACCGTGCACGGTTGCGAGTCGAACTCGCGCGGCTTCGCACGGTGCTTCGACCGCTGGCCAACGTCACCGCGACAAAGCGAGGGTTTGCGCTGGCGCCACGTCGCGCACGTGAGGTCGTCGTGCTGGCACTCCCCGTCGAAGAGGAGCACGCCGCCGTGCTCGCCTTCCTCACCGATGGTGAATCCTGGTCGAGCTCGGCCCTTGCGCTTGCGCTCGCAACGAGCCAGCGCACCGTGCAGCGGGCCCTCGACTCTTTGGCCGCAACAGGCAAAGTGCAGTCCTTCGGTCACGGGCGAGCACGTCGCTGGTTGACCCCGCCCATGCCAGGATTCACGACAAGCTTGTTACTCCCGGTTCCCTTGCCAATTGGTTAGGATAGGAAATATGAGTAAATCAACCGCCAAAATAGTCCGCGAGTACGGACCCTTTCCGGGTGCCAAGAATGTGGGTGGAGTCACGTACGACGGCCAGAAGGTCTGGTTTGCCGCTGGCGACAAGCTGAATGCCTTCGATCCCGAGAGTGGCAAAGTGCTGCGCTCGATCGACGTCGCCGCGCATGCCGGAACAGCCTTCGACGGCAGGCACCTGTTTCAACTCGCCGAGGATCGCATCCAGAAGATCGATCCGAACACCGGCCAAGTGCTAGCCACGATCCCGGCGCCTGGCGGCGGCAGCGACTCGGGACTCACGTGGGCCGAAGGGACACTCTGGGTCGGACAGTATCGCGACCGCAAAATCCATCAAATCGATCCCGAAACCGGTGCGATTCTGCGCACGATCGAATCCAACCGGTTCGTCACCGGGGTCACGTGGCTCGAAGGAGAGCTCTGGCATGCCACCTGGGAAGGTGAGCAGAGTGAATTGCGGCGAATCGACCCGGGCACGGGCGAGGTCCTGGAGCAACTCGACATGCCTCCCGGATTGATTATTTCGGGACTCGAGTCCGACGGTGACAAACAATTCTTCTGTGGAGGAGGCAATAGCGGAAAGGTGAGGGCAGTCCGCCGGCCCAAGCGCGACTCCGGAACGAGCTAGACTGCGGCTGACGAGCGATGCTGACGACCTGGGCCTCGGCGGCGGCGGCCCGACCGAGGCCGAGTCAGGGGTAATTCTTCAAGTTCAGGTACGCCGCCTCGATGTTATCTTTCCGCAACGTGTCGTAATGCGCCCAACTCCTGTATTTCTCCAGCAGGAGGCTTTCCTTCAGCTCCGCCAGAGTTTTCCCGGCCGCCATTCCCTGCGCGACGTCGGCACGTAAATCCTCGAAGTACTGCCTGCCTTCGCTCACGTCGCCCTTGGTGAAAGTGACGCTCCCGTGACCTTGCGCGAGGATGTCGAAGTCCAGGCTCTCGATGGTCTTGTAGGACCGGATCCACTCCGCGAGCGGATGCCGATCGAACACACCGCAGGCGCTGGGCAACGATCGCATGGATGTCGTTACCAGCGCGTCGGCCGGAAAGTCCGCTGAGAATACCACCCGCTCCAGCGGGAAGTAGACGACGGTCCCGTCGTCGGCATGGTTGAGGCCTGGAAAGACGAGCTCGATATGACGCCCCCCGAAAACGAGCGTCATCCGCTCCGAATAAACGATGTCAGGCGGCACCACACCTTGAGCTGCCCACCATTGCGCCGGCGTGAGGTGCCCGGAATGGTTGCGGTCGATGGTTGCGAAATACCCGGGAAACATGCCGCAGATACCGAAATGCTCGCGGGTAGGTATGTCGATCTCCTCGGCCTCGATCATCCCATCGTTGTTGCGATCGACCATGTCGCCGGGCATGTGTGGATAGCGGCCATCCATGTTTTTGAGGATGCGCTCCTGGCCGACGATATGGGGATGGCTGTCGGCAAACACGGCGGCGCCGCCCACGTGATCCCAGTGGCTGTGACTGTAGACGATGTACTTGACGGCCCTACCCGGGAAGCGGGCACCGAGCTCGCCTTTCAACCAGGCGGCGAAATCCGGACTGATCGGATCCACCAACACGATGCCCTCCGGCGTCACATAGACGAGACTCCACCAGTTGCCGTTGCCAGCGCGCCAGAGATCGCCTTTGATCGGGAGAAAGACACGGGGTGGCGTGCGCGGTGGTGTTGGTGCAGCCGGCGCCACCGACGCAAGACACAACAGCCAAACGACCACCACCACTCGCGCTACGCCCCACCCGCGAGCTGCAACGACATCGCCGCAGCCCCCGGCGCCCACCGTGCTAGCGCCGGAGTTCATTCCAGCGACTTGAGCACGTCTTCCGGCACACCCGTAGTCTGCGGCTTGTCCCACCCTTTCTCGAAGTACTTCTCCCAAACCTTGGCCCACGGCCGCCCGTAGTATTCCACGAATTC